>NZ_JBITPH010000017.1:0-95260 GCF_050467685.1 Paenibacillus sp. NRS-1782
GCGGCACCGCGCGGTGCCGCTGCGGTGAGCGCGGCCGGCTCGCCCGTGGCGGCCGCGCCGCTGGCGTCTACGGCGGCGGGCTGCTGCGCCAGCAAGCTGCGCTGCTCGTGCAGCTGCTGGCGCAGCGTAAGGCGCAGCTCCTGCAAGCTCAGCCGCAGGCGATGCAGCTCGTCCGGCGCAGCGGCATCCGCACCGTGGGCCGCGGTGGCGGCGGGTGCGGGGTGGTGCAGCGAGCCGCACACCGCGCACGGCTCGCCCTCGCGTAGCTCGGTTGCGAGGTGCTGCGCGAGGCGGCCTAGCTCTTCGGCGCGCAGCTCATGGCGCAGCTGCTCTTCCTCGGCAGCCAGCGCCGACACATCGGCGGTGACCTCTGCCTCCAGCGTGAGCAGCGCCTCGATGCCCTCAGCCGCCTGTGCGGCAAGGGCGGAACGACGTCCCTCCGTCTCAAGTGTCTCCTGCTCCGTCAGCTTCAGGCGTTCGTCAGCCTGGCCAAGCCTTTGTTCCTGTGTGACACAATCCTGCTCTGCTTCGCGTAGCTGCTCATCCGCCGTCTCCAGCTGTTGCAGCCGTTGCATGGCCTCTTGAAGCATTCGTCGTTCATCTGCACGCACTTCATTTTGCTTCAATTCCTGTTGAAGCTCCTGCTGCCGCTTCGATCCTCGCGCCTGTAGCTCTTGTTCCTTGGCGAGTCCTTCGGCATATGTAGCAAGGGTTTGCACACTCTGTGCAAGCTCTAACGCCAGACGGTCCCGTTCTGTCCGCGACGCTTCCGTATCACGCTCCAATTGCAGCGCCTGCTCCAACTGGTCGATTCGAAGCAACAGCTTCGGTTCCTCTGCACCCAGAGCTTGCCGGGCCTGCTCATCTGCTTGCATAGACACAACCGCAGCCTCCTGCGCCGATGTCGCCTGCACCGCCGCTTCTTCGGCTGCCTTCCGTCGCTTATCCGCTTCGGCAACAGCTTCCTTCCAATCTGTCAGCGCAGGCAGCAATGCCTCGGCTGCGGAGGCCTGACGGAGCTTGCACTCCAGCGAAGCAATGTCCGGCTCCAATGCCGCCAGTTGTTCCAGCTCGTTCCCCCGGCGGCTGCGCTCTAGGACGAGATCACGAATTTTAGTCAGTGCTTCCGTCTCGCGCGACACCCGCTCCAGCTCGCGGCGTGAGGCCTCTGCATGGGCAAAAGCCTCTTTAAGACGCTGCTCTGCCTGTTCAAGCGCTTCGGCACCCGCATCGCCGAGTCCCTGCTGCTCCGCTTCCAGCGCTTTCAGTGCAGCGTCATTGTCCTTCACACGGCGGCTCAGCTTCTGTGCGAGCTGGTCTCCGTACTTTTCCAAATGAAACAAACGCTGTAGCATCTGCCTGCGTTCACTGCCCTTTAATGATAAAAATTCAGCAAACTTCCCCTGTGGCAATACGACAGCTCGTGTGAAATCGTCCATTTTCAGGCCAATATACTCCTCCACACAACGCGTCACATCCTGCACCTTGTCAGCAAGGACTTCCTCGCCGTCCGCTGTGAACGCGATAAATCGACTAAGCGTATTATTCACCGATACGCCACCAGCACGTTTGAATCGGCGCTCCACACGATAACGACGAGGTCCTTGGGCTGACATCAGCTCGAACGTAAACGCCACGGACAGCGTATCCTCTGCATGATTCATAATGCCCTGTGTTCCATTCACCGCCCGCTCCACCTTGCCGTACATAGCCAGCGTAATCGCGTCCAGCAACGTCGATTTACCACTGCCTGTCGGGCCAAAGATCCCGAATAGTCCGGTTTCGGTCAACTCCTCAAAATGGATTTCCTGCGACTCCCGGTAGCTTTGCAACCCCGCCAATTTCAGAAGAATCGGTTTCATACATCCTCCTCCTCGGCCTGGTCCCTTGCATCATCCTGCTCCACCAACTCCAAAAATAGCTGCACCAATCCGTCATCCGGCTGTGCTCCGCCCGTTTGCCGTTGATAAAAAGCCCGAAACAGCTCGTGAACCGGCAGCTCTGAGCGCTGATGCTCCAGCTGTGCCGCCGCCATTTCAGGATACATCGGGCGGATGTGAATAATGCCTTCGCGGCTTTTGCGCAGCCGCTGAATATCTCCCAGAGACATCGCTTCCTCCAGCGTAATTTCCAGGTCAATAAAGGCGTCCGCATCCAGCCCTTCGTCTAGCCATCGGTACACCTCTTCCAAACCTCCCCGTGCGCGCCATTTTACTAAAGGGCGTCCACTCGTAATATACAGCTCCTCGACCTGTGCGGGCTTGCCTGCGACCACGTCAATGAGCGTGACCGATTTGGCCTGCCCTGCTTCGGAAAAGCTATAAGCCAGCGGAGATCCGCTATAGCGCATCAGCCCGTCACCCTTCACATATTGGGGGCGGTGCAAATGCCCCAAAGCCGTATATTGCGCCCCGATGCTTAGTGCAGACGGGTCTACCGTATAGGCTCCCCCGACCTGAATCGGACGCTCCGAATCGGACTCCAGTCCGCCAAGCACATAAATGTGGCTCATGGACAGATTAACGGTATTAGGCCGAAACGCCGTACCGAGCTGTGCCATCAGCATCCCCACACGACGGCTGTAAGCCTCTCGCAACACCGTTTCGTCTCCGTCCTCGGACAACAATTCGTTCAGACGGGACTCCGAAGGATAAGGCAAGGCTGCGATACATGCCATTTCTCCTGTACGCGGTGTATGAATCCGCACCGCTTCCCCGCTGGGCAGCCCCAGCAACGTAATTCCGCGCTGACTCACCAGCGGCGTAACCGAGGATACCCGTTCCGGCTGATCATGATTCCCCGCAATAACGACCAGCGGTCTTCCTCCAGCCGTTAAACGGGCAGACGTTTCATAAAATAGCTGCTCGGCGGCGGCTGGAGGATTGACCGAGTCGTACACGTCTCCAGCCATCATAATCAGATCTGCCTGCTGATCGTCGGCCATTTTCGCCAATTCTTCCAGAAACGCCTCCTGCTCCTTCAAACGGCTACGCCCTTCCAGCGTTCTCCCCAAATGCCAATCTCCCGTATGCAAAATCCGCATGCTGTTCCTCCTCTCTCCCTATCTATTTCGTCCATTAAATATTAAATAGCTACAATCTCACACTTTCTCCAGCCTCCAGAAAATACAACCACTTCTCAGCAACCCTTGTACCTGTAATATCTTCGATCACGTGGGCGTACAGCTCCAGTTGAAAACGATATTGCTCCGTTAAATGAGACACCGTCCGAAATTCGGATACCCGGTCTGTTTTGTAATCTAGCAAAACCAACCCCTTCGGCCCTTCAAACAAGCAGTCAATGATCCCGTGCATCAGCACTCTGTCATTGTGGCCAGGCTCTGACATCATGCTTTCCTGCTGTTGCCCGGCCGATCCCGGCTCTGCTACCTGTGCGGACAGCATCGACGGCAAGCTGCGGCTCCAAAAATCAGCGGCTCCTATCGTATAGGTAAATGGAAGCTCACGCTGCACATGGGTTGCCTCCAGCAATCTGCGACCCAGCTCGCTGGTGAAGAAGCGCAATATTTTATCCGTATCTAACGCCTTCGCCTGAACATCCAGCAATAAGCGCTGGTTCAGCAGACGAGCCTTCGTTTCCTCAATCACCTCGGCGTTCATCGCACCCCCCAGCGGCAAATGCAGAAATAGCGTATGGTACACCGTTCCACGTTCCGTCGGCGTCAATCCCCGGTCACCCATAAATTTGGGTCTGCGCAAGTGCAGTCGACTTCCCCCAGTCTGAGAATCTTCCATCTCCTCTGGTAACTCGGCTACTTGAAAAGAAGACAAATTTATCCAATCTTCCGATCCAGTTTCCTGCATCGCTAGCCATCTTTTCATTTCGGTAACCGATGTATTCGCCGCCGTCTTGCTTGCCCGTTCATACGGATAGGACCAGGAAAGCGCAGCGGCAATATCTGCATCAGTCCTTGTTGTCATATCTGCTGGGCTATTGGATACGAAATCGGATGAGAGCCACCTTTTGTCGATCGGCTTGGCATTTTTCAACGCTACCGTCTTCTGCTGACGCTCTTCATTAACAGTCTCTTCCCCAGGGCCCAAATTCAAACGAGAGCCGGAAAGAGTCTCCGAAGCTATCATTCTGAATAGCCAATCCCCGCCCGGCATCGTTTCCAGCCTGTGATAGTACCCCTCCTGATCCCCTGCCGCTTCCCTCAGTACAGCGGCAGAAGGATGTCGGATCAACGCAGGACCTACCCAGTCCAGATAACTGCGGCCTGCTGCCAGCATATAATCAGGTAAAACCGTTTCCGTATGCTCTTTGGCCCGTGCCCAACCCGTTGCGCGTGAAGTGAGATCCTTAACGGTTCCGGTCATAATAAGCTTCTCACGCGGACGCGTAAGCGCCACATATAGCACCCGCATTTCCTCAGCCAATAGCTCCAGCTGGGAACGTCGACGGATCGCCAAATTAGGCAGCGTCGGGTAGCTGACCCGATTTTGTTCCTCCACATATTTGGGACCGAACCCCAGCTCCTTATGCATGAGAAACGGCGCATTCAGATCCTGCTGATTGAACATTTTAGCCGTTCCGGCGATGAACACGACGGGAAATTCAAGTCCTTTACTCTTGTGAATCGTCATAATACGGACAGCCTGATCAGGTTCAGTAGCGCCACTGGATGAGCCTAAATCACCGCCTCGCTCTCGCAAGCGAGAAATAAAGGTTAAAAATCGGAACAAGCCCCGGTTAGAGGTTGCAGTCTCATACTGTCTCGCCCGGTCATACAGCACCCGCAAATTGCTTTGACGTTGGGAGCCTCCAGGCAATCCACCTACCCAATCCAGATATCCCGTTTCCTCCAGCAAACGCCAAATCAATGCACTCAAGCTACCTTGTCTGGCTTCCTGCCGCCACGCTTCCAAATCGCGCAAAAACGAACGCAATCGGGCAGGCAACGTATTTTCGCTATTCCCGTCATCCATATCTGAGGCATCTGTTGTTGAATCTCCTGCGAAAAGGTCCCATTCCTGCATATCCCTGGACGTTCCATTTTTGCTCTCCTCTGTATGGTCAGCCTCAGCCGCCGCCAACAGAGCGCCATAAAACAATCCGTCCGGCTTTTGCAGCCGGATTTGTGCCAGCTCATCCTCGGTCAAGCCTACAATCGGTGAACGAAGCACCGATGCCAGCTGGATGTCCTGCTGCGGATTATCAATAATGTGTAGCAGAGACAGCATGACCTCCACTTCCGTTGCTTTGAAAAAGCCTGTCGTCTGCTCGCCGGATGCCGGAATGCCCTCAAGACGCAGCTCCTCTACAATCAACGGTGCCCATACGCTCGCCGAACGGAGCAAAATGACAATATCACCGAAGACTGCCGGACGCATCGCTTTTAACCCTCTGTCATAAATCAACAGCGGTTGGCCTGTATCTCCCGTCAGCTCCTTAATCCGTTGCGCGATTGCACGAGCTTCCAGTTGTGCCGTTTCCAGCTCCGCAAGTTCAGCCATTTCGCCTTCCTGTAAAGCGGACTCATCACCCGTTTCGGACAGTTCCGAAGCCTCCGAAAGACCGCGCCCGCCTTTATCAACCAACAACAATTCAGGTGCATACGGGGATGTAGCATCCTTTTCCATTTCCGTCTGCTCAGGATAGGAAGCACCATGCGCCAGCCATGCCCGTTCATCGTATTCAATTTCCGCCACATCCACGCTCATGATTTGCCGGAACACCAGATTGACCGCATCAACGACTTCCACCCGACTACGAAAATTACGCGCCAGATCAATTAAAAAGCCATCTTCCTGCTCCTGCATACCGTATCGTTGGTATTTGTTCAGAAACAGACCCGGCTCCGCCAGCCGAAACCGATAAATACTCTGCTTCACGTCCCCTACCATAAACCGGTTGCCCGGTTCTTCACGGGATACCAGCCTGACGATATCCTCCTGTACCGTATTCGTATCCTGATACTCATCCAGCAGTACCTCGTCGAATTGCTCCTTGTATTCGAGTGCAGCGTCCGAAGGCAGCAGTCTGTGCGGAGTAGAGTCGGGATGACGTAATATTTTCAGACAATAGTGCTCCAAATCCCCGAAATCCACCAGCCCTTTGGACTGCTTGTGCTGTTGAAATCGTTCCCCGAAGGCAATTACGGTCTCCACCAGTTCCTCCATCAGAGGAGCCGCCCCATGTAGTTCCTCCAAATAGGCTTCCGCCCTCCTGCCGAACAGGGAAGCCTTCATATCCGTGATCATTTTTTTGGCTGCCTCACGGAGCGCCTTGACCCGTTCCTGCAATGCAGGCTCAGTCTGATCCTTTTTGACTGGCTTGAGCTTGCCGAAGGCCGCTATTTGAAAGTGATCATACAGCGAGGCCCACGGCTGTGTCTCCAGTTCCTGCAATAGTCCCTTCACCATCGCGGTATCCTCTTGCAGCGTCACTGCATAGGGCGCAGGGCCGCCGGGCTGCATAGCTGTCTCATAAGCCTGCTCCAGCAGGCTTGCTGCTCCGCGCAGCGAAAGGGCCGCATCCACCAAAATGCTGCGAACCCAAGGCGTCTCTCCCAAAGCCGTCACATCTTCTACACGGAACGTGGCTGCGGTCTCCCTCAGCCAGTGCTCCGGCCAGGGATGACTTTGCGAAAAATCGTACAAGCGCTGAACAAGCACATACATCGCATCATCTGTACGCTCACCGCTAAACCAGTCCACCAGTCTGCGGAATGTACTGCCTTCATCGTTAGCCTCATACTTTTCCTCAAACAGTTCTTCCAGCAGCTCCTGCCGCAGCAATTCCGTCTCATGCTCATTCATAATCCGAAAACCGGGATCAAGGGGAATGGCCTGATAATGCCTGCGAATAACCTCCATACAAAAAGAGTGGAGCGTCGTAATCGACGCCCGATTTAACAGCGATAACTGACGACGTACATGCTCACTATCCGGCTCCTGTTCCAGCACACGTTCCAAAGCTTCACGTATACGTTGGCGCATTTCGGCGGCAGCAGCCTTTGTAAAGGTCGCTACCAGCAGCCGATCCACGCTGAAACCGAGCCGCGGATCGGCGATTTTACGAATAATGCGCTCTACAAGCACCGCTGTTTTACCAGACCCCGCCGCTGCCGCTACCAGCATGTTGTTGCCAGATTCATAGATCGCACGCCACTGGTCATCACTCCACATACTGCCTTCCGGCTTGGGTATTCCGTTAGTGCTTGATGTGCTTATCATTGGTCCATTCCTCCTTTCCCTTCCTGTGCAGACCCAAGCAAATCCCATATCTGATCCTTGCCGGGTTTCCCCCATTGGTTGTAGCCGCTGCCCTCCAGACTGTCGTCAAATTGACAAACAGGTTTGAAAGAACAGAAGGTACATGCCGTCTCTTGCTGGATACGATAAGGCTCAATCGCCACATCGCCCTCTGTCATGCGTGTCCCAATCGTTCGGATATTATCGCGCACCGAAGCCAGCAGGCTGTCCCACTGTTCCGGCGAAGCGACAGACGCACTGCTGTAAAAGCTGCCATCCGCCTTGACCGCAACTGGCAAAATCGAGGAATACCCCTTGTCCAGTGCTGTGTCCATTTGTCCGACCACATCCCGATCCGCGAGCAATAGCCCTTTCATCTTGAAGCGTTTTAGAAGCTCCTGACGGGCCTGTTCCGCGCTCAGACCATTCGGTGATTGCAACATCGGATTATGGACGTGAAAATACAGCGTCCCCGCCGGATAAGCCGTCTCGCCCAACCATTCCTCTGCCGCATTCAGCAGCACGTCCAAGTATGTGAGCATTTGCAAGGACAGGCCATAATACACTTCATGCAGCTTGAGATCCTTTTGGCTGGATTTGTAATCAATGACGCGTAAAAGCAAGCCTTGTTCTCCCTCTGCCACATCCACGCGGTCAATTCGTCCGACGATTTCCATCACCACACCATTGTCCAGCCGAAAGGTCAGAGGAGGAAGCTTTTCTCCCGGCCCAAAACCCAGCTCAAGCTCCAGCGGCTCAAAGCTGCCTCTACGCGCATGTTCACCCAAAATCAGCGAAGCCCGACTCACAATATCTTTCAGCTTGCGCAAAATGTACCCGTACCGCTTGGAGCTCATTAAAATCTCGCCTTGCAGGCGGGGAGCCAAACGCTCCACCGTCGATTCCGCCTCTTGTCGGCATTCCTCTGTGCTGAGACTGCCCCAGCTCACGTTCCGTTTACGTAAATTCATCGCCATCTCTCCGAGCGCCGCATGGAACAATTGTCCGATATCCGGTGCCTTTAGCCGATACATTTGGCGCTCCTTCAAGCGAAGACCATGGGAAGCAAAATGCGAAAACGGACAAGCGACAAAACGTTCCATACGAGAAACGCTGGTACGCAGCTTGCTACCGTACAGACGGCGACTCGTTTCCTTCCGCATTTCGGCATGATTTTCGTAAAAAAGTGAGGTTAGCAACTGACGCAGCTTGTCCTTTTCACGCCCTTGCTGGCCCGCATACCAGTTGTATACCTCCCACCAGGGAGATAAAATCTCTCCACCATGCCGCCATTGCCGGAATTGCGCGATCAGTTGCGGCAATGCCTCGGACGGATGGGAAGCATACTCCCATTGCGTCGCCCATAGGTCCCGAGGCAATGGATAGGCAGCCAACGGGTGCTCTTCCAGAGCAGGGAACAGTTGACGGACATGGCGTACCAACTCTGACGGCAGCAACGACTTGCCCTCTTCGTCGGTTACCGCGTAGCTCATCCACAGACTGCTTCCGGCTGATGTGAGCGCCGTATACGCAAGAAAACGTTCATCCAGCAGACGTCTTGTCATATTCGGTGCCAGTTCAACGCCCCGTTCATTCAACGCGGTACGTTCCTGCTCGTTCAGCACGCCATCCTCATGAAATACAGCTGGCATCACACCTTCGTTCATACCCAGTACAAAGACATGTTGAATACCAGCTACACGAGTACGGTCTGTGTTTCCGACCAGTACCTGATCCAGAGCTGGCGGAACAAGACCCATACGGTACTCTATCAGCCCCGTTTCCAGCACACCTGCAAATAAAGAAGTGTCCAGCTTCTCGTCACCCATCATTTCGACGATCTGATCCAACAGCTCAAGCACCGCATCCCATACCTGACGATGCTCCTTCGCCTGCTCGGGATTTCCCGCTTCCTCGGCCTGATGGATCAAGTCATCCAGCTTATGCCCAATTTCCGCATCCTCCAGCAACAAGTACACCGCTTCACACTTCTCAAGTGCAGTCCGGGCCTTACCCAAACGTTTCTCAAACGCACGTAAAGGCGTCACGATCACATCACGGCACAGCTCCATTAGATCCAACGTTTCGTCCCGCTGACGATTCCGCTCCTGTTCCTCCAGCTCCAGCGAAAGGCTGGGTACAGCCTGCCATGGCCGTCCGTCTGTCCAGCGGCTGCCCTGTATCCCGCAGGCCAATGCGTAATTTTCCAGACGATCCATATCCTCGCGGCTGACTCGTCCACCCTGTGGCAACAGCAGATCCGTTTTAACCGCACGAAATACATCCTCGTACCGCCAACGCCGCTGGACGATATCCAGCGAAGCCCGAATCATTTCCACCAAGGGATGATGCAAAATGCTTCTGCGCTGATCGAGAAACACCGGAACCTCATATTGCTTGAATATCGGCTCCACCCACGGCTCATAATCCTCAATATGGCGTACAAACAGAGCCATTTCCCGATAACGTGCCCCCTCATCTCGGGCCAGACGGCGCATTTCGCGCACTGCTCCCTCCAGTTCGACACGTCGGTTCGCTGCGGCATACAGTTTGATTTCTTCAGGTTGCTTATCTTTCCATTGCTCCGGCATCTGTTGCTGCGGCATGGGTCGTCCCTGGTTCCGATATCCCGCACGTCGTTCAAACTCTGCCTCCAGATACGCCAACGCCGGGCGGTCCTTAAATCTCGGAAGCGGATCAGAGCGCAGCAGTTGTGTCTGCGTCTCGATCATCAGCTCGTCCGCCATCCCTTTAAGCTTTACATAGGTAGCCGCCGAAGGATGAAACAAATCCAGCTCATGCGGAAGCTGTCCCCTCTCGTAGCTGCGATTGCAAGTCAGTGCGACCGTCAACGAAGAAGCGTGCAGCATGAGCTGCTCCACCACCTTGTATTCATGCGGCGTAAATCTGCGGTAGCCATCCATCCAAATATCCGCTCCACGTACAATGGACGACTCAGCAATCTGCTCAGCCAGCATACGCAGCGTATCCTCGCCATCAATATATTGAAGCGTCAGCTCTCTTTCAAAATCCTCATAGATCAGACTGATGTCCTTGAGCTTGCCGCGTAAAATCGGAGTGGATTCCCCCGCCGCATTCATTCGCTCCAGTTGCTCCGGGACATACCGAGTATCATTCCCATACTGCTTCAGCTCTGTAAACAGCGTATTTAACCGATCCACAAAGCCCAGTTGGTCTCCCGAATCCTTAAATAAGCTCAGTTCATCCTTGCGACGACGAATAATTTTATATAAAAGCATCTTCTTGCCTTCCTCCGTCACAGGTACCAGCGCCGAACCCCCGGTTTCCTGCATGACCAAATAGGCAAGACGATGAAATCCCATGACCTGTGCGCGCACCGTCCCCTGAATACCGTTTTCGGCTTCTGTAAGCAATGCATGCTCTGAAGCAAATGACGATTGCTCCGGCACAAGTAACAGCATTGGCTTACCTAGCGGTTCCTTGCGTAGCATAGCCGTCATTTCGCGACGGATTAACGCGCTTTTCCCGCTGCCTGAGCGGCCAATTAACAAACGGACCGACATGATGCGGCCTCCTTTCCAACGAACAACATTCTATTCAACAGTATAGCATATGAGGCAAGAGAGAAAAGAACGTACGTTTGCCATCTTGTAGCATTTTATCCTCCCTCAAAAAACAAACAGTCCCGCAAGCAGGCTTGTTGTATGCCTTCTCTACAGGACTGATTTATGGATAAAACGAGCCTAATCTACTTGATCCGCTACCTTAATATGCGGTTAACAATCTATAAATTCTACAGTTGTGTTCGACTGCGCACCTCAAAAATAGCGAATTTCAAATAATGGCCTTCCTCTACGCCCAGAATTTGGGGATGATCCTTGCCAGCCGCTCTCCAATCCACCAGACGGAGGATTTTTCCGGCATCTGCCGCCGCTTCCTTAAGCGTGTCCAGAAACAGCTCCGGCCGCATATGGAATGAGCAGCTTGCAGTCACTAAATAGCCGCCCTCATTGACCAGCTTCATCCCGTGCAGATTAATATCCTTATATCCACGCGTAGCTCCTTTGACCGCATTCTTTGTTTTCGCAAAGGCTGGCGGATCAAGAATCACTACATCAAAGGTACGTCCGCCCCCTGCTGTGAGCGGCTTGGAAGTATCTCCTTTTCCCCCGGCTCGCGTAGTGCGTTCCTCTACGCCTTTAACCTGATTACGCAAATATTGGAAAGCATCGTCCACGACAAACTCGACACGTTCCTCAAAACCGTTCAGCTTGACATTATCCCGTGCGCTTTCTATCGCGTGCTCGGAAATATCAAGACAGGTTACTTTTTTCGCACCGTATTTGCAGGCATTGAGCGTAAAGCTTCCCGTATGTGAGAAGCACTCCAGCACAGTTGCGCCATCCCAGAATGGGAACTCCACAACCTTGCCGCTTCTGTTCACAGGCTTCATGACCGCTGTGCCAGCGTCACCCTGCTCTGCTGCTACTTCCTGCAACGTAATTCCGCTACGTCCTCCCCAGCCCGTCATCAGTGGAGCGATCGCCGCACGATTCTCACGCTGGTCGAAGAAATAGCCTGTCTTCTGGCCCTCTACAATATCGACCTTGATACGCAAACCATTTTCCGTTACCACGACATGACGCGGGCAGTCGCCATATAAAGGCCCTTTGGTCTGTTCCAGTCCTTCCAACTCGCGGATGGATACATCGCTGCGCTCATATATACCAACAGGGCCAATCACTTCAACAAGTGCATCCCTGATTTCTTCCCTGCGGCGATCCATACCGAGCGTTAATAATTGTACGACCAACACGTCGCCAAAACGGTCTACAATCAGCCCGGGTAAAAAATCAGCCTCGCCGTATACCAGCCGATACGCGTCTCCTCCGGTCACAAAACGTTCGCGGTGCTCCAGGCAATCGCGGAAGCGTTTGGCAAAAAAGCTTTGATCCATCGCTTCCAGCGGCTCGTAGGACATCACACGCACCGTAATTTGTGAGGCCGGATTATAGTAACCCGTTGCCAAATAACGGCCCTGATGGTTTACGATATTGACCAGATCACCCGCCTCCGGCTCACCCTCCACCTTGGATATTTCATTTTTAAAGACCCAGGGGTGCGCGTGTTCCAGCCTTTTTTTGCGGCTGCGTTCCAATATTACTGAAGGCAAAGTCCTTCACTCCCATTCTTGGATTACTCAAAGTGTTAAAAGCGTGGTGTTCGATGGGGCGCGGCTCCGCGATTCATTTGATCTTACCATCGCTGGCGCTTCTTCAGATTCAAATGAATCGCTCCGCTGCTGCCCGCCATGCTTGTCATGGCTGTCCTCGACAAATCATAGGCTGTTACATGAGCATTTTGCATAAATCCCAAAATCGATTTTAAATCGGCAATATAGAGATCGAAACGGTTTAGTCCGTCTATATATTGTTCTTTCAAGCGTTGGGAATCAAATTATGCAAAATGCTGATATAAGCGCAATTCAATTAAAACCTTAGAAAGGGGGCTATGCCTGTGTTTATACACGTTATTTTGCCGCTGTGCGGTGGGCTGCTTATTTTCTTGGGCGGGATGAAGCTGATGGAAGCGGCCCTCCGGCATTTGGCTGGCCCCTTCCTCACCCGCTGGCTGAACCGGGCCACCGTTTCCCCTTGGCGTGGCATGCTGTTCAGCTCAGGCATTACCGCCCTGTTGCAAAGCAGCACCGCTGTCACGGTGCTGACCATCGGACTGGTCAACGCCGGGCTGTTGACCTACGGCCGTACGCTCGGCATTATCCTCGGCACCAATATTGGTACCTGTCTGACCACCGAGCTAATGGGTCTCCAGCTAGGCAAGCTGGCTGTTCCGCTGCTCTGCGGCTCGCTGCTTTGCTGGAGCGTCGCGGTCTTGTGGGGCGAGGCTGGCTCCAGCCGCCAGTATGCGTCTGCCGGGCCACCATCCAGTTCCCTTCAGCTCAGTCGTCCGCTGGCTGTCCAATATATCAGCCTCGCCTTTGCCGGGTTTTCGCTGATCCTTGCGGGTATCCGCGTGATGCAAACAGTCGGCCCGTGGATTGAGCAGGCCGGGCTGTTCCGCTGGTTTCTGGACCACGCTGCGGCCAATATGTGGTGGGCCTTCGCTGCCGGGGCCTGCCTGACCGCACTGGTTCACAGCAGCGCCGCTGTTATTGGCATGGCGATCAGCCTTGCGGCTGCGGAAGCTTTGCCAGCCGATGTGGGTATCGCCATCGTCATTGGCTCCAACGTTGGCACCTGCGTGACGGCTCTCATAGCGGCTGTAGGCGGCAGCGTATCCGGCAAATTTGTGGCCTGGTCCCATGTACTGCTGAACGTAGGCGGGGCGTTAATGTTTATGCCGCTGATCCCTGGGCTGGAAATGGCAGCCGCCTGGATATCTGCTGAGCCTGGAGCCAGGGTCGCCCATGCCCAAACCCTGTTTAACGTGATCAGCTCTCTGCTTGTCTTGCCAGTCTGCTATTTACCTGTATGGACACGTTTGGAGAATCGCATATCTTCCAACATCATCAAACGTTAATTCCAAGCATGGACAGCGCCTTGCTCAAAATGACATCATTGTTGTCATACCCGCCTTGGTGCTGGAGCCGCCATGCTTCCTCAGGCATATGCCACGCGACACCTTTGATTTCTTCAATTTGTGCCTGTAAATCCCCATCCAGTGCCTCTACGAGAAAATAATGGACTTCCTTGTCCACTTCCCCAAACTCAGGATGCTGATACGTATAAGCAATCATATCCACATGCTGGATAATCCGTCCGTTCAGCCCTGTTTCCTCACGAATTTCACGTAAAGCTGTCTGTTCGATCGTTTCTCCTTGCTCCATTTTACCTTTAGCCAAGGAGACCTTGCCGTATCGGTCGGTAATCAGTTGAATTTCAAGCTGCTCCCCCTGTTTGCGGTACACAACACCTCCGGCGGAAATTTCCTTTTTTGCTGCCATCCTGTAATCCCCTTTCCTTGCGCAACAAGGATTCCGTCCTCCCTGTAAGGAAAGGCGAAATCCTTGTTTGCCATCTCTAATACCTGTTCAGGTTTTTTTGTTTTTACAAAGCTGTTTGCAACCCATTCTCCAGAACACGGACCAATTGGCCTTCACTTTCATTAACGCCCGCCTTCGTCAGCTTCACGCGGCACACCTTGCCAACCAGATCCTTGTTACCTTCAAACACCAGTTGAATGTAATTGTCACTGTAACCGTGAAGCATGCCGCTATCTTCGGTCCCTTTCGGCGCAACTTCCGGAATAACCTCCAGCACCTGACCGACAAACTTTTCTGCATAAGCCAACTGCATTTGCTCTGACAGTTCAATCAGCTCATGCACACGTGCATTTTTCACGTCCTCATCCACCTGATCCTCCATACGCGCCGCAGGCGTACCACTGCGCTTGGAATAAGGGAACACATGCATTTCCGAGAAGCCGATCTTTTTCATCAGTTCATAGCCGTTGCGGAACATTTCGTCCGTTTCCCCAGGAAAGCCAACAATAACGTCTGTCGTAATCGCCACATCCGGCATCGCCTTGCGAATCATAAGCATTTTATTGTAAAACTCTTCTGTTGTGTATTTGCGGCGCATCCGTTTCAACACAGTGTCGTCTCCCGCCTGAAGCGGTATGTGAAAATGACGCACCAGCTTGGTGGAACGATTCAGCACATCGAGCATTTTTTCATCTATCTGGCTGGCTTCAATCGAGCTGATACGGATACGCGCCAGCCCTTCCACCTTCTCCAGATCCCACAGCAGATCGGACAGATCATAATTGTCCATGTCGTCACCATAACCGCCTGTATGAATGCCTGTGAGCACAATTTCCTTGTAGCCCGCATGAACCAGTTGACGCGCCTGAGCCATAATGCTTGCGGCATCGCGGCTGCGGGACAGACCACGCGACCACGGAATGATGCAGAAGGTGCAGAAATTGTTGCAGCCGTCCTGAATTTTTAAAAACGCACGTGTGTGGTTAGCAAAATCAGGTACGTCCATTTCCTCGAACACACGCGTTTTCATAATGTTGCGCACAGCGTTCACAGGTTGACGCGACTCCTGAATCTCCTGAACAAACGGAATAATTTTGTCGCGATCCTGTGTACCAATCACAAGATCGACACCGGGAATATCCATAATTTCGGCAGGAGAAGTCTGGGCGTAACAGCCCGTCACTGCCACAATGGCATCTGGGTTCCGACGAATCGCACGGCGAATGATCTGACGACTCTTTTTATCGCCGGTATTCGTAACGGTGCACGTATTAATAAGGTAGACGTCAGCTGTCTGCTCATCAAAATCTACCTGCTCATAGCCTTCATTTTTGAACAGCTGCCAAATCGCTTCTGTATCATAAAAGTTTACCTTACAACCCAATGTGTAAAATGCCACTGACGGCATATTAAACCCCTCCCATTTCTCCTGACTCATATAAAATGCAAGCCAATGCAGCCATACCTGCGGTTTCCGCACGCAAAATGCGTCTTCCCAACCCCGTAGACTGCGCCCCGGCCTGCTCGGCCTCCAGGCTCTCCGATTCGCTGAAGCCGCCTTCCGGCCCCACTACCAGCAGAACACGTGGCTTGTCCATCGACGTCCATTGTCCTGCCAAAGGCTGAATCACGTCCCGTAGCTGCCGCCCCTGCTCTTTTTCAAAACAATAGCATATCAAATCATACTGCGAAAAAGAAGCCAGCAGCTCCTTCCACGTCATCGGCGCGCTAATTTCCGGAATCCGGTTACGGTGGCTTTGCTCAGCCGCTTCCTTCACAATCTTGCGCCAGCGCTCCAGCCGCTTGCCTTCCTTTTTGGCATCATACTGCACGACCGTACGCTCGGACAAAAACGGTACAAACCCCGCTGCTCCGATTTCTGTACATTTTTGCATAACGGTCTCCATCTTGTCTCCCTTGGGAAGACTTTGGGCAATGGTGACCTGCACATGTGGTTCGGAGGTCATCTCCAGCGGCTCGACGATCGTCGCCGTCACACGATCCTGTTCTATCGTATCCAGCGCAGCCAACGCTTCCCTCGATACCCCATCGCTGACTATAATTTTGTCACCGCTACGACCGCGCATGACCTTGGCAATATGTCGCGCATCCTCACCTGCCACGATCACATGGTCTTCCAGAAACTGCTCTGCCGGAATAAAATAACGCTGCATTGTCTCTCACACCTATTCTGAAAATAACTGTTATCCATTGGGTTCTGTACAATATCCGAATAAATCACCAAGCACCATCATATCATCTTTTGCGCCCGGATGACCAGTATGTTGCTGCTCCAATTGTTATACTACCGTCCATACCCGCAAAAAAGGAGCCGTTAGGCTCCAAATAATCCGATGATGTAAAAAGCGAACTGCAAAAACTGTACATAAATCGTCTGGGATAGCACATACAGCGGCTCAATCGTCACCGCCCGCACCTGCGGGATAACAAGGATCAACAGAAAAATAAAGATGGACCACTGCTCAAAATGCTGAAGTTTGCGGCGCAACGGTGTAGGGGCCACATCCTCCACAATCCGGTAACCATCCAACGGTGGCAGCGGAATTAAATTAAAAATAAACAAAAACAGATTCAAACTAATCAGTGAATTGATAAACAAGTTGATGGCCTGAGCCACCCGCTGATTCTCGATATTCGGCAGCACCTGAAAATGAAGCAGCACCGCATAAATCAGGGTAGCCACAAAGGCAAGCAGCAAATTGCTCAGCGGCCCAGCGGCAGACACGACAATCCCCATAGAACGTGGACGACTGAAATTGTCGCGATTGACCGGAACCGGTTTGGCCCAGCCAAAGCCCCCGATCAGCAGCAGCAACATACCCATCAGATCAATATGCACTGCCGGATTTAAAGTCACGCGTCCCAGCAGCTTGGCTGTAGGGTCACCGAATTTATTGGCATAATACGCATGCGCAAATTCATGCACCGTAAAAGAAATGATCAGAGCCAGCAAGTAAAAAGGAAGAACCTCTAACTTCACACGAAAAATATTTTGTAAAAAATCCATAGTTACCTCTTTCTCGCCACAAACGCCAGCCAATCCTCATCCCGGCACGTTTCGGCAATGTCGAAGCCCGCCGCCTTCAATGCGTTTTCGACAACCTCTTCTTTGTTCTTCCAAATCCCTGAAGCGATATAAATACCACCTGGCTCCAGAGCCTTGTACACATCCTCAATAAACAGCAAAATAATTTCCGCCAGAATATTAGCAACCACCAGCTTGACTGGCAACTGGATACCCAGCGTCGGATCGCTCGCATTCAGCACGGACAGCAGATCGCTCTCTTTAATGGTAATGCGATCCTCCAACCCATTCAGATGGGTATTTTCCCGCGCACTGGATACCGCTACGGGATCAAGGTCCAGAGCCAGTACATGCTTCGCTCCCAGTTGCACGGCTCCAATCGCCAAAATGCCGGAGCCTGTGCCCACATCAATGACTTCCTCTCCACCCTTAATCACAGACTCCAACGCTCTCAGACAAAGTGATGTGGTGGGATGCGTTCCGGTGCCAAAGGCCATGCCGGGGTCCAGCTCAATAATTTTTTCATCTTCACTGGCAGGCTCATAGGCTTCCCAAGTCGGTTTGATCGTTAGACGATTCGACACACGCAATGGCTTGAAATATTGCTTCCAGGCATTCGCCCAGTCATCCTCATTGACCGTTTTCAGCTCATACCGAACCTCGCCAGGGTCAATATCGAATGTTCTCAATTCTTCGACGCGTGGCTCAATTTGCGAGCGGATGCTGTCCATCTCAACTTCTTCGGCAAAATAACCCTTGATGGTCGCTTGTCCTTCAGGAATGTCATTCAAGGGCCGATCATACCACTGTCCGTAGGACGTATCGCGTGGTTTGTTCAGCGAACCGGATTCTTCAATGGAAACCCCTCCCGCACCTGCTTCGTGCAGAAAATTCGAAATCATTTCGACGGCTTCTTCGGTTGTATGTATTGTAATTTCATGCCACAACATGGTTTTCATTTCCTCCTCATTTCACATGCATACTCTATATTGTACTATATACATGCATAGGAGTTCAAAAAAGATAGTACCATCGAAGTGCAAAATGTTTTGTAGAACTTGTGCATGTTGCCCACTCTTTTAGTCCAAGCCTCCTTAACTCTAGTACATACAATATAGTATATTCTAAGAAGGAGTGACTTATAATGGCCAAAACCGTTTTGGATTATAATGCTGCTGTCATCACACCTATTACCAATGGGATTAGTCTTCCGGTTCCTATTTCTCCAGCCGGACTAGGGATTGCTACTGCTTCCGTATTTATTGATCCGACTATTCCTGGAGCTGTTAACAATCGGGTAGAATTAAAGGCATCCATAGGCTTGCGTTTTGTTGGTGCGGGCAATATTAGAACACTTGTACGTATATGGAGAGCTGGCAAGGAAATTTATTACGGACTACAGACTAATCTGTTTGACGACAACATTATCATTAATGTCGAAACGGTAGATGTTGCACCTCTGGGCGTGCAAAACTATCAACTGATTATTGAAAATCAAACGCCTGCGACTACTGCTTTCGTCTCCGGTCCCCTTGTTTTTAGCGCAACAGCCTATAGCGGATAATTAAATAGACAAGAGGATGAAACACAAATAAGACGGGCAATCCCACAAATCATATTTAATGATAGGGATGACCCGTCTTATTGAATTCTACTCGCTGTCGTTTATGATGCGCTCTTGACGACGATCAGCTACTTCACCGCGCCGGATCGCTTCCAAATCTTGAGCATCTGCCTGCTCTGCCGAGAATTCAACATCCTCATTTTTAGCAGATTGTGCACGCTTGATTTTCTCGGTTTTGGTCAGCACTTTATCGAACCGTTTGTTTGTGGGCATCTGTCACAGCTCCTTCCAACGTTTTCATAGCATACCACCCGCTTGTTCCACAATAGACATCGCCTGATGATGAATGGATTCATCCACCACAGCGGTTAACAATATATCGCGGCCTGTCGGCCCACCTTGCCCGCCGTCACTCATGCCGCTGGCAGATGGATCAGCCGCAGCCAGTATCGCTGGAGTTGCATCCGTAAACTCCACTCCCTGCGTCAGTGAGGACAAGCTGGTAATTTGCCCCGCAAATACAGGTAATCCAGCGTTGCCCATAGACTGTCGGGGATAGCGGCTAAATCGGTCTATAGATACATCTGCTGCCCGGAGAGCTTCCAGCTTTCTAGCTGCTCCTTGTGCTTCCTCGGGGCTTTTGAAATAGGCCAAAATATTTTTTTCACTCATCCCCAAAACTCCCTGTGTGGTATTGAGCGCAACCTCCTGTTCAAGAACATAGACAGTTGCGCTTTGCTATATCCTGCTCATTGGCGCGGATTTATATTCCCCACAAAGGCTGAACGGAACAAACAACACCGAGTTTAGTATGCTGAAACGGTTGGAAAGTAGTTTGTGAAGACTATAGCTTTTGCGGGTGCAATGCAGCGGCAGGAGCTTTACCTGCCTTGGCTACTCCTGTCTCCCACGCAGCGCGAATGACAGCATCACGAACCTTAGAGACCACCTTCGGATTAAACACATTAGGTATGATATAAGTTTCACTTAGCTCCTCAGGACTGATCGCATCAGCAATAGCAAGCCCGGCAGCCAGCTTCATTTCCTCATTAATTGTCGAGGCATGACAATCCAACGCCCCCCGAAAAATTCCGGGAAAGCACAGCACATTGTTAATCTGATTAGGATAATCAGAGCGGCCCGTAGCCAGAACACGCACATAAGGGACTGCTAAGGCTGGGTCAATCTCCGGCTTCGGATTCGCCATGGCGAAGACGATAGAATCAGCAGCCATGCTCTGAATATCCTGCACACCCAGTAAATCCGGGCCTGACAGACCGATGAACACATCGGCCCCTATAATCACCTCGGATAAACTGCCACTCAAATTGTACGGATTGGTCATGCTCGCATACTCCGTCCAATGTGGATTGCTATATTCCACGCCACGATGAATGGCTCCCTGTCGATCAACGCCGATCAGATTGCGTACACCCGCCTTGAGCAACATCCGAGAGCAAGCCGTACCCGCCGCACCGATACCTGCAAATACGACTTTGACATCCTCTATTTTTTTGCCACATACCTTCAATGCATTCACCAGACCTGCTAACACGACGACGGCCGTACCATGCTGATCATCATGAAATACCGGAATGTCCAGCTCCTCTTTTAATCGTCTCTCAATCTCAAAGCAGCGCGGTGAAGAGATATCCTCCAAATTAATACCACCAAAGGCAGGGGCAATCATTTTGACAATTTGAACAATTTCATCAGGGTCCTTCGTATTAAGGCAGATTGGAAATGCGTCTACACCTGCAAATTGTTTGAACAGAACCGCCTTACCTTCCATCACAGGCATAGCCGCCTCTGGTCCGATATCTCCCAATCCTAGCACCGCTGTTCCGTCCGATACGACCGCCACTGTATTTTTTTTGATCGTTAATTGATACGCTTTAGCTGGATCATTTGCAATTTCCATACATATTTCAGCTACGCCGGGGGTATAAATCTTGGATAGCTCCTCCATGCTTGCAATCGGCTGCTTCGGTTGGGTCTCCATTTTACCGCCCTCATGTAATTGTCTGATCTCTTCTGTTAAACTACTCATGCTTCTCTCCATCCCTTCATGTCTGTATTTTTTTCTGTACATTTGTTATAGATTATCAGGCTTTGGTATAGACTTTCAGCTCCATAAATTGAGTAACAAGGTTGCTAAAATGACTGTGGCTGCCCCGCCAATGCGTGTTGCTATTTGCGCAAAAGGCATCAACTCCATACGATTCGATGCAGACAGGATCGCTACATCCCCCGTACCGCCCAATCCGCCACGACAACTGGTCACCAACGCAGCTTCCACCGGGTACATGTTAATCCATTTTCCTGTGAAGTATCCAGCAACAATCAATGCAACCACAACGGATGCACAGGTTATGGCATAAGGAATTGTCAGAATTCCGACCACGCTATCCAAAGGCACATACAAAATACCCAATCCCACCATCAACGGCCATGTCAGACTTGCCGCAATACATTTGTACAAATGAAAAGCTCCCTGCTCTATCTGGGCCGGCATCGCTTGAATACACTTCATTAAGGCCGCAGCCAGAATCATCAGAATCGGGCCAGGAATATGAAGATACGGCTCCAGCAGTTTACCTACAATAAAGAAAGTACAGGCTAGCAGCAACCCCCCACCCATCAATGGAAACGAAACAGGTTGTTCCAGACTCGCCGGAGATAATTTTCCCCCTTCTTTATCAAGTTTCAACAACTTCCCGTTACCAGAAGTATGAGGATTTTTATCTGCCATTTTTTTCAAAATACCCGCACCTATGATGGCAACAATATTACCAATGATTGCGGCCGGGATAAACTGGGATACGAATACCGCTGAATCCTTGCCCAGCACCAATCCATACGAAATGGATAATGGTAGAATCCCTTCTCCAATCCCGCCGGAGATAATCGGAATAATGATGTAAAAAAACGTATGATAGGCGCTGTAGCCAAAAGCCATACCCACTACCATACCTACTGCTACCGCTGCAATAGAGCCTATTATAATGGGGGCAAAAATTTTGACAATTCCATTCATCAGCATCTTCCGATCCATACCCAGAATACTTCCGGTGACCAGACAAGCGATATAAAAATAAAGAAAATTCGAGGTTTTCATCAGCATGTGTACAGCCCCCATCGCAGATGGAGGAAACATGTTCCAAAATACCATCAACGATGGAACCATGAGTGACAGAATGGCCGGACCACCAATATGCTTGAGCAGCGGAGTTTTTGCCCCCAGATCACTGAGCAATATGCCTAAAATCATAATAACAGCAAACCCGCCCAGCAGATCGTTCGGAAGTCTCTGTGTAATCGCAGCTGCGTATACAATCAACGCAATCACGACGTAAAGCGGAAGCGGAATAACCCCCACTTTTATCCTGCCCAGCATCCTGATGCCGTCTGCAGGATTTTTACGCCCTTTTTGCCACTTTTGAATGACCGGCTGGTTTGTAGCATTTTCCATAAAGCTCCCTCCTTGTAGTGAAGAATGATGACCATGCTTCCATTCTACACCTCGGAAAACGCTTTATTTGGTTTTAGAACTAATCATTCACTTTTGTAATTAAAGTAATCAAAAAGAGAGCTTAAATATAACCGCCCATGATTTCCTCTGCCTGCGGTAAAATTCGATACTGATAAACAGGTCGTCCAATGGTGCCGTATATGGTTTCCATGGCAAGTGCCTCAATTTCCGTCAAAAAAGCAAGATACTTCCGCATAGATACTCTGGATATCCCTGCACCCTCCGCAATATCCTCGGTGGAAAATAGCATCGCTTCATGCTGCCGGATACAGTTCCATATCATGGCCAGCGTGGATTTGGTTACTCCTTTGGGTAGCCGGGCCAGCTCTTTAGTCGAGCTTTTATGATAAAGCAGCCGATCCAACTCCTCCTGCGAAAGCAAGCTACGCTCACGCACGATACTAACATGCTCCCGATAACCCGTGAGCGCCTCCAGAAAACGGTTAAAGTGAAACGGCTTAATCAAATAATCCACCGCGCCGAAATTCATCGCTTTTTTGATACTGTTCATATCGCTTGCAGCCGAAATCACGATGACATCCACATTGATTCCTGTCTCACGAATAAAAGCCAGCAAATCAAGTCCATTGCTTTTCTGCATATACACATCCAGCAAAATCAGATCAATTGCTTGTTCTTCCAGAAATTCCTTGGCATCTTCCACGGAAGTAGCCCAGCCTCCACATCGAAAGCCCTCCACCTGCTCCGTATATTTGCGGTTAAACTCGGCAACCATCGGATCATCTTCTACAATTAAGACATTAATCATGTTCATCATTCCCCATTATGGTGTATGGAATCTTAATCTGAAAACAGCACCCTTGCTCAGCCGGAATCAGCTTTATGGTTCCTTTTAATCTTTTCACACTTTGCGTTACCAGATAAAGCCCCATTCCCCGTGACTCTCCCTTGGTCGAAAATCCCTTTTCAAATATTGCCTCTACGAGAGGTTCCGGTACACCAGGTCCATTATCACTTATTACACATGTCAGACAGCCGTTCTTCTGATTTTCCTCATAATAAAGCGTCAAGATAATCCGCTTGTGCTCCAAAGATTCCATTGCCTCCACAGCATTATCAAACAGATTCCCCAGAATGGTTATCAGTTCATGAATGGTTTGGGTGCAAGCAGATTCAGGCAAATAGCTGCCCGGAGTCAATTCGAAGCTCACACCCACCTCTCTGGCCCGGCTTAATTTCCCCAAAACAAAGCCCGCCATCACTGGGTCCCTTATCTGCCGGGTAATCGAGCCAATCTCCACTTGGTGATGCTCAACGGCATCCAAGATGTAATGCTCCAGTTTATCGTACATTCGTAAGTGTACCATCCCCATAATGACATGCAGCTTGTTCATAAATTCGTGAGCCTGTGCACGCAGCGCCTCCGTATACAGGGACACTCCAGTTAAACGTTCGGCAAGCTGGTTTACCTCCGTTTTATCCCGAAAAGTTACAATTGCACCCACAATTCCCCCTTTGACCCGGATCGGAACACTGGTGGTGAGCAAGGTTATTCCCCCCAGTTCCATGTCCTCATCCATTCGTGGAGTGCCTGCCGCCAAAACCTCTTGTAATCGAAAAGCGGACAAATAAGCGTTAATCTCCTGCCCTGAAGACGAGATATCCTCAATTCCCGCTTGCCTGAGCAGGCGAATCGCTTCCGCATTCATTAACATAACACGTCCGGATTCATCCACCGCAATGACGCCTTCCTTAATGGATTGCAGCATAGCGTTGCGTTCCTCCAGCAAACGTGCGATTTCCGGTGGCTCCAGACCAAACAGCATATTTTTGATTTTACGGGCCAGCACAACAGCCCCTCCGGCACCGATTAACATTCCTACGCCAATGGCGATAGCAATAAGGCGGTAATTGCCTCCCTGAGCCCTCAGTACATCTTGCATGGATATACCGACGACAATCGCTCCCAGCTGCTTCCCCGTCGAGCTGAATACGGGAGAAAAAGCGCGCATGGACAAGCCCAATGTTCCCTTCGCAACAGATACACTCTCATGACCATGAAGTGCAGTGTATTCATCTCCACCAGCAAAGGCTTTGCCGATCATCCTGGGATCCGGGTGTGTTTTGCGAATGCCCTTCATATCCATAACTACGATAAACTGAACATGATTAGCAGATGAAACCTTCTGCACATACTTCTGCATGGAGGAAGACGAATCAGACTGCTGCAAATGCTTAATAACAAGCGGCGTATGGGAAAGTGTACGTGCGATGGACATCGCTTTTTCCTCCAGTCCCATTTCGGTTTCATGCTCAACTCTCTCGGCAAATAACAAAGTTACAGGCAGGAGCACCAGCGCCATAACCAGACAAACCAGCAACGTAATCAGCCCTCTGAGCTTGAATAGCGACTTCCCCCGACGCTGCCTAGGCTGTGACTCTTTGATAGAACTCACCCTTTCATGCATCATGTTTAAAGCTAAATAGTCCATATGTTTATACAAAAATGGTTATGTATGTGTTTACGTGAATTTGCATAAAAAAAGGGAACTACTCCGCAATGGCGGAACAGTTCCCTCCGATTCATGGTTGATGCTCCGCGAGTCTACCCTGGCTTAGTCGCCTCGGAAGGCGCGCTTCACACGGTCAAAAAAGGATTGCTCATTCTCATGTGTCTGCTCACCACTAAGCGAAGAGAACTGACGCAGCAATTCCTTCTGTTCCTCACTCAGCTTGCTAGGCGTTACCACAACCACCTTAATGTGCTGGTCACCCTGACCTACGCCACGAAGTTTTGGTACACCCTTGCCCTTAAGACGGAAGTATGTTCCTGTTTGTGTACCAGCTGGAACTTTCAGCTTCACTTTCTCGGTCAGCGTCGGAATTTCGACTTCATCTCCCAACGCTGCCTGCGAAAACGTCAGCGGAATTTCACAGTAAATGTCGTCTCCCTCACGCTCAAAGAAGTCATGCGACTTCACACGGAAAACGACATACAGATCACCTGCCGGTCCTCCGTTGACACCGCCTTCGCCTTCACCATTGATACGCATTTGCGCGCCGTCATCCACACCCGCCGGAATGCGGATATGAATTTTACGCTGCTTGCGCACACGGCCAGAACCGCTACAAGTGGTACATTTCTCTTTAATGATTTTACCAGAACCGCCACAGTTCGAGCAGGCGCGACGGTTAACCATTCGGCCAAACGGTGTATTCTGTACCACTTCTTCTTGTCCGCTACCGTGGCAGACGGAACAGGTTTGTGGTTGAGTACCCTTTTTGGCTCCCGTACCGTGACACGTATCGCACGTTTCCGTCCGCTCAATGTTAATGTCGGTTTCCTTGCCGAATACGGCTTCCTTGAATTCGATCGTCATCGTATATTGAAGATCATTGCCACGCTGCGGTGCATTCGGATCACGACGACCGTTACCGCCACCACCAAAAAACATATCAAAAATATCGCCAAATCCGCCACCAAAGTCGGCTCCACCACCGAAGCCGCCTCCCATGCCCTGATTCGGGTCTACATGACCATATTGATCATATCTTGCCCGCTTCTGACCATCACTGAGAATGTCATAAGCCTCTTTCACTTCTTTAAATTTGGTTTCCGCGTCCGCAGCCTTGTTCACGTCCGGATGATACTGACGCGCCAGCTTACGGTAAGCCTTTTTAACATCTTCATCCGAAGCGCCCTTCGCGACGCCCAGCACCTCATAATAATCGCGCTTATCAGCCAATGTTCCACCCCCATGCCTACAACGTGTCTGCACTACATATAAAAGGAAAGTCAAAGGCACGGGATGACCCGGCTTTGACCTTCCCATCATTTCAAGGCAGTACAATCCGTAATATGCTTATTTATTCTGAAAATAACTGATACCCTTCGGCTAATCGTTATTTATCAAGGCAGCTACGCTGCTTCTTTTCATTCAGTATATTATAACGCACCGGTGTACCGTAATGCTACTACCACTACCCGATCCGTAGCTTAGTCTTTCTTCTTGTCTTCGTCAACAACTTCATAGTCCGCGTCAACCACATTATCGCGGCCTTTGCTGTCTGCTGCGCCGTCTTGAGCTTGTTGAGCCTGTGCTTCTTGAGCAGCTTGCTCATACAGCTTCACGGACAACTGCTGAACGATCTCAGTCAGCTCTTCAGTAGCCTTTTTGATGTCTTCCAGGTTGTCAGTTTCCAGCGTTTTTTGCAGATTTTCTTTAGCTGCATTCGCTTTTTCGACTTCGCCTGCATCCGCTTTTTCGCCCAGATCCTTGATCGTTTTGTCTACGGAGTAAATCAGTTGGTCCGCAGAATTTTTCGCTTCTACCAGATCTTTGCGTTTTTTATCTTCTTCCGCATGCAGCTCAGCGTCTTTCATCATACGTTCTACTTCCTCGTCGCTCAAGCCGCTGGAGGATGTGATCGTAATTTTTTGGCTCTTGCCTGTACCTTTATCTGTAGCGGATACGTTCACGATACCGTTGGCATCCAGATCAAAGGTAACCTCGATTTGCGGTACACCGCGTGGTGCTGGAGGAATATCTCCCAGTTGGAAACGGCCCAGCGTTTTGTTGCCTGCTGCCATTTCACGTTCACCCTGCAATACGTGGATTTCCACGCTAGGCTGGTTGTCGGCATACGTCGAGAACACCTGCGATTTGCTCGTAGGGATTGTCGTGTTACGCTCGATCATTTTAGTGAATACGCCACCTGCGGTTTCAATACCGAGGGACAGTGGAGTTACGTCGAGGAGAACGACGTCTTTCACATCACCTGTCAGTACGCCTGCTTGAACTGCGGCACCCAAAGCTACCACTTCATCAGGGTTTACGCCTTTATGAGGGTCTTTGCCTGTCAGTTTCTTAATGGCTTCCTGTACAGCCGGAATACGTGTGGAACCGCCGACCAGAACGATTTTGTCGATGTCGCTGGCACTCATGCCTGAATCTTTCATCGCTTGACGAGTAGGTCCCAAAGTACGTTCTACCAGACCTTCAGACAATTCCTCAAATTTCGCACGAGTCAGGTTCAACTCCAAATGCTGTGGAACGCCGTCAGCTACCGTAATGAACGGCAGGGAAATCGTCGTTGTCAGTATGCCGGACAGCTCTTTTTTCGCTTTTTCCGCCGCATCCTTCAAACGTTGTACAGCTGCTTTATCCTTGCTCAGGTCGATACCTTGATCTTTTTTGAACTCCGTTACGAGGTAATCAATAATCACTTGGTCGAAGTCATCGCCGCCCAGCTTGTTGTCGCCGCTTGTCGCTTTAACTTCGAAGAAACCGTCGCCCAGTTCCAGAATGGATACGTCGAATGTACCGCCACCCAGGTCATAAACAAGAATTGTTTGGTCTTCGGATTTTTCCATACCGTATGCCAGTGCAGCTGCTGTTGGCTCGTTGACAATACGCAGCACTTCCAGACCCGCGATTTTACCTGCATCCTTGGTTGCTTGACGTTGGCTGTCATTGAAGTAAGCTGGAACCGTGATAACGGCTTGAGTTACCGTTTGTCCCAGGTAAGCTTCAGCATCGGATTTCAGCTTTTGCAAAATCATAGCAGAAATTTCTTGTGCGGAGTATTCCTTGCCGTCAATGTTTTCTTTATAGTTTGTACCCATGTGACGCTTGATGGACATAATTGTACGATCCGGGTTTGTGATCGCTTGGCGTTTTGCTGTTTCACCTACAGTACGTTCTCCATCCTTTTTGAAACCAACAACCGAAGGGGTTGTGCGTGCGCCTTCCGGATTTGGAATTACAACGGCTTCGCCGCCCTCCATAACAGCCACACAAGAGTTGGTTGTACCTAAGTCAATACCGATTACTTTACTCATCAGACAATTCCTCCTTCTGTATATACGAGGCCCTCAGGCCGAAATAGTTAAAACCAAAGATGTGTTGCTAATGTATATTAAAAAAGCTACATGCTCACTTTTACCATAGCCGGACGAAGCACCTTGTCCTTCAGCATGTATCCTTTTTGCACCTCTTCAACGACGATGCCTTCCTCATGCTCTTCGATTTCCACCTGCATAATGGCCTGATGGAAATCAGGGTTAAACGGTTGACCCACCGCATTCATGGCCGTTACTCCCTCAGCCTGAAGCACGCTCTCAAACTGACGGAAGATCATCTCCACACCTTTGGTGAATGACTCAGCCTCTCCTTGCGGTGCTGTTGCCAGCGCACGCTCGAAGTTATCCAGAACAGGTACCAATTCGGTAACCAGCTTCATAGATGCATATTTGGCAAGGTCCTCTTTCTCTTTCAGCGTACGACGACGAAAATTATCGAAATCCGCCTGTGCGCGTAAAAACCGCTGTTGGTGCTCTTCCGCCTCCACGCGAAGCTTAGCCAGCTCTGTATCACTCTCTTGGGCTTCCAGTGCTGCCGCTTCGTTCACCGGCTCTTCCTGCTGGCTCGTCTCAGTGGCTTCCTCTGTGCTTACATTTTGTTGTTTTTCTTCTTGGAACGCTTGTTCTTCCTTCAAAATGTTTCACCTCCTTCAAGTCATAACTACCATTACATTCATATTTGTATTCAAACTTGTTTGCTGCACTTCATTTCAAGTTGCTGTTACTTTGCAAAAACACGCAGCAATGCACCCGCGCAGAATACATACCGTATCCCGGCGCGGAACATGTAGAACCGCAACATGTGCAGTCTTATTTTATTTAAACCGCTGCGTAAGCATTGCGGTCAAATCCTTAGACAGGATGCCCAAAATATTGATAACTCTCGCATACTCCATCCGTGTCGGGCCCAGTATACCTATTGTGCCCAACGCTTCGCCATCTACCGCATATGTCGCGGTGATCAGGCTACAATTGGCAAACGCCTCATGATCATTTTCTGTACCGATGCGGACTTGAATTTCGGGCGCTCCGGCGACAGGCGTCATCAGCTTAAGCAGCGTCGGTGTTTCCTCCAGCAGATCGAGAATATGTTTGACCTTTTCAACGTCCTTAAATTCAGGCTGGTTTAGCATGTTCGTCGCACCGCTCAAATACAAGCGCTGATCCGATTCATTATCCAGTGCTTTATCCAGTACTTTCATAGCGTCCTCAAAATGAGATACATGCTTCTCCATTTCCTGACCAAGCGCAGTGTAAAGACGTGATTTCAGCTGATAAATCGGCACGCCGACCAGCTTACTGTTCAGCAAATTCACGACCTTCTCCATCTCAGAAATCGAAATTCCCGGCGGAATATCCACTGTCTTGTTCTCCACCTGACCGGTATTGGTCACGATAATCGCTACAGCCGTCGTTTCGTTGAGTGGCAATAGCTGAAAATGACGCAATGAAGTATGAAAAACCTCCGGCCCAAGCAGGATGGAAGTATAATTGGTCATATGGGACAAAATACCAGATGCATGCTGGATTACTTGTTCCATTGCATTCAGCTTTTCGGCGTAAAAGGCTTTTAGTTCCCGCGTTTCCATAGGCTTCAGCGTATCCAGTGGTACCAAATGGTCCACATAATAGCGGTAGCCTTTATGAGACGGGATGCGTCCCGCAGAAGTATGGGGTTGCTCCAGATAGCCCTGTTCCTCCAAATCCGACATTTCATTACGGATCGTGGCGGGGCTAAATCCGACATCCTGCCTTTTGGATATGCTGCGGGAACCCACTGGCTCAGCCGAACGAATGTAGTCATCAATAATCGCATTCAAAATGAGTCTCTGACGTTCGGTTAACAAGCGAATCCCCCCTTTTGTTTATCCATAATAGCATGATCGTTCAATGGAATCATTAGCACTCGTTCGCGATGAGTGCTAACTGATAATACAAAAATACCAAACCGACCTGATCATTGTCAAGTCAGATCCGTATTTTCAATACCATGATTTCATCACTGAGGACAACAAAACCGTTTTTATAAATCTTTCAAGAAAAATATAGAAAATTCGCTTCTTATTCTCTATAATATATTGAGCTCTACTGTAAAATAAGGAGGAAGCTGGTTGAGAACAAATCGTCGCAGCTTTATCAATGCACTGATTGCGCTCTTGCCTACTCTCTGTATGTTTTACCTTTTGATTGAGTTGTTTCCATACACGGGGTTGGGAAGAGTTATTATGCTACCGTTTATTTTTATGATTAACGCTGCCCTTATTGGTTTGACCGTTTTTTTGATCCGCAAATTTTATAGCGTGTTTTACATTATTTTTTTATTGGTCGTAGTCCTACTTACCCTAAGAATTACTGTTTCCTTGTATCCACAAGAGTTCAGCCCAAGTATCCCCCAGCAAATAAACGATAGTATTGCAGCAATTAACGACTATGGTCAATCACTCCCAGCCGATTTGGAGAAACCCTCCTTTAATACCTACCGAACGGGAGCGAAAGAAAAATATGTGGTAGCCTTGTATAAATACAGACACGATATTCCTCTGGATGGTTCATTTCACCTTTATAATAATGAAAGTGATGAAGATACAATAAGGACACTTGAAGATATACCAGCAAAACTTGACCCTCATCACAAGCTGATGTGGCGGTATCTTGAAAATTCCCAAAAATGAGACAAGCAATTACAGCTTATATCTACCACGAGCAGATACAATCTCGATCCAATAAAAAACGAACTGACCTGATCATTCTCAGGTCAGTTCAGCATTTTCAACACCGCAATTTCATCACAATTGTTTTGTTTACTACAGTTAATGCAATCAGTCCATACCTTCTCAGGGAAAATCTCTTTGTTTACCACATCAAACCCGTTTTTTATAAAAAAGGAGACCTCGTAGGTCAAAGCCATAATTTTAGGGATACGCTGCCGCCGTGCTTCTATAATAAGGCCCTCTACAAGCTTGGAGCCGATGCCCATGCCTTTATGTCCCTCAGAAATACCAAGTGAGCGAATCTCTACCAAATCATCACCCAGTTTGCATAAAGAACCACAACCGACGACTTCGCCGTCCACTTCTGCCACAATAAACAGCTCCAGTTGGCGCATAAGCACTTCCCTTGAACGTGGAAGCATAATTCCCCGCTCCGCATAGCCGCTAATCATTTGGTATAAAGGCTCCACATCCTCAGGAACCGCACTTCTGCACAATACATCTTTACACACTGAAGCCATCTTGCTCTCCTCCTGCCGCTTGCCGCATATAATGAATAAATATACAACATTGCGCATAGAATCGCAATACTTCATTTACCCTGCCGTGACAGAATTGTGTTATAAAATGAACATCCCCGCTTACAGTGTGCAAATGTACCGTTTGAAGCTACGACTTATGAATTTACGGTAATGGAACCGATGAACTCCGCAAATACATCATTTCCGAACAAAATACCGCGTTCGCTCAGACGATAACCGTCCTCGACCAGCTCGATCAATCCCGCATTCAGCATTTTTCCGAGAGGGGCCGTAAATGTATCCTCCAGTGACTGACCGAATTGAGCCTCAAAGCGGGACTTCGAGACACCTTCCAGCATTCTCAAACCGACCATGAGAAAATCCTCCATCGCTTCGGCCGCTGGCACCTCAAAGCTATCCAGACGCGGCAGTCCGTTACGGGTAGCCTCCACATAAGGATTAATGCCCTTAATGTTCATATGGCGCTCTCTGCCAACATATCCGTGCGCCCCTGCGCCGAGACCATAATAGTCCTCATTACGCCAGTAGGTCATATTGTGTTTACTCCCCAGACCTGGTTTCGCGAAATTGCTGATCTCGTACTGCTCATAGCCAGCCTCTTTCATGCGACGCATCAGGAGCAAATACATTTCCAGTTCGTCGTCCTCATGAGGAAGCGGAAGCTGATTTTTCTGGTACAGCGTATGGAATAGCGTATTTTCTTCGACCTTCAAGCTGTAGATGGAGTAATGAGGAAGTCCCAACTCCAGCGCCCGGCTGACACTTTCATGCAGCATTTCTACGGTCTGATTCGGTAAACCAAACATCAGGTCAATCGACAGATTATCCAATCCGACCTTGCGTGCATTTTCCAAACTACGATAAACATCATCTGTATTATGAATTCGACCAATACCCGTAAGTAGCTCGTTTTGAAAAGCCTGTACGCCGAAGCTCAGCCGATTTACACCGCCTTCTTTCATCACGGTGAGCTTCTCAAAATCAGTTGTGCCCGGATTGGCTTCCATGGAAAACTCAATATCTTCCGACCAGTTCGGGAAGTAGGTACGGACGCTTTTCAGGAAATATTCCATTTCCTTCGGATTCAGCGTTGTTGGTGTTCCACCCCCGACAAAAATAGTTTTAATTTCACCTGGCGGGTGAAGACGAACTGTATGCTCCATCTCCCGTTCCAGTGCATACAGGTATTCCATAACAGGCTGATCCTTGAGCACGTAAGAGTTAAAGTCACAGTAAAAGCATTTGTTCGTGCAAAAAGGTATATGCAGATAAACCGCTTGAGGCGCGGATGAATGTTCATGTTTGTGTATGGATGCGGTCATACCGATCCTCCTTGTCAGTGTTGAGGTGAGGTGAAAAAAGGGCGGTTGAGGTGGAAGATCGCTCCGTGTATGGATCATTCTTTCACTCCATCTTGAATAGCTTGCTCAAATAAAGAACGTCCATTCTTCATGCACGGCAAATGGCCACATGAAAGAATGGACGAATAAAGCTTGGGAACAAGCGGACCGCAGTATCTTGAGGTACATTACAGAGTGTGTACCTCAGTTACTACGGGGTCATACTGTTGATACTTATTCGTATTCAATCCATACTCACGTTTTGTGATGTACCTAATTGAATACGGTGCTGCTTGTTTCAAGCAGCTTTACTCATCTATTTTCAGTACTGCCATAAATGCTTCCTGTGGTACTTCTACGTTACCCACTTGCTTCATGCGCTTCTTGCCCTCTTTTTGCTTTTCAAGCAGCTTCCGTTTACGGGAAATATCGCCGCCGTAGCATTTGGCCAGGACGTTTTTACGCATTGCCTTAACGGTTTCACGTGCTACAACCTTCGTACCGACAGATGCCTGAATGGGCACCTCGAACATTTGGCGTGGGATCAGCTCACGCAGCTTCTCGCAAATAATACGTCCGCGATGGTAAGCGCGATCTCTGTGGACGATGAACGATAACGCATCAACCTGTTCGCCGTTTAACATAATATCCATTTTCACCAAATTAGACTGGCGATAGCCTGAAATTTCGTAATCGAAGGAGGCGTAGCCCTTGGTGCTGGATTTAAGCTGGTCAAAGAAATCGTACACGATTTCGGACAGTGGAATCTGGTACGTAATCGTTACCCGTGTCGTATCCAGATACTCCATGGTCACATACTCACCGCGCTTGGTCTGGCAAAGCTCCATAACTGTACCTACGTAATCATTAGGCACGATAATGCCTGCTCTTACGTAAGGCTCCTCCACATGCTCAATTCGTCCGACTTCCGGGTAATTCGACGGGTTATCGATCTGGATCGTTTCGCCATTCGTCAGCTTAATGCGGTAAATAACACTCGGCGCTGTCGTAATCAGCGGGATGTTAAATTCGCGTTCAATCCGTTCCTGAATAACGTCCATATGAAGCAGACCGAGGAAACCACAACGGAATCCGAAGCCCAACGCGCTTGATGTTTCCGGCTCAAAGCTGAGCGAAGCATCGTTCAGTTGCAGCTTTTCGAGCGCCTCACGCAGATCGTTATACTCGGATGTTTCGATCGGATACAGCCCGCAATATACCATCGGATTAATTTTCCGATAGCCCGGCATCGGTTCTGTTGTTGGATTTTTGGCATCCGTCACCGTATCCCCGACACGCGTATCGCCCACATGCTTGATCCCGGCAACGATAAAACCAACATCACCGATGTTCAGCTCGTCCACGATGCTCATACGTGGCATGAAGGCTCCTACCTCGATAACCTCAAACGTTTTATCGGTCGCCATCATTTTAATTTTAGAACCAGCCTTGATGCTGCCATCCACGACGCGAACATACACGATAACGCCTTTATATGGATCATAATGCGAATCGAAAATAAGCGCCTTCAGCGGATTATTCGGATTTCCTTGCGGAGCAGGTACGCTTCTGACCACCTGTTCCAAAATTTCCTTGATACCGATTCCAGCTTTGGCCGATGCGTGTACAGTCTCGCTCGTATCCAAGCCGATAACATCCTCGATTTCCTGCTTCACCCGTTCAGGATCGGCACTTGGCAAATCAATTTTGTTAAGCACCGGCAGAATCTCCAAATTGTTGTCCAACGCCAAATATACGTTAGCCAACGTCTGTGCTTCAATGCCCTGTGCCGCGTCTACAACCAGCAAGGCACCTTCGCAGGCCGCCAAGCTTCGGGAAACCTCATACGTAAAATCGACGTGCCCCGGTGTATCAATCAGATTCAAAATGTACTCTTCGCCGTCATCGGCCTTATAAGTGAGTCGCACTGCCTGGAGCTTGATTGTAATCCCGCGCTCCCGTTCCAGATCCATCTGATCAAGCACTTGCTCCTGCATTTCACGGGATGTCAGTGCACCGGTGTATTCCAAAATCCGGTCAGCCAGCGTGGATTTACCGTGGTCTATATGTGCAATGATACTAAAGTTCCGAATTTTACGTTGTCTTGCCAAAATGTCAGTCATGCCTTACCCCCACACAATGCCTAGTGTCAATCAGCTTATTATAGCAGTTGTATAGGGGGTCAGCAATATTTCTATTCCGTTACTCCGTCAAAAACAGACACAACCCAGCGAATACCCTGTCTTGACAGGTTTTGCAGCAGTCCGGCCGTTTTGTCTGCCATGGTATCCACCGAGGTTTGCTCTGCCTTGACCGCCAACAGTTCACGCGGTGTCTCCAGGTTCTGTGAATTGGCATTAGCTTCGCTCGCAACAGTTCCCGTTCCCGACTCCATTACGACGTTGCCATTTCCGTTATACGTGCGGGTATAAGTACGAACATCCGCTGCCGGTGTGTCTTCAATAACCGTTTGCTCATATCCGACTTTCTGCTGAACCCCGCTTTGAACCGGGTCCCCAGCCCACTCCGGCCCATACACAGAGCGCAAGCCAGAGCCTGCCAGCTGCATGCCGAGCAGAACTCCCGCCCCCATCAGAAGTACAAATCCAAGCGCTTTTTTACGAAAATGTCCGGACATTGCATTTCCTCCTTTACTACGCCTCAATTAATTGCCATCGTTGCTCTTTTTCGCATCGGATACGTTAGTACCCGCTTTCTGTGCTTTCTGATCCTCCCAGTACACCTCACCGATCATATCCGCCAGAACGTCAGAGGTACGTTTCAATTCTTCCTCGGTATTATCAATCCCGCCAATTTCGATCAAAATGCTATGGGAGGACAAGCTCTGATTGTACTCACCGTTGTTGCCTTTACCGCCATCCTTTCCCCATATCCCACGGGAAACGCCGTGATACGACTTTTCCAGCTTCTCATGAATACGAGCGGCGAAAGCTTCATTCTTGCGCCAGTTTTTGTTGTCATGGCCGATAATAAAATACACCTTGGCATAAGAAAGTCCGTTTATTGTTGCTGTCGTTTTGCCGTGACGTTGAGAATCTCTGTGGATATCAAGCAGATAGGTTAAGCTTTTATTTCCAGCCAAAGCTTCCTTGACCGCTTCACGCGAATATTTATAGGAATAATTCCAATTGTAATTTTGAACGATTTTGGCATAGTCCTTGTTCACATGCAAAGTAGATATCCCTTGCTTCTCCAATCTCTTTTTTACAAAACCCCCTACTCTCGACACATTGGCTGATTTAGAGCCAGAATTAGGATTGGAGCTGGTTTTACTGAGCAAAGGGTTGTATGCCTCTCTCGGATGAGAATGGTAGATTAATATACGTTTGGCACCTTTGACTGCTGTATCACTCGGATCATCCTCTTGCGCAGGGTCCGTTTCTGGCGTTGTCGGAAGATCTGGCGTTGTAGAGCCATTGTTCGATGGATTGGTAGAAGCATCGGGGCCGCCAGGAGCATCCGTCGTTCCCTGATCAGGCTGGTAATCCGTAGGCGCCTCCACCTTGTTGTTCCCTGAGCCCTTGCGCAGCAAGACAGGCGTACCCGCAGACATCCCAGGAATTTCGCGAGCTATGAGACTTTTGGGGTCCTGTGGATTAATACCTGTGAGCATTTGGAAAACAAAAGGCGACCATTGTTCACCCGACAACGAAGATTGTTGCTTCTTCTGTGCCAAATGAGGTACTTCCAGGCCGAGCATATCCGCAAAAAAACCGCTGGAAACCGAGCCTGCAAATCCTTTCATCGAAGACACCGGAGACGTTTGCAAACGATTTTCCGCCAGTCCTCCCAGTCCCAATACAACAAATAAAAGCGCCGAGCCCATAATAAGCAGCACAAGCGTATGTCCCATAGCCAAAATTTCAAGGCCCTTTCTTCTCCATCTTCCGACGTTCCAGGTTTGAATTTTTTTCATGTGGGTCTTGTCCTCCTTCGTCCCGTCGAAGCCCGCTCTATGTTCAGAACCCTATAGGTTCCAGTCAGTAGCGGAAATCTCTTATACTTCAACTCTATGAACGGAGAACAACTGCTAGAACACAAAAAATCTCCACCCGCAGGTAAATCCCACCCCTTATTACAAGAGATAGGATGCCTGCTAGATAGAGAATTTTGTGTATGAAATATGCTTTTGCTAGCCCTCATTAATGTGTATAAGCGGCGACATTGCCGGGATCGACGGCTTCATGCAGGGCGGCGTTCAATCCGGTTGCAATAATATTCGCAATATCTTCTATAAATTCATCAATCTCCTTGGGGGTCACAATCAGATCATGTCCCAGCGGCTGAAGTACCTCTCTCACCAATCCCAGTCTCTCAGGCTCTGAAATATCATCCAGCATCCCCAATATCGCTTTCGTAGAAGCCTTTTCCTTGGCAAAATGTGTTTTCATCAGCTCAATTACGTTATTCACGATGGTGGAAGCGTAGCATACGGTTGGAACGCCGATGGCAATACACGGGACACCCATAATATCCTTGGTGATGCCACGCCGCTTGTTACCAATACCTGAGCCTGGATGAATCCCAATATCCGCCACCTGGATGGTCGTATTGACGCGCTCCAGTGAACGTGATGCGAGAGCGTCAATAGCAATAATCAGCTCCGGCTTCGTGCGATCAACGATACCCTGAACAATTTCGCTCGACTCGATCCCCGTAATGCCAAGAACCCCCGGTGCAATCGCGCTCACATCCCGATAACCCGGATTGATTTGATCAGGTGTCAGTTCAAAAAATTGACGGGTCACCATCAAATTTTCAACGACAAGCGGACCTAGTGAATCGGGAGTGACATTCCAGTTGCCCAGACCTACCACAAGTACGCGTGCCTTACTGGAGATCCCTATTTTTTGTATAAATTGCTCCATCTCCTTCGCGAATGCAATGGCTACCCGTTGCTGGAGCCCCGTGTCACCTTCACGTAAGCCGGGCACTTCCAGCGTGACGTAATGTCCCTGTACCCGACCAATACGGTTAGCACCCTCTTCATTTAGCACATCCAGACGCGTGATTTTAATACCGTTATCTTCCTCCACGTCCTCGTTGATACCCGCCAGCGGCATTGGCTGATCCCGTTCCGCCAGTTCTCTTGCCTCCAGCGCCAAATCCGTACGTACCGCATACTTCTGCAAATCCAAATCCATCTTTTACGCCTCCTTTTATACCATCTCAGGTTATAGTGTGCGAGACACCCGGCAGGTTTATGCACATCCATTTTCATCCTGTAATCTACCCAAGCCCGGAATGTTTTCTTATTGCAATTTGAGGTGTGGCGTGCTAAAATATTTTAAGTTGTGAAACGTTTGTGTTCATAAGTAATGCCTTTACAGGAGGTGAATGTAATGCCAAACATCAAATCCGCTATCAAACGCGTTAAAACAAACGACAAACGCCGTGCGTTGAACGCTTCTCAAAAATCCGCGCTTCGTACAGCAGTAAAAGCTGCCGATACAGCGTTGGTGAATAACGAAGCTGAAAATGCTACTGCTGCTTTCAAAGTAGCTTCCCAAAAGCTGGACAAGGCTGTAACTAAAGGTCTGATCCACAAAAATGCAGCTGCTCGCAAGAAATCCCGCTTGGCGAAAAAACTTAACGCTCTTACAGCTCAAGCGTAAGCAAGAGCTACTTTTATACGTTAATGAAAAAATCCTGACCAGCCTTGGCTGATCAGGATTTTTTAGTTCACCACGATTGGATTCTGCGTTACACTAGTTAACCTTTCATTAAACCGCTCGGCAAACGGGCCGGATTAGACCGAAGCCCCCGCGCCCATTTTCAGCAAAAACATCTCCAGCCCCAGCACCTTGTCAACAACCCCGGTTTTCATACGGTAATCCAGCTCGCCCAAGTCGTAGAGAAGCTGTCGCAACTGCTCAGGACGGAATCTCCGGGCCTGCTCGCCGGCAACTTTCACCCCATATGGATGCAAACTAAGCTGACTCGCAATTTGCTGCTGGGAATAGCTTTGACCCATCAACTCTTTGACCTGCAACATAATACGGAACTGTCGTGTGATTAAAGCTGCAATCTTAATCGGTTCCTCTTTTTGCTTAAGCAGCTCATAAAAAATACTAAGCGCCTTATCCAGCCGCAAATTAGCCAAATCCTCGACCATCGCAAACACATTTTGTTCCGTACTACGAGGCACAAGCGATTCAATATCTGCAGTAGAGATGGTACCCTGCGCTCCCGCATACAGGCACAGCTTGTCTATCTCGGCAGCCAGCGATTGCAGCCCGGTCCCCGTATATTGAATGAGACTTTCAGCAGCTCCAGCAGCCAATTGGACTTCTCGCTCGCCGGCACGCTTATGAATCCATGCCACCAGGTCATCTCCTCCCAATGGAGTGAAGGCAATGACGGAGGCGTCACTTTTCAGCCTTTTAACAATCTTTTTCCGTTCATCCAGCTTTTCAGCCTGAACCGTAAAAATGATAATGCTATAGTCAGCCGGGTTATCCATGTAAGTCAGCAGCGCTTCAATGTGGTGCTCCATCTTACCGCCATCCTTGCCTGCCGCAAATACACTGGTGTCCCGTACTATAATCAGCTTTTTTGGCACCAAAAAAGGCGCAGTCTCGGCTTCCTCCACGACTACCTCAATCGGCGTCTCGGTCAGATCGTAGGGAATAATAGCAAAGTCACGATGCTCCTCTTCCACCACTTTTTCCTTAAGCATATCGACAAACTGCTTCATTTGATATTTTTCACTGCCGTAGAGCAAATACACTGGCGAAATATCGCCTTTGCGAATAGCCTTGGCGGCTGTTTTTGCATCCATTCTCCGTCCCCCCCCCATTCATTGATCGTACCCGACATCTGGTCGGAAGGCAAGTCATTATACAAACGAAAGGACCCTGCCTATAGGCAAGATCCCTTCACCACCATCTATATCAACACGGCAGCAGAAAGCTCTAGAAACTTTCGGCCGTCGGGATACGACGTCGGTTCATACAATCTATTCTTTGCTTTTAAAAATGTGCCATCTTCATAGCAATTATTTGCCGGAACTACGCGGAACGGTATACGTATATTTACTTGCTGTACCATCCTGCTCCGTCTCATACATGAAGGTTTGGCTGTCTTCTGACCAGCTTCCTTTGACCCAGGCACCCTTCAAGGTACGCACTTCCAGCGTTGTCCGGCCTACACCATTGTCAGAAAGCTTATACACTTTCAGTTTTTTGCCCTCAATAACCACCGCATAGCTGCCATCAGGCGAATTAAGCTGATCTGTAGATGTCGCTTGGGCACTAAAGGTGGAAGGATTACTGCTGTCTGGAGTGATCATCAAATTCGATGAAAATCCTTCATTGCGTACCGGGTTTTGCGACACGGAGGGCTGCTGATCATTAGAAGCTGTATTGCTGCCCATATCTCCCATCGTAGTCCCCAAATCCTTGGTAACCCCCTTGGAGGTCGTGTCTTTCGACGTATCATTTGAAGCAATCCGATTCTGCATCATCATATCCTGATTGGCAGACGATGACGAATCATTAGTAGCCGTGCTGTTGTCATTACTGTCTTCAGTAGTGCCCGTACCCGCTATAGGTGCTTTTTCTACTTTTGGTTCTCCTTGCTGTTCAGGTTCAATCGTTTGTTGCTCGGATTTTCCCTGCTTTAACTGTTTGTCATCGGACTTAGGAGAATCCGCAGCAGAATCTTGCCCGACAGATTTTTCTTTTGACGTCTGTCGATCCTGACGGGAAGGATGCCCCGCTGGCGTATACTTCATTGAGCCTTTTTCACCAGTTCGCTGATCGTCACGTTGTGCATCATCTTGTTTGGAAGAGTGCTTTTCATCATCCGCACTGTTCACATCCAGTTTGCTCGGATCAGATTGCTCCCCTGTGGATGGCTGAGACGCGTCCGTTCCCTGATCTGACGGCTGCTTGGTCGAATCCGATCCAATAGCTGCATCGCTACCTCCGCTTCCATTCACCGTACTTGGAATTTCTGTCTGTTCCTGCTGACTCATCACTCCAGGCGACTGGGAATTAAGCAAACCATCCGCATCCTGTACCGTTTTCGGTTCAAAATTGAATACCACAATACCCAGTACAACAGCAGCGGCAGCCACGCCCATCGCGGCTCGCCCACTCATCCGGTTCCACCAAGGAATAGACTGGGTACGCTGTCTTGGCCCCGGTCCAGAATCGGCAGCTACAGGCTGCATCTCCTGTAGCGCGCTTCCCTGCTCCTCACGTGCGCGGTCAATGGCATCTAGCTGAGGCATGATGGAATCCACCAGGCTGAACGCCGGGGAAACCGCAGGCAAATCCTCCAGCTCGCGGGAGAGCGTCTGAAGAATATGAAATTTTTCCGCACAGTCCGGGCAAGTCGCGATATGGTTCATTAATTGGGACGTCTCTTCTTCGCCCAGCTCATGATCCACATAACGCTGCATCCAATCCATCACCTCTTCCCCACACTTCATCCTGATACACCACCTTTCTGATATTCCTGAAGTAGCCCTTGCAATTGCTGTCTTGCACGATACAAGTATGACTTGACCGTATTAAGCGGCAAATCCAGAGAGTCGGCAATCTCGTTATAAGAGAAATCCTGCAGATATCTCAATACGATCACCGTCCGGTGGTGCTCTGGAAGCTGCTGTATAGCTTCACGAACATCCTCTGCCAAGTAAGAGGTCAGGACCTCAGCCTCCACATTCTGGGGATCGTTGAATATCATGTCGTGCTCATCAATGGAAACCGAGGGCTTCGTCCTCCTGAATTTGTCGATACATATGTTCGTTACAATGCGTTGAACCCAGGTTTTGAACTGCGCCTTTTCCTCATAAGAATTAATTTTGGAATAAATCCGTATGAGGGCTTCTTGTGAAGCATCCATGGCGTCCTGTTCATTGTTTAAAATGTAATATGCCGTACGGTACACATGCTGTTCTATCTCTCTTAATAGGGTAATGAGAGCGTCGCGATCGCCCGATTGAGCGGCTCGAATGAGTCCCTGCTCTACCACAAAGGATCCCCCTCTCCCTGCAATATTACAGACGCTTCCCCTTTGCAAATTGTTGCAGGATAGACGTCTGACAATAATTTTATTTTTAAAGTGTAAAAAACGTTACCAAAAAGCCCATATTCCCCATTATAGCCTCCCTTAGAATAACAGAAAAAGGGAAGGTCGTCACCTTCCCTTAGCCCTTACTCACATAAATCTGCTGGAATCTGTCGAATTGAACTTGCATATTGTTACTTCTTGGAAATCAGGAAATCCGATAAGAGCTCTAACTGGTAATTCAGGGCAATCGGGTCCTGAAAATAAAAGTCGTCAATCGAATACTGATATACTTTCCCTGCTTTAACAGCAGAAAGGTTTTTCCACACACTTTTAGATTCAATATCTTTTCCCTGATCTACTCCATCTCCCCTAATCCCCAGCATCAGGTAATCGGCATCGCCTAGCATCTCTGGTAAAGCCTCCATCGAAATACTGGCCCAGCCCTGTTTGAACGCCGCCTTTTCTACCTTCGCCGGGGCATGAAGTCCCAGCTCATCGTAAAGTATGGCTCCTCCCCGTCCGTAGGACTTGCCATAGAGATATAATTCTTTGCCCGTTATCTCAAAAATAGCAATTTTTTTACCTGATTCAATAACATCAGACAAAGCCTGTTTCTTCTCAGCAATCTTGGCCGCAAAATCAGCCAGGCATTTCTTCGCTTCCTGCTCCTTGTTTAACACTTTGCCCAGTTCTATCAGACGGTCCTTATAATTATATGTACCATATGGAATGAATACAGTAGGCGCTATTTTTTTCAGATTTTCATAAGCTTTCTCATCATAGGTAATGATCAGATCCGGATTCAGGGTGGTCACCTTTTCAAGGGACAGTGCGGAGCTATCACCGATATTTTCAACACCATGCAAGTATTTTTTATAGTATGGAGCATCGAATACAGTGTCTGGAGCCCCTACAGGTGTAATCCCAAGTGCAAGAACATCGCCTACATAGTCGCCGACCGCTACAACGACACGCTGTGGATGTTCAGGAATAGTAACTGTACCTTTATCGCTTTCATATGTACGTGTGGCAGCTGCATCTCCAGTAGATGCAGTTTTGGAATCAGCCGTTGTCCCTTTATCCGTTGCCATTCCTCCTCCATTCGTAGCGCATGCGCTCAGTACCAGCATGAATGAAATAATCAACAGACAAGCCGAAATTCGGAATTTAAAATTGTTCACAATAGTCCTCCCAATAATAATGATTCTCATTTTCAATATTTATATTAGATTCTATCAAAGCTCTCAGATTATGTCCATGCAGGTTGGTCTATAGCATTTTTCATGGATGCTCTCGCGCTTACTGATCCAAAGTGCTCAAGTTGCAAGCAGGCTGCCACAGTGCCTGCTTGCTTGTATTTGAGAATTTTTCAAACTCCTTATTTTTTGTGCCGCACACTCAATTTGCCTTGGTGCGCACGGATTTGCACCTCTCCCATCATATCTGTCCGATATATAGCAGAATCAACCGCCGATAAACGATCCAATACCGCTTCATTTGGATGCCCATATGTGTTGCTCGCTCCGACTGAAATGACGGATACCTTCGGTCGCCAGTAGGATAACCATTCTTCCGAGGTGGAATGCTTGCTACCGTGATGTGCTATTTTCATGACATCTACCACTTGCCTTACAGCCACTGTTTCCCCTTTTGCTCCGGTATGGGATGGAGAATGAGTTAACTCGGAGAGCAACAGCGATTCTGCTGCATCATCCATATCTCCTGTGAACAAAAAGGAAGCGCCCTCCATCTCCAATATCATTGCAACGGAATAATGATTTTGTTCCTTCACAACGGGCAAACTTCCGGTTTCGTCCTCCTCCAGCGGAAGCGGATGAATAAAGCGGATTTTCGTATCCTGATCGGGTTTCCACTCCATACCATAATGCGCACCGTACAGCTTGACCTGCTTGTTTACAGCCGTGTTCAATAGCTTGCGGAAAGGTGCCTTGTCTGTCAGGGTGCCGTTCAAAACCAAGGCCGATACTGGAATCTGGTCAAGCACAGCCTGCAATCCCCCAGCGTGGTCATGATCTCCATGCGTTAAAATGACAGCATCCAGGCGATGTACACCGCGCTGCTTCAATAAGGGCACAATCGTATCCTCACCTACCTCGTAGGGGTCTTTTCGCTTACGCCAGGCATTTTTTCCTGTCGTAAAATCCATCGTGCCCCCACCATCCACCAAAATGTGTTTACCACTCGGCGTTGTAATCAAAATGCTGTCGCCTTGGCCCACATCCAGATATTGAACCATTCCCGTATTCCCTCCACCTGGAGTTATATAACCTATGCACAGAATGCCAAGCCAGGCAATACCGCTTAAAGCAAGCGCCAAATGACTATAACCATTCCACTGTCGATGTGCATACTTGCCTGCTCCTTCAGGCTCACGCTCTGTCTGCAATATAGCTGCCCACTCGGCAGATGCCGCTAATCCTGTATGTATGGATGATGGCATGGGAACGGATGTGCTTTGTCCCACCAAATTGCGTCCGGCTGAAAGCCCCCCCTTGTCCTTATCCAGCGATACCTCCAAGCCCGGAGATTCATCTGTTCGCCTTCGAGAAATCATCCATGTTTTGAGCCAGTACAGAATACTGTACAAAGCAGCATAATATGCTATGACCCACAGAATAGAGGAAGACGGCCAGATACTCACATAAGCGTCATCCATGTTCATCCATTTTACAAGCCAAAAGGTCAGCTCGTTCAGTTGTTCTGCTGGCCATGCCAGGATACGAGCCCCGTCATTCCATAGAAAAGCGATCCCCATCGCCACAGTACCCAGTGGAAGCACGACATAAGTAATAAGTGGAACAAGCACAAAATTAGCCGCAAACGATAGGAGCGAAAACTGATTAAAGTAGAAGACTGTCATCGGAAACGAAACAAGCTGCGCTGTGATCGTAATCGCAATTTCGCCGCCGATCAGAAGAGGCCATTTGGCGAAAAACGGCTTCATCAGCGGCATATAAATGAGCAGTCCGGCTGTTACCAGAAAAGAAAGCTGAAAGCTGACACTAAGCAGGTAATACGGATTCCAAAACAACATCAATAACGCAGACACACTCAAAATACTAAGTCCGTCCTTGAGCATTCCCCGTCTGGCTGCAAACAGGCCGATCATAGCCATAATTCCCGCCCTCACAACAGAGGGAGATGCACCTGTCAGCAGTACATAAGCCGGAATAAGCACCATCACGACCGTAAGAGACGTCTCGCGACTCACTCGTAATAGCTTGAACGAATACAGTAGTGTAGCTGCATATACGGCCACATGCATACCGGATATTGCTAAAATATGTGTTAATCCAAGCTGCGTAAATTCGTTATACGTTGCCGGGTCCAGCTCATCCGTAACGCCTAATACCAGTCCTTTCATATATCCTGCGTGATGAAGAGAACCAAATGCTGATTCCATCCGTTGCCCTAATTGCTCTCTAAGCTGATCATTCCATCTGAACAAGGTGTAACGGTTCCACTGCGAAGCTTGCTGCTTCTGTAGCGAATCGGCCCCTTTCCCTTTGAAAAGCCAGTGAACCTCCTGTGTATGCAGGTATTCATTGTAATCAAAGCCACCAAAGTTCCCCGCTTTTGCAGGGGCCTTTAAGCTGCCTCGCAGTTGAATTGCATCTCCACGCTGCCATCCTGCCGCCAGTTGCTGTTCCTGCTCGGCAGCCAGCTTGATGTGAACGATGACCTGTTCAGACATAGCTTCGCTCTTTCTAACCCTGCCCTGAAAAGTGTCATTTTGAGAATCACCTTCCATTTTGCTTATTGCAGTAACCCTCATCTCAAACTGTGCCCGGTCACCGTCTACCTGCACCTTGGAAGCGATAAATCCCGAAGCTTGAACAGGCATATCTTCCAGCCTGGAAGCCGATACATGAAGGGCATCGGGAATGTGGGTTACATTATGAGTATCCTGCCAAGCCCAATGAAATCCTCCCCCGCTCAAGGCAAGCCATAGCAACACCACATGCCGGACGGGAATCTTCATCAGTAGAGCCATAAGAGGAAAAATCAACGTGACACCCGCCCAGAGCAACAGAAGCATACGTCCGGAATACAAACAAGCTCCTGCACTCCCCGTAATCCAGCATACAGTAAGGGTCAAAATAGGTCTGCTTAAAACAAGTTTGGCTTGAATACAACCACCTCCCGGTAGCAAAATATTGGTTCTGTGTCCAAACCGCAAAACAAAAAGAACCCCTGACAAAATAGCATTCGTCAGAGGTTCTTCCTCGTGTACTCTTTAATTGATCATGGCTTAATCATACATTTTAATTCATAACATCCATCAGCGTTTCTTTCGGTGGATGATAGTTATCCAGCATACGGAAGGCAATTCCTTTTTGCTCCATCATGGCACGAACCTTGTCAGCATCCTTTGGGTAAGGTCGGTGGTATACGATCTCCACAATACCGCTGTTCGCCAGCATGTTAGCACACGTCCAGCACGGCTGGTCGGTCACATATACTGAGGACCCCTCACGATCAATGCGGTCGGTGAACAGCAGCAAGTTCTGCTCCGCATGAATCGTGCGGATACAGCGCTGCTTCTTAACCATTTCCTCCCGCCCCTCGCGATGGACGACCTCGTATTCCTCCGAAATCATACAGCCTGCCTCAGAGCAGTCGGGTACCCCGGATGGTGCACCATTATAGGCTGTGCCCAAAAGCTTTTTGCCTTGTACAAGTACGGCTCCAACATGACGCCGCGAGCAGCGCGAACGGGTGGATACCATATAAGCGATATCCATAAAATAGGTGTCCCAGTCCTTGCGTACATCTGCACTCATATCCATCTCTCCCGTAAAAACAAGTTTCAACGTAAATATATCCGCTAAGCCATTCTGATAGTCAGTACATCGTCCACTTAAGTAATTATAAGCTGACATAAGGCTTCATTTTCACCAACATTTTGGCGCCAATTCCCTTCACATGATCCAAATCGCTCACACGTTTGAACGGCCCGTGCTGATTACGATAGTTCAGGATCGCTTCGGCCTTTTTAGCCCCGACCCCTGGCAGTTCCATTAACTCGGCAGCAGTCGCCGTATTAATGTTCACCTTTTTTTCACCGGAAGCGGATGAAGCAACCGGATCGCCTGCTGTATTCGACCTGTCCGTCGTAGCATTCGAGCTTTCAACGCCAGTAACGGAAGTAACGGAAGTAGAATCCATCACCTCAGACTGCTTTATCGTACCGGAGCTTTCGCTTCCATCGACCGATGCACCAGCAGAATCCTGTACAGCATCACGCTTCACATGGCCAACTTCTTCGCCACCCAAACTGCGTTCGGCTTTGCCTGAGGCTTTGGCTACAGCACGCTTTCCCTGAGTCTGGCCGCTATTGCTCCGTGACTTATTTTGCTCCGGCTCTACCGCTAAAGCCTGCTCCACCTTATGATTAAGTACCTTCCACTCTTCTTCTGGCTCTGGACGCTGCCCACCAGCAAACAGAATAAGCCCACTGCCTATTAGGGAAAGCACTATTGCCGTTCCAGTCCATACGCGGTTCATTTCCATTTTGTCCCCTTCTCCACATAGATTTTAGGGAAAGTGAGTCACTCAATACAGGGTCTCACTCGAACAGAGCAAGCCTGTCCTATTCCCGTTAACCGGAGGATGTAAACAACCTCCACACGGTCTCGCTGTGAGCCATTTTCCAAAGAGTGGTACGACCTTGGGCACGATCTAACATGCTCAGACATAAATTTCGTCATGTCGGCCAAGACCGTGTGCATACACTAAGAAGAATGACAGCGTCTATACCGCAAAGTATGAAAGGAGGACGTTGAACGATGAAAGTTGGATTTATCGGGACTGGCAGCATGGGAAGTCTGCTGATTGAATCTTTTATTCATTCCAACGCACTTAAACCACAGCAAATATCAGCAAGCAATCAAACGTATTCCAAGGTAGCCGAGCTGGCCCGTCGTTATCCAGGATTACATGCAGCCCAAAACAACCGTGAGACGGCAGCGGATAGCGATATCCTGTTTATCTGCGTGAAGCCGCTGGAATCAAAAGCCGTAACGGATGAAATACGCAACGTCATTACAGAAGAGCAAATCGTCGTTTCTATTACTAGTCCGGTACAGCTACGCATCCTGGAGCATTCACTGAAAGCCAAAGTGTCCAAAATTATTCCCAGTATTACCCATCAGGTAGGCAGCGGAGCCTCACTATGCATCCATGGCAGCCGGATTACAGAGGAGGATCGCTCCCTTCTGGAAGAGCTTATGTCCCACATTAGCAGGCCGATTCGGGTTAAGGAATCCCATACACGTATTACGTCGGATTTTTCCAGCTGCGGCCCTGCTTTCCTGGCCTATTTTCTGGACCAGTGGATTCATGCTGCGGTTCAGGCCACGGGTATAGACCGTACCGAGCTATGCGCCCTGGCTGGTGAAATGATTATCGGCACAGGAAAGCTGCTTACTGAAGGCGGAATGACACCAGCCGAGTTGCAGGCGAGGGTAGCAGTTCCCGGAGGTATTACCGCTGAAGCCCTCGCGCTGCTGGACATCAGCCTGCACAGTGTCTTCCCAGAGCTGATACGGGCTACACACAACAAGTATGAGGAGGACATGCAAAAGATAGATGCCTCCTTCGGCTTAAAGCCGATTAACCCGCGACAATATTGACCAGTTTGCCTGGTACTGCAATCACCTTACGAACCGTTTTACCAGCCAGCGCCTGCTGAACGTTGTCCAGCGACAGAGCGAATGCCTCCATCGCTTTGGCATCAAGGTCTTTGGCAATCGTCGCACGCTGCACGATTTTACCGTTCACCTGCACCACAATTTCCACTTCGGTATCCACCGTCCATCCTTCATCATAAGCAGGCCAAGCCGCGTAGGTAATGCTTTCGTTGTGTCCCAGCAGCTGCCACAATTCCTCGGCCAGATGCGGTGCAAGCGGCGACAGCATTTGCACGAAATTTTCCATTGCTGCACGCGGCAAACGGTCTGCTTTGTATGCATCATTGGTAAAAATCATCAGTTGGCTGATCGCCGTATTGAAGCGAAGCGCGTCCAGATCCTCGGTTACTTTTTTTAGCGTTTTATGCCAGGTCCGAGTGAACTCATCACTGCCGCCTTCATTTGTAATTTTATCGTTCAGGCTACCATCCTCGGAAACGAACAGGCGCCATACACGGGACAGAAAACGATGCGCTCCCTCAACCCCGTTTTCGTTCCATGGCTTAGTCGCCTCCAGCGGCCCCATAAACATCTCATAAATGCGCAGCGTATCGGCGCCAAACGTATTCACAATATCGTCAGGGTTGATGACATTACCGCGTGATTTACTCATTTTTTCATTATTGTTGCCCAGGATCATACCCTGATTGACCAGCTTGTAGAAAGGCTCTTTCGTTTCCACAACACCGATATCATACAGCACCTTGTGCCAGAAACGAGCATACAGCAAGTGAAGAACTGCATGTTCCGCACCGCCAATGTACAGATCTACAGGCAGCCATTCGCGCTGCTTCTCTTTGGATACAGGCTCTTTATCATTGTGCGGATCAATATAGCGCAGGTAATACCAGCAGCTTCCTGCCCATTGCGGCATGGTGTTCGTCTCACGGCGTGCTTTCAAGCCCGTCTCAGGATCAATAGTTTCTACCCAGTCCGTCGCATTCGCCAACGGGGACTCTCCTGTGCCTGAAGGCTTGATGTTATCCATTTCCGGCAGTAAGAGCGGCAGTTGATCCTCAGGAACTGTTTTGATCGTTCCATCTTCCAGATGAATCACCGGAATCGGCTCACCCCAATAGCGTTGACGGCTGAACAGCCAGTCGCGCAAGCGATACGTCACTTTTCCTTGTCCTTTACCCTCGGCTTCAAGCCATTCAATCATCTTCGGAATGGCTTCCTCATTCGTAAGTCCATTCAGCGGACCTGAATTAACGTGCGGACCATCCTCGGTATATGGCTCTTTAGCCACGTCCCCACCTTGGACAACCTCAATGATGTTCAGCCCGAATTGCTTCGCAAATTCCCAGTCACGTGTGTCGTGACCTGGTACAGCCATGATCGCGCCTGTTCCGTAGCCTGCCAGTACATAATCGGCAATCCAGATTGGCAGCTTTTCACCGTTCACCGGATTGACTGCGTAAGCGCCTGTGAAGACACCTGTTTTATCCTTCGCCAAATCCGTGCGCTCCAGATCGCTTTTACGGACAGCTTGCTCACGGTATTGATTGACGGCATCCTTTTGCTCAAGTGTAGTGATAACATCCACCAACTCCTGCTCAGGAGCCAGCACACAGTAGCTTGCGCCGAACAGCGTATCCGGGCGGGTTGTAAATACCGTCAGTTGCTTGTCATGGCCTTCAATTGGAAAATGAACCTCTGCCCCAGTAGACTTGCCGATCCAGTTCCGCTGCATATCCTTAATGCTTTCGGACCAATCCAGCTCCTCCAAATCTTCCAGCAGACGATCCGCATATTCCGTAATTTTCAGCATCCATTGACGCATGGGTTTGCGAATGACCGGATGACCACCACGCTCACTCTTCCCGTCAATAACTTCTTCATTAGCCAGCACCGTACCCAACGCAGGACACCAGTTCACAGGTACTTCAGCCACATAAGCAAGGCCGCGCTTGTACAGCTGGATGAAAATCCATTGTGTCCATTTATAATAATCAGGGTCAGTCGTACTGATTTCACGATCCCAGTCGTATGAAAAACCAAGCGATTTGATTTGACGGCGGAAGTTATTTACATTTTTCACCGTAATTTCACGCGGATGCTCTCCCGTATCCAGCGCATGCTGCTCGGCAGGCAGACCAAAGGCGTCCCAACCCATCGGATGCAGTACGTTGTAGCCGCGCATTCTTTTATAGCGTGAAACAATATCCGTTGCCGTGTAACCTTCCGGATGGCCTACATGCAGACCAGCCCCAGACGGGTACGGGAACATATCCAAAGCATAAAACTTCGGTTTGCCCGGCTCTTCCCCGGTACGAAACGTTTTGTTCTCATCCCAATATTTCTGCCATTTTGGTTCAATACTTTGCGGTTGATAGCCGTGCTTCGGCTGTGTGTCTGTCATTGTCATTTCCTCCTCAAACGGTATGCAACAAAAAAACCTCTGCATCCCGTAGCGTGTCAGCGCTAGGGACGAGAGGTTATATTCCCGTGGTACCACCCTAGTTAGCAGAAAGCGTTCTTCACCTTCTACTCCCTTTGCACCTGATAACGGAGGTGATCCGATGCGGGTTAATAACAGGGTTCAAGCACCTGTATAGGGCATTCCTGCGTTGGCCACATATCTCCGAGGCGAGTTCGCTTTGTACTGTCAACCGGCTTGCACCATCCGCCGGCTCTCTACATGTCCAGACAAAACTACTATTCCTCATCAGCGATTGTTTAACCGTTAATAATGCCACTATTATATTGAAAACCGCGAAAAAAGTCAAATAAGGACTACATCTGGTGCTAAACACCAACTTCATTCGTTTGCTCCATGACACACGGAGGCAAATGCTTTATAATTAGCTCCGAACCAGATTGAGATGAGTTGAGATGAGAAAGGTGAGATGAGACATGGCACAAATTAAAATTTACGGAATAAAAGAAGCCCTGAATCCGATCAAGGAGCAGCTTTCAGAGGTGATTCATTCCGCGGTGGTGGATGCGTTCCAATATCCCGCCGACAAAAGATTTCATCGTTTTTTTCCTATGAATCAGGAAGACTTCATATTTGCCCACGATCGCTCAGAGGCATACACCATTATTGAAATTAGTGTGTTTGAAGGCAGAACGACAGAGGCTAAAAAGCACCTCATCCAGCTGCTATTCCAAAGAATTAACGATTTAGGCATTGCCCCGCAGGATCTTGAAATTACTATATTTGAGACACCGAAACAGAATTGGGGCATTCGCGGTGTACCCGGTAATGAACTTCAACTGAACTATAAAGTAAACATATAATTTGAAGCTCTTATGAAAAAGACGCCCTTCATGTCAGCATGAAAAGCGTCTTTCTTTTTCCATATTCACTTGATGAAGGTTCATTATTTTACAGCAACATAAAATAATCTCGCCGCGTCATCTCCTGCTTCTATCCATTCAAAGTCCGCATATACCTTCACATCGCGAAAACCGGCTTTGGACAGTTCCGCCTTCATCCAGTCCGGATCATAGGCACGTTGCACATGAATTTCCTCGAACCGCTGGTATACATCACGCCCTTCATTTTCTGCTCTCGCAAAAATGCTGAGATGATGCTCAATTTCACAGCGTGGAGTGTCCAACGCACAAGTCCAGATATATGAAATGGAGCGCTCGTCCAGTACAAAGGGCTGCTCCTCATCATAACGCACGAACGTCTGTGGATGATGCACATCGAACAGAAAGGTACCGCCAGGCTTAAGGCCGGCATACGTTCTGCGAAAAGTAGCAGCAATGTCCTCTTCCTCCAGCAAATAATTCAGACAATCGCAAAAGGAAATGACAGAATCCACGGGCTCCGGTAAATTCCATTCCCGCATATCCTGCTCTATCCAGCGGATGCTCCCCTCACGGAACAAACGCTGTCCTTGCGTAGTCGTTTCCATTTTGCGACGGGCTACCGCCAGCATATCTGAAGACAAGTCGATACCAGCCACCTCGAAGCCCGAGTTAACCAGTGGAATCGTAATGGAGCCCGTTCCACAACCCAGCTCTGCCACCGTATGCGGCATACCATGCTGATCCCAAGCCTGCCGGACAAAACGAAGCCAGTCCGGGTACGGCATGTCCTGCATCAGCTCATCATACACATAGGCAAACTTCCGGTAAGAAGCCATTCTTTATTCCCCATTCCCATCCTTCGGTTCAGGCATTTTCTCCACCAGGTAGGTCCAGTTTTCTTTTTGTGTAACCATTCCTTCCTTCATCAGCTTGCCCATGGCACGCTTGAAGGCGGATTTACTGATACCAAACCGTTGCTTAATAATATCCGGCGGCGTTGCGTCGGAATAAGGCATACCGCCACCCGGGCGCTCCTTCAGAAAGGCAATGAGCCGATCCGCATCCTCATCACGGCCCACTTCCTTGCGCGGCGACATCGCCAAATTCACCCGACCATCTTCACGAACCAGCGTGACCCGTACCTTAACCTCTTCACCCAAGCGAAGCATCCGGTTACGTTCGGAGGAATGGATCATGCCAATCGCGCCAAAACCAAGCACGCCCCCGTCAACCAGAACAAATGTCCCCATCTGAAGCGGCTTGTACACCGTTGCCTGCACCCACGTATTGAGCCATGAATCAGGTGCATGGAAGGACAATGGAGCCAACTCCTGCTCACCCGCCAGCTTAGCACGTAGCCTGCCCTGCTTATCATGTTCCATGATAGCATAGACGTAGTCGCCCACCTGAGGGTGCAAATCCCGGTTCTCAGGCAACTCGCGAATCGGCAGCAGCAATTGACGACCCAATCCCATTTCCAAAAAACAACCCAAACGCGGATGCACATCCGCCACCTGAAGCTTTGCCAGTTCGCCCAGCGAGAGGAATGGCTTTTTCATGGTAGCGGCCAAACGGTCCTCTGTATCGTGAAAAATAAATACTTCCAGCCGTTCTCCAACCTCAACCTCACGTGTCAGCTCCGTATAATGCAACAGTACATCCTGATCGCCGACTGTGAGAAAGTAGCCGAATGGGGATACCTCACGATCTACCATAATCGTGACATAAGTACCAGCAATCAGATTCATACCTTCTCCACAACCTTAGCGTCCGACCAAAGTCTTTCAATGTTATAATATTCACGCTCGTCGCGATGGAATACATGCACTACGACATCTCCCAAGTCCATCAGAACCCAGCGACCGGAATCCATTCCTTCGATCCCTTTGATTGTTGTACCTTCATCATGAGCGCGTTTGCGAATTTCCGTCACAATCGCCTGTACCTGAGTATCCGAATTACCGTGGCAGATTACAAAATAATCTGCTACAAGAGATACGCCCCGCAAGTCAAGGGCTACAATATTCATGGCCTTCTTATCTTCAGCGGCCTCAACCGTAATTTGCATTAATTTCTCATTAGTTATGGTCATTCATGAACCTCCGATTTTCTCTGTTTTAGTTGTTGGATCAGATCATTTCGCGACAGTACCGTCAGCGGAAAAATAACCTTTTGCTTCTCCAGCAGCAGTGAAATCGTGGAATCAAATCCAGCGACAAGACCCTGCTCCAAACTTTTTTTCGCCTGTTTGCGGATATGATCTACCTCAGGGAAATCTCGTCCCGGCTCGATATAATCCGCGAGACACACGACTTTGTCCAGCAAACTCATGCCCACACGGCCTGAGGTATGCCAGCGAATGGCATTCCGTATTTCAGAGTCTTCCACCCCATAGTCTCTCGCTGCAACGCAATATCCTACCTCAGAATGCCACAGTTGCTTGTCATGCTGCAAAAGCCCTTGGTCACATTCGGGATGACTGCGAATCACTTCCTCCATCTGCTGAACGGACCAATATTTCGCTACATCATGCAAAATAGCCGCTAATTCGGCCTTATCCGGGTCCGCGCCATACCGCTTGGCAAGCTCCACGGAGGTATGCATGACACCCAGTGTGTGCTTCCAGCGTTTTTCAGGCATTTGACCGGATACAGCCTCCATCAATTGCTCACGGCTGTACTTCATACAAACCGCCCCTTGTAATGTAGTCATGCACACGATCAGGCACAAGATAGCGAATGGTGCGCCCTTCCGCAACACGTTCCCGAATATCCGTCGAAGAAATATCCACCACCGGCATATCCGCCAGCAGCACCTTGTTCTGCAAATAATGCGGTAGTTCATTCAGCGCAAGCTGGAAACCGGGACGCCGGACACCGATAAAACAAATCCGCTGTGCCAGCTCCTCAATCCCCTGCCAATGGGGTAAGTAATTCACCATATCTGCGCCGATAATAAAATAAAAATCTACAGCAGGATGCAGCTCCTGAAGCTCTGTGATCGTGTCAATAGTATAAGATACCCCACCTCGAAGCACCTCAATATCCAACACTCCAAAAGCAGGATGGCCTGCCACCGCTTCACTCGTCATCTCCAGCCGCTCTATGCCGCTCGCCCCCGCCTGGTGCTTGTGCGGAGGGATATGGGAAGGCATGAACCATACATGGTCCAGCGCATAGGCATCCCTTGCCGCTTCTCCAGCCAGCAGATGTCCAATATGAATCGGGTCAAATGTACCGCCCATAATACCGATTTTCATAGTCTTCTCCCCGCGTGTTTATCTTCTAGGCAGCTCGATTTGCTTGTTATCACGGGATTCCTTGTACAAAATAATCGTGCTCCCGATGAGCTGTACAAGCTCGGAACCTGTTTCCGTAGCCAGTTCTTCCGCAATTTCATGCTTGTCATCCAGACAGTTGTTCAAAATCTGCACCTTCATCAGCTCGCGCTTTTCAATCGCATCGTTAATGTGACGCATAAGATGCTCATTCGTACCGTTTTTCCCTACTTGAAAAACCGGGTCCAGATGATGCGCCATCGAGCGCAGATACCTTTTTTGTTTACCTGTTAACATGTATACTTAACTCCTTCATAACCACATATGCCATGCGGAAATTCCATAATTTTAGTGTGAAATCCGACTTACGACAGGCTTCTCAGCACAGCCGCTCTCATTTCATCTACAGCAGGGGCTACGCCCATAAAATACTCAAAAGCCACTGCTCCCTGATACACGAACATACCCAAGCCTCCGTGTACAGTGCAGCCGCGCTGTTCACGGCTTTCGCGCAAAAATCTCGTTTCCAGCGGGTTGTAGATCAAGTCACTCACAATGATTCCTGCTGGAATCAGACTCGTTTTCAGCGGAAGCTCATCGGATAGAGGAGACATTCCTACCGAGGTCGTATTGATCAGCACATCCACCGATGCAAGCACGCTCTCCGCTTCATCGTTAGAATAGCCCGTCACAGGGATTGCTTCCGTCGTCCACTCCAATGCCAGCTGCTCGGCCTTATCGCGTGTCCGATTCAGAATAATGACCGATTCCGGTTGTTCCTCCAGTAACGCATGAATCACACCTCTGGCTGCACCTCCGGCTCCGAGGACCGCAATTCTTGTGCCTTTCAGCTTGACCGAAGTCTCTTCTTTGAGGGAACGCACGTAACCGATCCCGTCCGTATTGTAACCCTTAAGACGTCCGTTGTCGTTCACAATCGTGTTGACAGCACCGATGAGTCTGGCTCCTTCATCAATCTCATCCAAATATTTCATAACTTCAACCTTATGGGGAATCGTCACATTGACTCCGCGGAAATGCAAAGCCCGAATCCCCTTCATGGCGTCCTCCAGCTGATCAGGCTTGACGTGAAGAGGAACAAAATCTCCCGCTATCCCCGCTGCCTTTAAAGCTACTTTATGCATGAGAGGCGATTTGGAGTGCTTGATCGGATCACCCAATACGCCCAATAATACAAGACCTTGTTCGGTCACTCCAGACTCCCCGCTGCTCATCGTCGTTCTCCCCCATGTTGCAAAATATTAGGCTGCACAAATACATGAACGGCGGCAGGAACCTGAATCTGTTCCTTGCCGCCCGATCACATGGTTCAACATTCGTTAAATCAACGAAGGCCGTAGAAGGACACGGATTCCCCGAGGAGCATGAACCGCTACCAAAGCCCCGTTTTCACTATTGACCCTGATCCATCCCAGACCGGAGATATAAATATCCGATTGAGATTTACGAGGAACGCGGAACTCATGTCTTGTCCATTCCGGCATATCTGCCAACTGATCACGTGTCGGCGGTGACAACAGTTCTCCGGCATGATCTTCGAACAGTTGATCCGCCCGCTCCAGCTTGGTGCGATGAATTTTAAGACCACCGTTGATGTAGCAGGTGAACGATTGATGTTGACCTTCTACAAAATCAAACCGAGCCATCCCACCGAAAAACAAGGTTTGTCCGGGGTCCAACTGATAAGCAGCTGGTTTCAGCGGCTTGTCCGGCATAATGGCGCTCAAATCCTGCCGGGACACGATTTCACTGAACCGCCAAGGGTACACAATACCCGGTGTATCAATAATATGCTTACCGTCGTCGAGCGGAATATTCACCATATCCAGCGTCGTTCCCGGGTAACGGGATGTTGTTAACTCCTGCTCCATATCGCTATGATCACGGATCAAGCGGTTAATGAGCGTGGATTTACCAACATTTGTTGCACCGACTACATACACATCCCGATTGCCGCGCAACTCGGACACCACATCCAGCAGACGATCAAAGCCTTGATTTTTTTTGGCCGAGCACAGAACGATATCAGCCGTGCGAAGTCCTTGCTCCTTAGCCTGTTTTTGTACCCAATTCAGGACCTTGTTCCAGTTCGTTACCTTAGGCAACAAATCCGTCTTGTTCACAGCCAGTACAACCGGATTAGAGCCTACAAAACGTTGTAAGCTGGAAATCAGACTACCTTCAAAGTCAAAAATATCCACAATGTGGATGACGAGCGCGTCCTTATCCCCAATCTGGCTAAGCAGTTTCAGGAACTCATCCTGATCCACGGCTACCGAAGACGTTTCATTATAGTTTTTAATCCGAAAACAGCGCTGGCAAATGACAGGCTCTCGTGTAAGCAGTTTTTCCAGAATATATCCCGGCAGCTCCGGGCTGGTGGTCTGCATCGTTATACCGCAGCCACTACATTTGACGGCAGTTCCGCCGTCAGGTCTTTCAGTCATTCTTCTTTTCCTCCTCAAGCCATAAGCCTTTCTTACGTAACCTTGTGAGCGCGATTCGCTCCAGCCGCCGATTAAAGCGGGTCATGATTCCTTCATCATGGATGGATATTGGCAGCACCAGCACCGTGTGCAATCCCAGTCGGTTGCCACCCAATACATCTGTCAACATTTGGTCCCCGACCATAATAGTCTCTTCCGGAGTAAGTCCCATCATACGGATGGCTCTGCGAAAAGACGAGTTGGAAGGCTTCCGTGCAGCATGTATAAATTCAATGTCCAAAGGCGTAGCGAACACGGATACACGTCCCATATTATTGTTGGACACGATGACAAGCTTAAAACCCGCCTGTTTGACCTTCTCAAACCAGGCCACCAGCTCGGGAGTCGCATTCGGCGCTTTTGCACCAACCAGCGTATTATCCAAATCCGTAATAATGCCGCGATATCCTTGAGCATACAAGCCTTCAAGATCAATATCAAAGACGGTATTCACCCGTAATTTGGGCATCAGCATTTCAAACAACGTCGGTCACCTCAGTTTCATACGACAAACTATACCATATTAATATGGGTTAGTAAAAAGCTATCCGCAACAAACGGACAGCTTTTTACAAAGCATATGAAGAAGATTATAAATCGGCAGCATTCGAGCCGAATAAAAATGGTTTAGCCCTTTCGTTCAGTTTGTCGTCTGGACTAACCCTTCTTATGCAACAGGGCCGCTTGCTGGCGGACCTTGCGCCAATCCTCGGCAGTTACCGAGGAAGGACTGTAGCGCGCTTGTTCAAACAGCTCCAGCAGCAGATGCAGAATTGAAGCGCGTTCCGGTGATTCAACTGACCATCTGCCGACCGATTCCCTCAGCGTCTCGTGGCTAGTACGTGCAAACCCCTTACTCCGCATGTACCGTAGCCAGCGCTCGGTTTCGACGATCACCTTTTCCTCCGGGGTCAATGGCTTTCCTTTACGCAGACGAAGCAGATAAAAATGAATATCTGCCCGATTACGCCATACGATATAAGCGCCCCACAGTACGATAACAGCCACTGCCGCCGCTATGATTACCGGATGAATCTTCGTGCCTTCCTCTGAATTGACCTGCGCTGTCTGCGCAGACTGTTCCGGCTCAGGCTGATCTTTCACTTCTGGAGTATCAGGCGTTTTCGAATCCTCCTGCTCCGTAAGCAACGGCATATCAAAGCCCGGTGTGGCTTCTACAGGAACCCAGCCGTATTCACCCAGATACACTTCGGCCCAGGAATGAGCATCCGCGTTGGTAACGGAATAGGAAGACATATTTTCGTTACCATCGCTGGTCGTAGCATCATCCGAAAATGTTTGCTGACCAGGTGCATATCCTTTGACCCACCGTGCCGGAACACCAACGGAGCGGGCCATCATAACCAGCGAAGTGGAATAATAATCGCAATAGCCTTCCCTAATCTCGAACAGAAAAGCATCCACAAAATCCTTGCTTCTTTTGCGGGAAAGATCCGGGTTGTTCGTATATGCATAATTTCGCTGTAAATATTGCTGTAGCAGTCCGACCTTTTCATAAGGCGTCTTGGCTGATGATGTTACATTTTGAGCCAAATCACGCACTCGCTTCGGCAGCTCATTCGGGATTTGCAAATAGACTGCCTGCTTGTTCTTTCCATACAGCTCATTAAACGTTTTCTTGCGCAGCTCTTTCTCCGGGATTACAGGTACATGCGACAACAGAGTATATGTTTTCGGATAGGCAGTTCTTCTGGAGGATGGACTCCAAAGCAGTTCTGCCTGTTCCGGTTTCCAACGCAATCCATCTGCCCGCGAGTCTCTGTCCACCGATTGAACACGATGTACCGAATACGCGCCGAACAAAACCGGATAGCTCTGATCATTTTGCATTGTAATGGTCTGAACGACCTGCTCGGTCGAATGCCGTGTTTCTTGTGTATTTTCCAGCTCTGCCGTCATTGGCACATCGTTCAGCGTTTGGTCATCGTTGTCTGCATCACTCCAGCCCGTACCGGAATACGTTCGCTTCGTCTCGCCTCGCCAGTAGCTTCGCTGGTTGGTCGTGATCGTCATCACCGGAGAATAATCAAAATTAAATCCCCCGCCCAACAGATTGTCCTGCCTACTATAGCCCGATGCCGTACTCATCCGCTGATTCATAGCCCCGGCTCCATTGTTAATACCAACGGTAGATGAGCTATTTCGCTGGGTCCATGCTGTATAAGGATCAGTTAAGGTCGGCTCTATCTCCGGCATATTCACGCCAGCCATAATAATCAAAGCAAAAATGACCGCAATATTGGCTGCAATTTTGTACGGGTAACGGCGAATGTGCTTCCAGCCTTGAGGATAGTGCTGCCGAAAAAACTGTAAATGCTGAGTCACCAGCCAACCCATACCCGCAAAGACCATCCATGCGACTTCTTCCCACAGCACGGTTGGTGTGAACGAGTCAAGTACTGCCAGCGCGGCAATATTAATACCCACAAAAACCAGAATGCGCTGCTTCGTCGTAACGATGAGTGGTAACATCTCAATAACAAGCCAAGCGATCAGTGAAAACCAGATATACGGAGACATATTCGATATAAATTGATCCAGACGGTTTGCAAAACCCCCGAAAGGAATAATAATCGAGTAGGACACGAGCGTCCGGTACAAAATAAAAAATAACGTCGCCGCTTTGACGATAAATTCAATCCAAGGCCGAAGCGGCAGCAAAATTTTCACCAGGGCCAGCATCGTAACCGTCGCCAATACAAGTGTTCTTGTCTCTTCAAGCCACAGCACTGAAGCAAAGGACACCCATTGCATGGCAATAATAATAATCCATAAAAATGTAAAAGCCGCAGCCCAGAAGCCCTTCAGAGATTGTAGCCAGTTCTTCATAGCGTCCCTCCCCCCATTACAGCTGGAAGCTCTTCAAGACTCGGAACATGATAACCCTGAATGCCTCTTGTACGAAGCATGCCCATCCATTCTTCTGCCTGTCCCTCACTTGAGCCTTCTCCGATATAGATGTGGCTCGGGGTCATCCCCCGTGTATCAGCCCAACGGAGAAGCTCCAACGCCTGATGATCCTTTAACGGACTAATCAGCACAAAATAGCAGCCTTGTGGAAATTGCCGAACACCGCTTTCTACAGCGGCCATAAGACTGCCTTGGGAGGTAGTGTGTATATCTACCAAATGATGCATCATTCGTTGCCGTTCCATCATCTGCTCACTGGGCTGAAAAACAGTACCTGTTTCCCCTGCCGTACAAAGACCTACTCCCATCCGCTCCCGTCCTCCATACTCCAGCAATGAAGCAATTGAGGATATGGCCAGTTCAAACTGATCGGCATTTACATAATGCTTCGTGTGTATGTCCAGTACAAGCATCGTTTTCGGAACCGTCTCATGCTCAAATTCCTTGGATTTCCAGCTGCCTGTACGTGCGGTCGCATTCCAATGGATACGTGAAAAACGGTCCCCATATACATAATCCCGCACTCCGTTAATTTGTGTCGTTTCGCGGCGTGTTCGAGTCTGGACGGTCTGTGGCCCGGACATCCGCGAGCGACGGTCATTTAACTGCCAATAGGGAATGAATACTGTGCGGGGCAGTACCCGAAATTCACCAGGTGCGTTTAACATGCCTTTATGCTCCAACAAGCCGAAGATATCCTCGCTCACACACTCCGTTTGTGCGAAATAATAGCTTCCCCGCTCCAACGCAGGAGTCTGGAAGGCAAGCTGTCCGCTTCCTTTCATGCTGGGGACAACACTGTCCTCAAATGACCAGGATTCGCCTGTATGACGCTTGAGCACCTCGCGAACAATAATATATGGCAGTGGAAGAAAGCCTGGAAGGCTCAAGCTCAGCTTTACATGCACCTGATCTCCCGCATGCAGTAGATCCCCGAACTCTGAGCCTTGCGAAAGCTGCCTGGAACCCCGAACACGGCGTACCCCGCTCAACCCGACAATCCATAAATAAATGCCTAACAACGTAACCATCGACAATAGCATCACTGACGTCTTTCCACCCTGAAACAACAGATATAGCAGACATACCACCCATATGGCCATCAGAAGCCAGATGCGGCCTGACAGCCGAAGGAGCCTGCGCTTCCTTTTGACTTTCTTCATTCCCTACGGACGCTCCATTCGCACGGGTACGTTCACCTGCCGAAGGACAGCCTGAAGGACAGACTGGGCGTTGGAGCTGTCAATTCGCGCCTCGGGACGAAGCAGTAAACGATGCGCCAGCACATAAGGTGCCAATATTTTCACATCATCAGGGAGAACGTAATCCCGATTTTCCAGAAAAGCGTACGCCTTGGTGGCCATCACAAAAGCAAGCGCCGCCCGCGGACTGGCTCCCAGCAGTACTGATGGGTGCTCTCTGGTCGCACGTACGATATCAAGTAAATAGGACGTAACTGCCTCGTCCATGTACATTTTTCTGATTTCCTGCTGGATTGCGGCTATCTGTTCCATATGCGCTACCGGCTCCAGTCGATCTGCCGGCTGCCCCTCCTGATGACGAAGCAGCATGTGCCGCTCAGTCTCCATATCAGGATAGCCGACACTGATTTTGAGCATAAAACGATCAAGCTGCGCTTCCGGCAGCATATAAGTCCCTTCAAAATCAATCGGATTTTGCGTAGCACACAGCATAAAAGGATGAGGCAGCATATGCGTTTCTCCATCCACGGTTACACTGCGCTCCTCCATCACTTCCAGCAAAGCCGATTGGGTTTTCGTCGTGGCCCGGTTAATTTCGTCTGCCAATAAAATATGGGTCATTACAGGACCTGGACGAAAATAAAAGCGCTCATCCCGTGGATGAAATATGGAAACCCCTGTAATATCACTGGGGAGAATATCAGGATTACATTGAACACGGCGGTAATCACCGCGCATGGATTTGGCAAGAGCCTTGATCATTTGCGTTTTTCCCGTACCCGGAACGTCCTCGATCAGAATGTGCCCACCCGCCAGCATAGTCGTTAGCAGTAATTTTATTTCAAAGGATTTACCTAATATGCATGATTCCAAATTAGCTCGGATTGCAGATACAATCTGCACAGATTCTTGACGCACGGGCATAGCCTGTAAACCTCCTAGATAGCAACATGTTTCCTATTATTGTACATGAAGGAGGGCATAGAGTACACTTGAGTCCTTGTCCAGATGTTCGAGCCAGTGCTACAGTTTGGCAACATTTTGTATGCAGGCACATAAAAAGCCCTCCGGTCATTCAGATCGGAAGGGCTGATTTTTTATGCTTGTTCAAATGTATGTTTTAATCTGTAATGTGTTGCTTTTATGTGGTTATCCTTTGGGGCGCACGACCAAGGCCGCCAAAAAGGAAAAAATAATCGCCGAGGAAATCCCTGCACTTGTCAGACTAAAAATCCCTGTAATGACACCAAGCCATCCATCCTTTTCCAGTTCGGTCAATGCGCCGTGTACCAGTGAGTTTCCAAAACTTGTAATTGGAATGGTCGCACCCGCGCCTGCAAATTTGATTAGCGGATCATATATGCCGACAGCATCCGCAATCGCACCTGCCACCACCAACGTGCTCATCGTATGTGCCGGGGTCATTTTAATGACATCCATCATCAACTGACCCACGACGCAAATGGCACCGCCGACTAAAAAAGCCCATAGATATATCATATTGATCCTCCCGCTTCCAAAGCTACTGCATGCGCAATACAAGGAATACTTTCCCCTTGTTGTGTCGACAAAGGAGACAACAAGGCCCCGGTCGCCACGACCAGTACCTTCTGAAGTTCTCCCTTTTCGAGCCGTTTTAACAAATGCCCGTAGGTTACAACAGCCGAGCATCCGGCACCACTGCCGCCTGCAATGACTTGCTTTTGCTTGTTCAGGTCGTAAATAAGTAAACCGCAATCGTTAAATTCCGTCTGACTCACATCAATATTTTGCTTTTTTAGCAGCTCCTTGGTAATCGGCAAGCCTACTGAGGCCAAATCCCCCGTTACAATGAGGTCATAATAGCCAGGGTCCCGGCCTGTATCCCGAAAATGGGACAACAAGGTATCTGCCGCCGCCGGAGCCATCGCCCCGCCCATGTTAAACGGGTCTTTAATGCCCATATCCGTGACACGTCCAATGGTAGCGCAATCCACCACCGTACCTGTTTTGGCATGTCCCACCACTACGGTGCCTGAGCCGGTGACAGTATACTGGGCCGTTGGCGGCTTCTGTGCTCCGTATTCCGTAGGATATCGGAACTGCTTTTCCACAGTACAGTTATGGCTGGTCGTACCCGCCATCACATAGTCGCCCGCCTCTGAATCCACAATAAGCGCAGCTAATGCCAGACTTTCCATCGACGTAGAGCAGGCCCCGAAAATACCCAAATAAGGAATCGCGAGCTTACGTGCCGAAAAGGAGCTACTGATAATCTGGTTCATCAAATCGCCACTGATAAAAAACTGTACTTCCTCTTTGTTCAAATTGGCATTGATTAACGCCAGCTCAGTAGAGTGCTCGAACAATCTGCGTTCCGCTTTTTCCCATGTTTTTTCGTTAATTTCGAGATTGTCATAAATGTAGTCAAAATCCGTGGACAACGGCCCCTCTCCTTCATCCGGGCCAACAACAGTTGCACTTCCAACGATACGCGGTCTGGATTCAAACTTCCAGGTTTGTCCTCCCTGTCTTCTCATAAATGGTTGCCCCCTACTCCAAGAAAGGCGTAGATGACGCCCACAACGAATGCGGCAACAACCCCGAATACGATAACCGACCCTGCCAGCTTGAACATATTTGCGCCTACACCGAGCACCAGCCCCTCAGAACGATGCTCCAGTGCAGCCGAACACATCGAGTTGGCAAAGCCTGTAATCGGTACAGCGGTTCCTGCTCCCGCCCATTGGGCAAACTTGTCGTACACCCCAAAGCAGGTCAATATGACTGCCAGCAGGATCATCATGGATGAGGTCGGCGGTGCCGCCTCCTTGGCCGAAATGTGCATCCCTGCCATGAAGGCTTCCTGAATGGCCTGACCAATCACACAGATGCCGCCTCCAACCAGAAAAGCCCGCACACAGTTGGCAAAAACCTTTCTGGAAGGTTCGTGCTTTTTGGACATACTTTGATAGTCCTTCTCATTTATGGACAGCGGCGGCGTATTGGTACGAAAACCGCTTTGCCCTGATTTAGCTGGCATCATTCACCACCCCTTGTTCGTAAGTTCCGCACTTGGCGGTTCGGATTTATTGTGTCCTTATCATTATTAGCTTTATGGGGAATTGTTATGTCAGGAAAATGATATCGTGGACATTCCGTACAAATCCATTCATACTGAATGGATGACGACCACTGGTTAATTAATAAGGAGTGAGGTATAACATCATGGAATCAAAAACATTAGAACTGTTTAAAACCTTAACGGAGTTTCCATCCATTCCCGGGCATGAGCGAGAGCTGCGGGCATGGGTTAAAGAACGGATATCCGGCTATACGGACGAAATCGTGCAAGATCGTTTAGGTAGCCTTTTCGGCGTGCTGCGCGGTGAAGAGAACGGCCCGCGTGTTATGGTCGCGGGCCATCTGGATGAAGTCGGATTTATCGTCAATGGCATTACGGAAAATGGTATGATCCGCTTTCAGCCCGTTGGAGGCTGGTGGAGTCAGGCCATCATGTCACAACGTCTTCAGGTGCTGACTCCGAATGGGCCGATTATGGGTGTCGTTGGCTCAGTATCGCCCCATTTGCTGGATGAATCACAACGTAGCAAGCCCATGGACATTAAGCATATGTATTTGGATATCGGCGTGGACAGCCGTCAGGAGGCGCAAGAGCTGGGTATCGTGCCGGGAACAGCCATTGCACCGATTTGTGATTTTACTCCACTGGCGAATCCGAAAAAAATCATGGCTAAAGCGTGGGATAACCGCTATGGTGTAGGCTTGGCTATTGAACTGCTTGAAGCGTTACATAAGGAAAAGGACAAACTGCCTAATACGCTGTATGCGGGAGCTACCGTTCAGGAGGAAGTAGGATTGCGCGGCGCACGCACGGCAGCCAACCTGATTCAACCGGACGTTTTCTTTGCACTGGATTGCAGTGCGGCCAACGATATGGGTGGTGATCCGAACGCTTACGGGCATTTGGGTAAAGGCGCGCTGCTGCGGGTATTTGATCCGGGTATGATTACACATCGCGGGATTGTGGAATACGTGCAGGATATGGCAGAAACGCACAAGATCAAGTATCAATATTTCATCTCCACAGGTGGGACCGATGCAGGTCAGGTCCATTTAAGCGGAATTGGAGTGCCCTCCACCGTCATTGGCATTTGCGGACGATACATCCACACTTCCTCGTCTATTATTCACACCGACGATTACGATGCAGCCAAAGAACTGATCATCAAGCTGGTACAAAACCTGGATCGTACGACACTGAATACGATTATTGAGAGAGCTTAAGGTATTCTCAGAAAAGTACAATCTATTAAAAACAGTCAAAACACGTTATACATGTTTTGACTGTTTTTTTGATTTAATAGAGCTACAACATAGAGCGCTTCATATCAAATGCTTATAGCGAAGTAAAGCGATAATAACAAGTGCAGCGGTCAAGGCAATGCAGATATTCTCTACCTGCGTCCCTTTGCGTGTTCCAGTACTCATCAGCCTAAATCGCAGCTTCCATTTGAACGGTGGCAAAGGTTTAATCCCGTTATTCGTCAAGGAATCTGCCAACAAATGCAGCAGATACGCCAAACCACCAGCCAGCCATATGCTGTCACCGTGCAGACGAGTTGTACCGCACAGCAACGCAGCCCATGCAACTGTTCCGTACACCGTATGCGTCAATCCCCGGTGTGGGACAAGCGTACAGATAATCAGCAGGCAGCCGGCAATGTAATTCCATGGCGCATATGCTTCCCCATACCAGGCTAAGCCAACCCCAATCAAAAAGATAATAACCTTTCGCATCGATCGTGAAGGCATAAAGGAAGCGCTGATCATCAGTAAAGCCAGAACAAGATTCCACGGCGGCGGAGCCAGACCGGTGAAAAATACCCACCCCGCAGCCCCAATCATCAGGAGCTGCACGAGTCTGAGCATTTTGGTAGGCAACGCACGACTCACGAGCATGGAGTTAGGCTCGTCAATATCCGGCAGCAGTGAACCGACTACAGCGGCAGCCACCGCAGCCGGAGTCACTTCATATCCGTTCAAGGCTAATACCGACAGGGAGACCCCGGTTCCAATAATCAAATGGGCTCTTCCCATCATGGTGCATAACATCCTTTCGTTGCAGCATACAACAAAGTTCGACATCACTCTATTTGAATCAGCATGATTCGATTGTATACGACAAACAAAAGGAGAACAATAGTTCGCTTATTCTATTAAGGGATATCGTCCAAAAGTCCCAGTTAAAAATCCTGCCTTAGAGTATTTTTTGGAACAGTGAGATCACTTCGTCTTTGGTTGGCTGAAACGGATTACCGGGCGCACACGCATCCTTCATCGCATTGTCGGCTAACAGATTCAGGTCCGGGTCCGTTACTCCCAACTCAGACAAGCGTTTCGGGATTCCGACCTCCTGTGCCAACCCTCGGATGGCATCCACGACAAATTCAGCACACTCCTCATCCGTTCGCCCTCTGACCGAGAATCCAATCGCTTGAGCGATAGGTCTGAATTTACGAGGAACATGCTTCGCATTGGCCTCCTGTACATAGGGCAGTAGCATCGCATTACACACCCCATGGGGAAGATCGTACACACCTCCAAGCTGATGAGCCATCGCATGCACATATCCCAACCCCGCATTGTTGAAAGCCATCCCTCCCAGAAAAACAGCATACACAAGCTTTTCCCGAGCCTCAATATTTTGACCGTTCTCCACAGCATCAGGCAAATAACGGAATATCAGCTCGACAGCAGCCAAGGCAGTGGCATCGGTGACCGGATAAGCTCCCGGGGTAACCAGCGCCTCAATCGCATGAGTAAGCGCATCCATACCTGTCGCAGCAGTTAATTCGGCTGGCTTACCCATCATTAATTCGGGGTCATTTACAGAGATGGAAGCGAGACTGTTTTTATCAACCATGACCATTTTGACCTTACGCTTCTCATCCGTAATGACATAGTTAATGGTGACCTCGCTGGAGGTACCCGCCGTTGTATTCACTGCCACAATAGGAACGGACGGTCGTTTGGATTTGTGAACGCCTTCATATTCTGAAATATGTCCTCCATTGGTGACAATGATGCCAATGGCTTTGGCCGCATCCTGAGGCGACCCGCCACCTACCGAGACGAGAACATCACATCCGTTATCCTGAAACACCTTGACTCCTTCGTGAACATTGTCACAGGTAGGGTTAGGTTGCACACCCTCATACACGATATATGGAATTCCATGTTGCTCCAAAACAGCAATAACCCGGTCGGTAATCCCATTTCGACGCAGCCATTTATCCGTCACGATAAGCGCTTTCATAAATCCTTTCTCTTGCAACATCGGTCCCAAATCTCTAAGACATCCAATCCCCATCAAATTCACTGGCGGTACATAAAAGATGTTCCTCCCCATACGTAAACCCCTCCTCTGTGTTAATCGTTCTCCAGTCATCTCTGCTCTCTGTTATCATGCATCTTCCTGATACTACCATCAGATCGAGCGGACATCTGCGATAAAAAGCACAGTTCAGCAATTACCATAAAAACACGCAATAAGGCCTAGAAGCATGTTGACAAAATTTTGAAATATTTTCTTTTTGCCTCAAAATCCTATTGTACTATTTGAAATATTATGTAATATAGTGTTTATATTTACTATATGAATCTATTAAAAGAACAAGGAGGAAATAATTATGCAAAAGAGTTCAGCAATTCGCAAATTCAAAACGGTTGGTCTGGCATCATTGCTAAGTCTTGTTTTGTTCGCTCTCCCCGCTTCCGCTGCTTGGAATGATACATACACGGGGTATGCCACTTATACCGGATCTGGCTACTCAGGAGGAGCACTGCTGCTTGATCCAATCGCTTCCGATGCAAAAATTACGGCTCTTAACCTCACACAACTGAATTATAACGGAATCAAAGCCGCATTGGCAGGAGCATATCTGGAAGTCCAAGGCCCCAAAGGGAAAACAACCGTCTATGTAACCGATCTTTATCCTGAAGGTCCAAGTGGTGCGCTTGACCTGTCCCCGAATGCTTTTAACCAAATTGGCAACCCAATTGACGGAAAAATCAATATCTCATGGAAAGTCGTCAAAGCTCCAGTTACTGGAAACGTCTCCTACCGCATTAAAGAAGGCAGCAGCCGGTGGTGGGCAGCTATTCAGGTACGCAATCATAAATATCCTGTCTTGAAGCTGGAAGTCCAACAGAACGGACAGTGGCTCAATCTCGAAAAACAGGACTACAACCACTTTCTAGGTACTAACTTAGGGAACCAGCCTCTTAAAATCCGGATTACAGACATTCGCGGTGTGGTGCTGAACGATAACCTCTCGGCTCTAGCAGAAAATGGAACGGGCGATGCCTATATTGTCAAAGGTAACGTGCAATTCCCTGACTGATTGTAGTATCTTCTCACAGCTTGAGTCCTGTCAGGCACAAATGGGCGCTTCCTACCCATGTGCTGTCCAATTCGTGACAGGCTTTATGTAATCCCAGGCTGGGAACCGGCGCAAGCGATTTTGCGTGTCGGGTTCCTGGCCTTTTTACGAAAAAGTCATTATTTTTCATAAAAAAATTAGTTTGTTCACTGTCCTGTTCACAAGAAGGCACGTATAATGAATACATATTAGGGTGTATTTTGGCTATATACACATAGACAGGAGGCCTGCCCACATGAGCAATTTCAAAAAGCATCACAGGCTTCACAGCAAATTGATGATCAGTATCACGTTATGTATTACGCTGACGTTGCTGATATCTACCACGGTGTATTATTTTTATTATATTCGGGTGGAGAAGGAGCAAGCATTCGAAGCCAATCATAGCAGTCTGGCACTGAGAAGCAGAGAGGTCATTAACATGACATCTATCTCCCAATCGTTGGCCTTCCAAATGTACCGTAGCAGCACCCTGTCCAAGTTGTTGTATTATCCTAAACCCAATGTATATGATGTAACCGCTGCCATGTCTGAGTTGAGCAATTATCTCAATTCTATGCCGTACATTGAATCCATCTATGTGTATAATCCGCAAAGCGCCAACTTCTACATTGCTTCCTCACGGGGGCAAAACGGGTTATATAGCAAAAGTGAACTGGTTGACACGGATATTATACGCGTACTGGATCATTATGAGGATTATAAGCCATTTACACCTATTCCACGCACCTATCCTTTGCTATCTGCGTCAGACTCCGTGGCCGGAGCAGATCAAGCCAGCACAGACATCGCCGCCTATACGTATTTATGCTACGACGCAATCAACTCGAACGAAGCGATGAATTCGGCTGTGATCGTCAATGTATCTGCGACTTGGATGAACAAGGAAATGGCGACGAATCCGGCATCAGGCGGAACGGCTTATATTTTGGACGATCAAGGCAGACTTTTATCCGGCGCGACACTGGCAGACGAACCATTGAATGAAAAAGAACAGCTATGGCTGCACACCCGAGTCAAAAAACAGGAAACAGGATATTTTGTAGAAGATTTTCACAGTAAAAGATCACTCATTTCTTATACCTCCCAGGACGGATTGGGTTGGCAGTATATTAGTGTCACTCCGTATGAAAGCGTTATCAAAATGGCGAGTGTGATCCGTAATGCGATGCTGTTCATTGCCGCCGTCATTGCATTGGCAGGGTTCGTGGCCTCCTGGCTGCTGTCCAGAATGCTGTATACCCCCATTGGGCAGATCGTTGTCCATATGAATTCACTCGAATCAGAGAAACGAAACAGCATGTATACGATCCGGCAAAACATTTTACAGAATATTATTCGGGGGGTTCAATTGCTTCCTGCCAGAGAGAAACCGGAGCGGTTGCTTGAACTTGGTATTAAATTCCATTTCGATAAAGACTATCGGCTGGTGCTGCTGCGTATAGATGAATATGCCCGGTGGCAAAGCGAACGCGGTCCTGACCTGCTGCCCTATAAGTTTGCCATGATGAATATTGCTTCTGAAATATGCGGGCAGACGTACCAGGTGGAAGCCGTGGATATCGACGAAGACAGCGTCCTCTTGCTGCTCAACATTCTTGATCCTGCGGAGCATACGGATACCGTGCTGCTGGAAACCTTATTGCGCCAAATACGTGAAGCTTGCTTTGAATACTTGAAGTTAAGTGTATCTCTGACCTATAGTGCCGTCGCAAGCCAGCCGGAACGGCTGCATTTGTTGTACCGTCAGGTACAGGAAGCGTCCATGCACCGATTTTTTCAAGGGCACGGCTGTATTATTGATGCGCAGAACACAATGGACTCAAATATTCAAAATGCCTACGTATATCCGTCGGATAAGGAGAAAAAATTGCTTGACACGCTGTTATCTGGTCATACGGAGGAAGCTCATGGCATGTTCAAGGACTTGCTGATGCATATGGAAAAATATTCGTTTTCCGTCGTGCAGGTGGCCATATCCCGGCTGATGATGAGTGTGAATCATGCCATTCAGCATATGAGTGAGCGTAATGGATTTGCTGCCGAATCTATACCTGAATTGCCATCCGCAGATCAGTTGGAGACAGTCAAGGAGCTTATCGAGCAATATCAATTGGTCTTTGATCATGTCCGCTCCAACCTATTGGAAAAACGAAACACGAAACAAGAGCGGCTAGTACGGCAAATGAATGAGCGAATAGAGCAAGCCTATGCTGATCCGAATTTTTGCCTCAACCAGATCGCTGGAGAGCTGGATATGTCACCGATCTATGTCAGCAGACTATACAAGCAACAAACCATGTCTACCATCGTAGATGTGATTCAACAGCTACGCATTCGCAAAGCCTGCGAGCTGCTGGAGCAAACCGACTGGTCGGTAGCTGACGTGGCAGAACAAACCGGATTTGCGAGCAGCTCTTATTTTCACCGCATGTTCAAGCGTAGTCTGGGTGTGACGCCCACAGATTTTCGTCGTTCTAAAGCTAATGCGCAGTAAGGTAGACTGACATTAAAAAAGCAAGCCTCCAACTTCCTGGAGACTTGCTTTTTCTTTTTATCCCAATTGTCTAAAATCTCTTTGCCTGCCCAATTACTTAATACCCTTGTCCTTCACGTAGGCTTCCCATTGCTTGGTATATTCCGTCTGGATTTTCTCCAGGCCAGCCTGGTTTGCCTTTTGCAAGAAGGTCTGTAGTCCTTGATCCATATTATCAATCAGTCCAGCTTGGAGCGGATACAGATATTGCTTCTCAACCTGCTCCAAAGCCGCTTTTTCGGCTTGATAGATCGTATAATCCTCTGCAAAGCCGGTAAACACGTCAGGCTTCTGGATTTTATCGAGCTCAGCAAAAATCTTCTTCACCCGGTCAAAGCCTGAATCAAACAGCATGTATTCCGGGTTACGCCAAGCCCAGCTATTCATACCTTCCCGTGAAAAGCCGTTCGTGCTGCTGGTACCTATCATTTGATAGTAACCGTCTTTGACTTCATAGTTTTTGCCTTCAATTCCGTATTGCGTGAGCAGGTTATAACGTTTGTCTGTGACAAGCTTTTCATAAAAGGCTAATGCGCGTGCAGGGTTAGGACTGCTTTTCGGAATCGCAAAGCCGTTATGAATCGGATGAACTGGAGTTGCAAACCCCGTTGTCAGCGGGAATGGATAGTAATCCAGCTTCCAGTCCGGGTGAGAAGCTTTGAGCTTAATGACCATGTCATTAAATCGGGTTGGATTGTCACCGAAAATACTCGCTGCTTTACCGGAAGTCACCTGATCCTGAAGCGTATCCTTTACATTCAGTACGTTTTTAGGAATAAATCCTTTGTCGGCCCAGCGTTTGTATATGCTCAGTTCTTCTTTTTGCTCATCTGAACCCCAATATTTATAAACCTCTGTTGGTTTATCATATTTAATACCGATGCCATAAGGCAAAGCCCCTATACTCTTGGTTACCAATTCGGAATAGCGGTCATGCAGGTTCCCTTTAATATCGCTGTTCAGAGAGACCGGTTTCATATTAGGCTCATGCTGACGGATACCATCCATATAAGCCTCATAGCTCTTTATATCCGTAGGTTTGGGCAGGTTGTACTTCTCGCGCAAATCCTCACGCCATACAAATCCATTGGTTACATACTCCTTGTATGTGCCAGGCACGGTGTAGATTTTGCCTCCAATTTTAACGCCATCCCACATCTCCTGAGGCACAAATTTTTGCAAGGCAGGTGCGGCCTTCGGCAGCAGATCATCAAGCGGCAGGAATGCACCTTTCTTGGCATACGCCTGATACTGCGTCCAATCTGCAGTGAAGATCAGGTCAATCGGCTGGCCTGAAGAGAGCAGCAGCTTATACTTCTGATCCCAGTCCGTCCACGTCGTATAGTTGAATTTGACGGTGGCATTCAAATCCTTCTCCGCCAATTTATTAATTTCTGCTTCAACGGCAGGCAGATCCTTAGGAGCATCACCCAGCATATAAAATTGCAGCTGTACCTTCTGGGATTTGTCATCCGTTCCATCTGATTTTTGTGCGCTGTTTCCGCCACCGCCTCCACACCCGGCTAATAGCGCCATGATGACCATAACTGCAATCAGGATGGACATGCGTTGCTTTCTTTTCTTTGTAAATGTCATGTGAATCCTCCTTTTGAAGTGGTTGCTGGTTTAAAGCCATCTATCTTTTAAAAGCCTGGAGAGTGGACGAAAATCATTCGCCTGTACTCAGCCGCGCCTTTAAAATTTGTAGGAAACGAACGTTACTAGCCCCTTAAATAAAACGCTTACAAAATATGCTTTCAGAATGGCATAACGTCAGCACGTCATGCCATCTTAGCTGATGAATGCCTACTTTAGCCTTTAACAGCACCAATGGTCAAGCCCTTGACGAAATAACGCTGAATGAACGGGTACAGCAGTAAAATCGGCCCGGTGACCACGATTGCCATTGCCATTTTGGTCGATTCGGTCGGCATATCGTTGGAGAGTGAAACGCCGGTACCTGCCCCCATTTGCGCGATAAATTGCATCGAGTTGATTACATTATACAGATAATATTGCAGCTGGTATTTATGTGGATCATTAATAAAGAGTGAAGACGAGAACCAGTCATTCCAGTATGCCAAGGCCAGAAACAAGCCCACGGTGGCAATGCCCGGCGTAGACAAAGGCAGCACAATCCGATAGTAGATTTTAAAATCACCCGCACCGTCCATTTTGGCAGACTCAAACAGCTCTTCCGGCATGGACGAACGAATGAAGTTTTTCATCAAAATGATCAGGAACGGAGTCATCAGCCCCGGGAAAATAAGCACCGTATACGTGTCGAGCAGTCCTAAATACTTCGTCAGCATAATATACCAGGGTACCAATCCGCCCCCGAACAACGTTGTAAAGTAAATATAGAACGAGAATGCGTTCCGGTATTTAAAATCTTTACGCGCCAGCACATATCCCGCCATCGTCATCAGGAACAGGCCCAGTGCCGTACCTACTACGGTTGTAAAAATGGTCACCCCATACGCCCTTAGTACCTCTTCAGGAAAGGTGAACACCGTCCGGTATCCTTCCAGCGAAAATTCCTGTGGAATAAAATGATATCCATCTCTGATAATCGACTCGTTACTGGTCAATGATGCCGAAATAATAAGTAGAAATGGTAGCAAACAAGCAATAGAAGCAATAATGATTATCACATAAGAAAGAGATTGAAAAATTCGGGTGTATACATCCTCTTTGATCGCCATCCGTTTAGGTCCTCCTTTCTAGAACAGAGCATATTCATCGTTCAGCTTGCGGATAATATAGTTCACAGTCATGATCAGTATAAAGCCGAACAAGGACTGGTACACGCCTGCCGCCGAAGCCATACCAACATCAAAGGTTACTTTCAGTGAACGGTACACATACGTGTCCAAAATATCCGTCGTATTGTACAGCACCCCATTGTTGCCAATTAATTGATAGAAGAGATCGAACTGTCCCTTCATAATACTGCCGAGCGCGAACAGCAGCAGCACAACGAACGTCGATTTGAGCATAGGCACGGTAATGTACCAGATCCGTTGAAAAATGTTGGCCCCGTCCATTTTCGCCGCCTCATAATACTCGTCACTAATGCCTGTAATGGCCGCCAAATAAATCACCATACTGTAGCCGAGATTTTTCCACAGGTAGAACAGGATAATCAGGAAAATCCATACCCACGGTTTGTTGTATACATCCACACGTTCACCGCCGATTTGCAGCAGCAGCGTATTCAGAAAGCCGTTATCATAATTAAATATGTTATACACAATAACGCTTAGAATAACGAAAGAAACAAAATAAGGCAGGAACATCACAGATTGAGCGATCTTTTTAAAGTAACGCCCCCGCAGCTCATTCAGCAAAATCGCGAGAACAATCGCTAACACGTTGCCAAATAAAATAAACGCTGCGTTGTATCCGACCGTATTCAACGTCAATTTCGTCAGCGTGCCGGATTGCCATAGAAATTGAAAATTCTGAAGTCCGACAAACTGGGCATCGAACAAGCTGGTATTGAAGTCAAACTGGGTAAATGCATAATAGATACCCACCATAGGAATGTAAGAGTTAATGAAGAAAAAGATCAAGGTCGGCAGCAGCATTAAAAATAATATCCGATTACGGAGCAGTTCATGGAAAAATCCATTTTTCCTGCCGCTCGCCAGCCTCCTCCCGTTCAGGCGGGAATCTGTCGTGAGCATAGCAGAACTCTTAGGCACAGGCTGATTCAATGTGAGTCACTCCCCATCTGTATACGTTACCAACAGCATGTTTTGCAGTACCGCCGTCGTATGACCTTATATTATGTAAGCGCATTCAAAATGAAAAGTGAAGCCTTGCGTACTTCATGAACAAAGGAGTGTCCTCAAGAGTGAACAATTCGGATATTTGTGAAGTATTGTGAGATCTAAGGCGCCTGGTAGACGCCCAAACCCCACTTATAAAGCATAATTAACCGTTTGAGGTTGCCCTTCACTATCATGTAGCTCGAAGCACAGTTCACCGTCATTTTTCTTCTGACTGATAAACTTGATGCCATCTTCCCTGAACCGTTTGACATTTTGAAGCAGGATCAAGCTTGCTGTACTACTCTCTTTCTACGATTCACCAAATAAATGCTAAGCCCGATTAATACCAGACCGATCAGCAAGAAGGCCGTAATCGCTTCGTGCAGCACCAAAGAGCTGACAAACACCGAAATAACAGGCACCAAAAACGTATAAGACGCGACTTTGCTCGCATCCCCCGAGTTCACCAGTGTGAAATACAGCAGCCAAGACAGCGAAATGCCCAACACGATACCGAACACCAGCCCGGACACATAAGGAACATTCCATACGATGTCTGACCAGCTTTCCGTCACCGTTCCGGCTCCTGTCAACACGATGCCTCCCAGCGTACATTGAAATGCGACCAGCCACAGCGAATCCACGCGCTGGTTTACCTTTTTCACATAGACGGTACCCAATGCCCAGCTCACGGCTGTAATAATAGCGATAACTACACCTGCCACAGCCACATGTCCCGAAAACCCTCCAACACTTACAGCCGCGACACCCAGAAATCCGATGACCAATCCAGTCACCTTAAGCCCGGACATCGCTTCACCCAGCCACATCCATGCAAAAATGCCGACCAATACAGGCTGGAGATACACCAGCACAGAAAACAGGCCGGACGGTACGTACATCAGCCCTACCGTTTGCAGACCATAAAACAGTACCACGTTAAAAATACTCGAAATAGCATAGACCCGCCAGTTCTCTTTCCAACGGATACGTTTCCATCTCGGCAGTAAAATCGCTCCTAACAGCAGACCTCCCAGCAACGTGCGCAACCCTGCAAACAAAAGTGGAGGTGTAAACTGCAACGCTACTTTATAGATGGGCCAAGATATGCCCCACAATACAACCAACAGCGCGATCATCATGATCCGCTTGGCTGTCGTTAACTCTCCCATGCTGCTTTCGCTCCTCTATGAAAAAATGACTAGACCTTATATTTTACTCCTATAGGACAACTTTATCAAACAAAAAATATGCATTGGAAAGCACAACTCCAGACAGAGGAATCCTGTCATTTGCCTGTGTTACAATATACCAAACCCAAAAGTAAAATAGAGATTAAAGGATAGGAGGATGTCTGCACTTGATTTATAGCATCAAATTTTTATACAGCTTCGTGCTGCCTCCCGGTTTGTTTCTCCTCGTGATGACAGGGCTTGTGATCTGGCTGTGGAAGCGTGCACGTAAGCCTGCTGTCATTCTACTCGTTGTCACACTGCTGCTGTATGGTTCCTCTACCCATTGGGCCGGAGATTTGCTAATCAGCAGTCTGGAAAAACAGTATCCACAGCCTTGTACCGTTCAAGGCGATGTCATCGTTGTGCTTGGCGGCGGAGCTACAGAGGGAACACCCGACATCAACGGACAAGGTAATCTGCTGGGTTCAGCGGCCAATCGGCTGCTCACTGCGGCACGGTTGCACGAAGCAACGGGCTTACCTATTCTGTTTTCTGGTGGACAGGTATTTGGCGACAGTGGCAACGAAGCGAATATTGCCCAAAGACAGCTTCTGGGGCTTGGTATTCCGGCAAAGGATATTCTGATCGAAAACCGTTCCCTGAACACGCAGCAAAATGCCGTGTATACGTCCCAAATTTTAAAGCAGCATCAGTTCACCAAACCCATTTTGGTGACCTCTGCCTTCCATATGCCACGTGCGGCGCTGGAATTTCAGCGTGCAGGCATGCAGGCTGTACCTTATCCGACGGACTATCTGGCAAGTGAAAACCTTTCACTATATGCCGCCAAGCTCTCCCCGTCTGCCGGAGCCATGGCTACTACTGGAACAGCTCTCAAGGAGTATCTGGGGATCCTTGCTTTGAAGCTTAAATAACCCGTGGTATGTATTTAGCGTATGTGTACACACCACAAACAAGCGCCCTCGCGCCCGTAGGTATAAACCTGTAAGCCGCCAAGGCGCTTGATTTTACCATGAATCCAAAGAAAATAAAATTGTAGACTGAGAAAATAAAGTATTAGACTGTCGTGGCCTCATTAAGCTCCCTCAATATGATTTAGTTTTCTCACTCAGGCTCATGAATTCGCAGGATTTCACCCTTAGCTAAGTGTGAGGTAAGTTTAATTAGGAGAAAAGAATGGGCTGAAGCCGTTCTCAACAAGCACTATGTAGGAAATGCTTATAGTATCGAACCATTGTTAACTCAAATTGAAGTAAGCCAATACCGAGATATAAAACTACAGTGGCTACGCAATAAGGACAATGAACCCCAGATTACCCCAATTTATTTAAAAGAAGATGTGGTTAAGAGTTTTGTTACAAAGACATCACATGAGCTTAACGACTTATATAAAGAATGGGGAATCGAGTCTCTCTAAGCAAGATATATTTGAGCTAACGGGACACGGTAGTTGAATATCACGCATTGTTGAGCAGGCGTTACAATCTGCTCTTTTTATTAAACTAACGGGCAGTTTAGTGATGGTGGCTACCGCCAAAAGTCTTGGAATCCCTTTAAAGAAGAGAAATACACTTAACATCAAATTTTGGTTATATCGATTTAGAAGAGCTCTACTAGTAAGTCATAAGTCCATCTCCATTTTTCTTCATAATCGGTTCTAAGCGCCGATTTTAATTCCGTGGAACAATTCAAAAAACGGCCGCTGTTCGCATCGTTTGCGACAGGGCCGTTTTTTATTTTTTGTACGCTAGCTTCAAATTGCTCGGCTTTTCATTTTTTGAGAGGCTGTGAAGTAGTATGACCCCTGCAAAGAACAGATTGGGTAGCAATTCGAAGCTACTTGAAGAAAACAAAACCACTCAAAACTATTAACATCTGGAAACTGATGCGAACAGCGGAACTTTTTTATGATTGTTCCACAAAAGAAATGGGACTTTGGGCGAAACAGCAACTGCGGGCCTTCATTAAGGAGAATAATTTGGTTACGGCGCAAGATGCGCAAAATGCGCTGAAGAACCTGTTTGCCGAGACGATCCAGGAGATGCTAGAGGCGGAAATGGAAACGCATCTGGGCTATGAGAAGCACGATGTGAAGGCCAAGGAGACACCAAACAGCCGGAATGGCAAAAGCAGAAAACTGTGGTCAGCGAGTACGGCGAACAAGAGATCTCCGTGCCACGCGACCGCCTCGTCGAGTTTGAGCCACTCGTGGTGAAGAAGCTCATTGTTCAGCGAAGCGACTCAGAAGCCCATTCGGTATCAGGTGAGGATCGGTTCACAGCAACCATCGACTCTCTGAGCCCTCATGATCTGATACGTACTTGCTCTTCTTCCACATCGTTCATCCGCATTCCCTGACAACGATCACTTAATAACGGCTTGCATGCACTATTTTTGCCAAACACTCATAGGGTCCCATGGCTTGATCTGATTGCCATATTTTCCGGTCAAAAAAACTTTCATGTCTTCCAGCTTAGCAGGCACCTCGTTCCAAATTGGAAGGGGTGGTAACCCTCGTTTGCTTTTCAATAGGATATCCACTGTAACATACAAGCGTTCTGGCTGAATCCAATGAAAGAAGCGGGAAATATCAATTTTCTTGGTCAGGGACAAGGAATCAATTTCGTCATTGTAATGCTTGTTGAACTCGCTGATCAGGTTCAGGAGGTAGTCTCTCTGCTCCTTCACGAAGTCCAGGCCGCAGATGGCGCCATGTCCTGGAACAACGATTTCGGGTTTAATTTCATCAATAATGCGATCAAGCACTGTAACCCAATTGAGGGTTCCCTCTTCGCTGTATGCCGTACAACCGTTAAACACGACATCGCCGGCGAACAGCACTTTTTCTTTTGGCATCCACAGCAGCAAGTCACTGTCAGAGTGGGCCGGAGCTACGTTGTAAATCATAACTTCCGTATCGCCAAGACGGATGTTGATATCGTCCTTTATCTCAATATTCGGGAGCACCCATTCTACGCCTTCCAGGTCGAATCCTTCAAATTCCGCTGCAAAAAATCGCTCGCCCGAAGTCGATTCCAGAGAATCCTTTCCTCTTCTGATGACGCTGTCCATCCAAGCGATATTTTCGGTAAGGCGCTCTCTGGACGCTTCCTTGTGCATAATAATAGAAGCATCTTCAAACATTTTGTTTCCCCAGGTATGGTCGCTGTTATAGTGCGAGTTCACCACATATGCGGGAGAGCCGCCGTTGCTTACTTCCATAAAAGCCTCCCGCATTTCCCGCGCATGGAACAAATCGAAGAACGTGTCATACACCAGCCCTTCACCCTTGTTGATGAACCCGGCATTGGCCCAACTGATGCCGCGATACGGCGAAATACCGGCAAAGACGCCATCTGCAACTTCAAAAAATTTAACACGAGGTTTTTGGATAATACGTCCATACTTCATGAAAATTCTCCTTTGCGTATATGTTTTTGGGGTAAGGCATACTGACTATGTCTTTATTATAGAGAATGGAAAACAGAAATGCAAGCATGTACTTGCATGCATTTTCTCTGTGCTATATGATAGTAACAGAACAACATCACACTACATGGATGGAGGCGCTGCAACATGAAGCTAGTAACCTTTCAAACCAAGACATCCCAGGAACCTTTGTTTGGGCTTGTAATTAACGAGAAATTTGTCGTGTCTTTTGCCGCAATCATGAAAAAGCAGGGAACATTCGTTGACAGTCTTGAATGTATGGACAGCTATCTTCATTATTTGCCGGCAAGTTATGATGCCGCTAAGGAATTGGTGCAATATGCTGTCGAACAGTCGCATCAATTCAATGAACATGAAATCTGCCCGATTGCAGCGGTAAAACTGCTGCCGCCGGTTCCGAATCCGGCTGCGCTTATCGATTTTGGGCTGACGCCAAGACATCTGAGGAATGCTGGCGCAAATCTGCTGCAAAGAGAATATACAGGGCCGGAAAGAGAAGAGCTTAAACGAAAAATTACCGAAAAATTCCAGAAAGATTCGAATAAAGTAACTTTCAGTTATTACAAGTGTAACCATAATGCATTAATTGGCGATGGGGATACGATTCATTGGCCTTCGTACACTTCCTACCTGGATATCGAGCCGGAGCTGGCCTTTGTTACAGGGAAGGGGAACTGCATTGCAGGTTATGTTATTTTTAACGACAGTACTGTCCGCGATGTGCAGTGGCCGGATTTCCAGGCGCTGACCGGACCGACGCGCTGCAAAGATTTTGATCGCAGCAAAGGAATAGGACCATTTCTGGTTACGCCGGATGAAATCGACAACCCGCTGGTACTGGATGTGGATGTACGCATCGGGGAGAGACTGCACTGGAAGGGAAGCACATCCGAGTATTCTGCACACCCTGAAAAAGTGATGGAGGAGGTTCTCAAAGTTTTCACGCCGCTCCCGGGCACGATTATAGGAATGGGGACGATACCGGATTGCTGCGCAATCGAGACCGAACAATGGCTGTTGCCCTCTGACCGAATCCAGATTACATTTGATAAATTAGGCACGCTCACGCAATTGGTGCCTGATCATGTCAAGATTACGGAACCAAGCCGCTGGGAAAAAAGAAGCGATTTTCCTTAAATAAACGTTTATGAAAATGATGAACCCCGACCCTGCTGCACATGCAAAACTTGTAGTAGAATAGGTTTAACATATACAAAAGGAGAAATACAATGCAAACTTCAGACAGAATCATTGAAGCCGCGACACGGCTCATCAAAAAGAAGGGCTATCGGGGAGTAAGCACCAAAGCCATTGCAACGGAAGCTAAAGTCAATGAATCTACGATTTTCCGGCAATTTGGAAGCAAGAAAGGCATATTGGAAGCCATCATTGAAAGACATTCGGATATCCCGCAATTTGAGAAGCTGTTAAAAGAGGACGCGACCGATAATCCGGAAGTCGATCTGCTGAATGTAAGTCAGCAGTACCGTTTGTTTTTCCATAAAAATGCGGACATCATTTTGATTGGCATCCGCGACAAAGGAATGCTACCCGAATTGGACAGAGTGCTGGCCGATCCGCCGGTGAAGCTGCACTCCTTGCTGGTTGAATATTTTGAACGCCTGCAGATGAAAAAAGTTATAGCCAGACAGGATGAGCGTCTTGCCGCCATGTCTTTTCTCTCGATGTGCTACGGATTTCAGATGAGCGAGCTGATTCACCGGCAATATCAGTCCCAACTCGTCACCGAGGAAGAGTTCTACAAGCACAGTGTCTCATTGTTTGTTAAAGGAATTTTGTCTCAGTCATAAGCTTTGTTGATTTATTTAATGATAAGTTTAAACTTATTAAGTTGGAGGATATTTATGAGTAATAATAAAGAAAACGTAATACTCTATATAAGATTTAAAATTAAAAGTGAAAAAAAGGAAGAATTCAAAGAACTATTATCTGCTAATATGAGAGTGATGGAACATGAACCAGCTTTTGTAAGTGCCGTTCTTTCAGATGATATTGATAATTCAAATGAGGTTACTCTTTTTGAAATCTGGAAAGGAACAAAGGAAAGTTGGCTAAAAGAAGAACTTCCTAAACCTTATAGAAAAACATATGAGAATAAACTTGTGGATTTAATCGATGAAAGAATAATTAGTTATCTTACACCAACGAATGAGTGGAGAACTAATTTAACAAACAAATAGATAGATTAATTAATAATTTAAAGAGTGACTTGTCTAAAAAACAGGTTGCTCTTTCTCGTTTTAAAGAAAGGACTGAAACAGAGTCTGTAAACTATATTTTGTAGTCTCCCATACCCACTCTTTCTATTGCAGCCATTATTGTGATACGTTAATTAGTTCTTACCATGCTATAATTCTGTGGATGTTATTGAACTAACGGGACACGCTAGTTTAATAAAACAGCGGTAGTCTAAGACTATATTTTCTGGTCTAAGGCTGCCGCTGTCTTTTTTGTTGGAGCCAGTCTAATACTTTATTTTCTCCTGACACCATGAGTCTTTCTTTCATGAGTACTGTGAGAGTTCAAAATCTGTATTTTATCCTACTTTCATGTCTCCGAATCCACTACATATCCTCATGCAGGAAAATTTCCGATATTTGTTCCTCCGATATCACCTTGAAGCCTTCCTTTTTCAGCAAAGCCGAGGTCACGCCATTCCCCGCTATTTTCCGGTTTTCAAATGACCCGTTATAAATGGCGGCTGATCCGCAGGATGGACTGTTTTCTTTTAAAACAATAAGTGTAGCGTTAATCTCCTTAGCTATGTTCAAAGCTTCGTATGCACCTTTAATGTACATCTCACTGACATCGTTGCCCGAGGACTCAACCACCTTGGCTTTACCGTTCAGTACATTCTCCCCCGTCCCGTCCACAATTTCAGCAGGCGGTCTCGGCGTCATAAAGCCCCCCAACAGTTCAGGACAGATGGTCATAGCCTTCTTTTCCTCTACCAACTTCTGAATATGTACGTCCAAGCTATCCGTCCCGTTATACCGCACCTTCATCCCTGCCAAACAAGAACTTACCAAAATCATCTGCTTCCACCTCATGTCCGTTGCTTTTCACAACTTAAGTCATTTAAGTATAATCAAATTTTCTCATAGAGTCATCGTACGAAAAATAAAACTTCCTTCTTCCATATCAATCAGGGTGCTTCTTCTACCGTATGACATTAAAAATGAAAAAAGCGAAGCTGCTGCCCTCTGTGTGTTCACTACAGGTTCTGCATAAACACTTTGTACGGATAAAATGGCAGCCAGCAAAAAAAACAATAAGCCCTCTTATCATTGCACACCTCCATATTCTGTTATTTGTCTATAGAATACAATTTGAAATGTGGAGGTGTGTGAAAATCTTACTTTCTATCCCCATAAATTGTTGCGGAGCAGTTTTCGGAGTACAGGCACGGATGGGCACCTGCCCACATACAATAAACAGATCACAAGCCCGGTAAGGTACCATAAACCGGTAAGTTCGCAACTACCTCAGGAGGTGTCATCCGTGCCCGGACTATTTAGCGCTATCGCTCTGTTCATCAAGGAATTGACGCTACTCGTCTCTTATGTGAAAAACAACGCTTTTCCACAGCCATTGACTGAGAAAGAGGAAGCCCGACACCTAAAGTTGTTTGCCGAAGGCAATGCGCAATCCCGCAACACACTAATTGAGCATAACCTGCGGCTGGTGGCTCATATTGTGAACAGGTTGTGTTCCAGAAACAAAGTAATTATCTTTTGAAAATCCATCCACCATTCTGTTTAGGAACCCATAGAAGGATAAGCTAAATTGTTTCTTTTCATGGTCATATCGGATTATAATTTCATCAATCAGATTTTCCACAATCCTTCTTTTTATCTCTGGTGCTAATTCATTGTTTAATACTTCCTGATATTTAGATACCATCAGTTTAATGACATCCTCAGACATCGACTGCCGATTCAATAAAGATATTTTTTCCTCAAGTCGTCCAAGCTCACCTTCGATTCTTTTTACCTCTTTATTTAAAGCGGTCATATCAGTTTCCAATTCATCCTCCTCAATAACCCCTTTCCTAAACATAAACTTTATTTTCTCTCTTTCCTTTTCCTTCTCTCCTATCTGTTTTTCGAAGATATTTTTCAAATTCATGAGTTCATCTGTAGCATGGCTATCCTTTTTGGAAAGATCATTTTTTAGGTGTTCAGGATTGTTCAGAACCTTCACAATTATTCCCCATATATACTCATCAAGAATTTCAGTTCGGATCACTGGAATATCGCACTTTTCTACCCCTTCACCATACCTCTTGGGGTATTTGTTAGCACATCTGTAAATGGGATAACTCTTCTTCTCACCGTTTTTAGCTTTACCCGGATAGCTTGTTGCTTCCCACACACGTCCACAGTGACTACACTTGATTAACGATCTTAACAAATAATGGTGCTTAACATTCCGACCTGTACGTGTAAAATTAGTTCGCTTCTTTTTCTGGGCAAGTTCAAAAGTTCCCAAATCAATTAATGGAGGCACATCTACACTTATCCATTCTTCCTTATTCCTTATAGTGTAAGTCTTTTTAGCTTTACCTGATGCTGTTTTTTCACCTTTAATCTTCTTCGTTGATCTGCGGTTATAGTAATATTTACCGATATAAATTTCTGAAGTCAGGACGCGACCAATAGAACTGGCACTCCACTGCTTACTTTCTGCTCGTTTAGGAACAGCGCCCATCAAATATAAGTTCTCACCAATCTGCTTCATCGTTTTGGAATCATGAACATACCAATGATAGACAAGTTGAACGAATTTAGCTTCCTCTTCATTGATTATAAGCTGACCCTCAACAAGATCATATCCATAAGGTGCTACACGCATTGGCATAATTTTTTTGTCTTTTTCAACTGCTCTGAGCCTACCACGCACAGTACGCTTTTTAATTAGGGATAACTCATACTGAGCAATAGACGACATCATGTTAAAAAACAACTGGCCTTCAGGTGTGTTTTTATATTCTGTATCTACGAAAATAAGCTCTACATCATGTTTTTCAAGCTCGCGGCAAATAATGAGTTTGTCGGTCAGATCTCTTGTCAGCCTGTCGGGATGCGTCACAATTAGCGATTTGATTTTACCTAGCTTAATGTCTTGCATCAAACGGTTAAGAGCAGGACGATCAATGTCCTCCCCTGTAAACCCTTCTTCTTGATAGACCTGTAGAGTATTTTCCTGAATTCCTAATTTACGTGCCTTATTAAAACAGATCTCCACTTGACCTTCCAAACTTGTACCCTCGGAAGCTTGCATTCCTGTAGATACTCTTGGATAAATAGCCGTTATGTAAGCATTCAATTGTCTACACCTCACTTTGTTTTGTGTTCATTATAAATCCTATGCTCATTACTGTATATAAATAAAGAAAAAACGATGCTGTTACACATCGTCTTCTCTTTTTGTTGATTGATTACTTATTTGTTCAAGTATAATTTCTAGGATATTCTGCAATGGTTTATCATTATTTATGTATTGGTCTGATACTGGATTAAAAACAGGGACAAAGGTGAATTCATTCTTCTTCATTGTTATACACCACCCGTCTTTAAGCTCACATGGATAGTGTATGAACGATGAGATTGTCCCTATGTCACGGCTACATCCTTGAATAATCCGATGTATAAATATCACATTCCTCTAAGCTATGTATTTTTGTCAAAATGCTTACTATGTGTTGCTATATGTATAATTCAAGCGTTCTATTTTCAATTCTAAGGCTTCCTAACTTGCTACCCCAACTCTTTCAATCCTAACCGTAAACACGCTTTAAAATCACTTCTAGCTCGTCTGAGCAGTAATAATTGTCTAGAAACGTCCTAACAACTTCATATGGATAATCTTCATCCATTATGGCTGTCATAATGAATCTTTTTGGCTCTATATGTATTCCATCTGTACTCAATTGACCTGCTACAATAGCATATTCGTTTATAAGGTCTTGCAGAGTTGTCTGTCTACTCAAATTATCTGCCTCCATGTAAAATGTTGATTTTATAAACTATCCGTTGAAAACTAACCAGAGGAATCCATACATTAAAGCGATTAGTCCTATAATACCGAACAAGCAAAAAAGTAAAAGCATAAGAACAAATTTTTTACCTTCCATAATAATCACCTCATTATAGAATATAAAACCTGTAGAAGAAGTCGGCTACGATCCAATCAATTTTACATAATAAAGGAATATGTAAAAGGATACTATAGATTGTTGTATCCAAACATGCTAACTAATCAAGCGGATTACCTCCCAATGTATCAAATCCATAGATATAAGCTTTTGTCTACTTAAACCAATCTTAAATTCGGCTTATTCGGTGTCATATCCACAATGTTTCCAAACTCATCCACTTTACTTGTAAATGATGGTAAGGGTTCACCAATGATCTCCTGAACCATATCCAAAACATCAAAGCCCTGTTGTTTCATCACCTTAATACATTCGTGCATCAGGTATCCCGATACTGCACGGTCATTCAATAGAACACTGTCTGTAGCAGCAAAATCTAAGAATGCAGCTCCATCAATTACATCTGGTAAATCATTGATTGCTTCAATCGTCCCTTTATAGTTCACTCTGCTCCAATCGTCCTTCACTTTATCCCGATTGAAGGAGAACAATCCAAGGAATTCGTCTTTTGTCAACGGACACATATCAAAGAAGATTGTGTAATGTCGCAAATTTGGATAGTTCATTTCAAACCCTTCTTTTAAGCTGGAATCAATATCGAGCATCATAGCCTTCTTCGACTGATAGTCATTTTTTATATGTTTCGTTGCTTTATCCAGATTATCGCGCATATATGTACATATACTTTTGGCTTCATTTGAAGCCTTTCTAAAAACTGTTTCATACTCATTAATCTTATTAATCATGTTATTCAAACAGACAATAGCGTTAGTCGTCTTTACTTTGGGTATTTTAGATGATTCATCAGTAATCAATTCTATGGCTTCCTTAGATATTCTGAGCAAAGCCGATTTAGACAGGATGAACTCTTTATCCTCCTTTAAATCTTCGTAGGCGCTGATCATTCGCATCATACAGTCATCAAGCTCGTTGAGCTTTTGTTTGATTTCAAAATTTTTGTTCATTTAATATTTCTCCCTTGATATGTATTGGTATAACCGATCTATTACTGGCCTTTACTTCTCAACCTAGTAAATTACTGTCTACAATATTTATTCATTAAATCTAAGTAGTCATCTATAAGCTTTTCTTGTTGATCAATATATTTATCAAAAACTCCTGTGAAATTCTCCAAGTCGCTTAGGGTTAAATTTAAATCAATAGAATTATTAATCATCTTCTTCAATTGAACTGTCATGCTTTCTGCCACTTGTTTCCCTTTGTTGCGTAGCATTTGCAATTCATCATTAATGGAAAAGTCCACCTTTTGCATAACATCTTCTGTTTTTTCAATAGTTTTCAATAATCTTTCGTAAATTACACCTGCATCGACCTGCATTTTAACAGGAATTTTTATTGAACTATTCATTTAATCGCTCCTTTTTATATGTACTATTTTATATAATTCCAGCTTTACTTCATGTGAAGACAATCCAACACTAGCTCAATCCACATCACCCCTTTCAAGCCACTTCGTTCAATGAACAATGGTTTGCGAATGTACACCCTCAATTTCGCTGATTTTCAAACTAGCCATGTCAAGGCTAGAGCGCATTGAATTTAGCCTTTTAGTGGTATCATCGGTTATTTCTTTAACATCACTAATATGCGCTCTTGTCATAGCTTGAATAGTATTTTTGACCTCCTCTACATATTCCCTAATCATCTGCTGGCTCTTCTTTGTCTTAAAATGAGAACTGCACATCAAATCGACGCCCTTTTCAAGTACTTTTTCAGCGTTATCAAAAGCCTCATTGAATTTATTCATCTCATATTTTCTCCTCGTATATGTATTTATTGTAATTCTGAGCTATTTTACTGGCTCCTACTTTAAGTCTATGACAAAGGTTGCAAATCGTTAAGGTGAGTTATACTTTTTATTTCCTGTGCCTTCATCATCTAATTAGAAATGTATCTAATTAATTTATTCAAACAATCTACTTGCTTATATTGTAATCATTACATGGATTAGCTTCTGATTCAGGTTCAAATATCTAAATTACAGACAGTCACAAGTGACTGGATGACGTAGCAATAGCGTAGCGCTTGCGGAGATTCTTTTGACCTTAATCTTTAATGCTTTTAAGTGCAAGGGAAACTCATGGTAAATAAAACTATTTCGCTACGCTACATAGTAGTATTTCCAGTCACCGTTTCCCCTCTTGCCTACGGCAATTCACCCCTATGCTCCTAATTTTGATTTTTTTGATTTGATGTATGATTTGGACGCACAAAAAGCTATATAAACAAAGGATTATTTATCAATTTTGTGGTTTGAGGGTATCTATATAGGTATTTTTCCACCGTTTGGACGCAACATATTAGTCAAAAACCATATGTTTAGCCAATATCCAGTACCTTTTGTTATAGTTTGGATTAGCTTCACCGTTGTCTAATCGTCTTCTTCTGTCCTTGTTCGTTTTAGAATCATTATTGATATTATATGGTAAACTGTTCTTCTGAAAATAAATATTTAACTGTTCAACATCTTTCTGTCGTCTTCTTCTTCCATCATGTAAATCAACTTTTTTAATTAGCTCTGCTTGTTCTTCCTTGTATAAACGTTTACCGACAATAGTATCTAAGTAATCAGTAATATCAGCCTTTTCATATGTATCATCCAATATTGTATATGTATCTTGTTGGAGCTTTACTTTTATGTAGTTCATATATCCATCTTCTTCACTGACCACTTTTTCAAAAAACTGCTTGTCATAGATTTCTTTAAAGAACATCAAATCATTGATAGCTTTATCATATCCAACTTCATTATTTACTGGACGGTCATATACAATACGATTAGGCTGTTTCCTATACTTCTCCACATAGTTTGATGTTCCATGTTCTTGTAGGTATAAGGCAGGTTCGATCTGTTTGTCACAGTCTCTGATCAGTTTGTTCAACATTTTATTCGAGATATTTTTGATGATTACAATGACTTTATCTGAATGGTCGATGATCCTCTTCCTACCTAAGCACTGAATCAGAACGTCTATATCCATAATATCGACAATCACATACTTGATTAGTTTATCCTTTAGATTGATGCCATTGTCTAGGGTAGATGTGCTGAATACAAACTGTTCGTCAAACTTTTCATCAATCAGCATCTTACTAACCTTTTCTTTGTCCATGTGCTTTTTCTCTGGAGCGCTTCCAGAAGGAGAACAGACAAACATAGAGTTTTTAAATGTATCATGTAGTTTGAACGCCTTAGCTGAACTTTTAGTGAAACAGATCGCTTTGTGATTCTTGGGTATTTGACGTAGAAACTTTTCCAACACTTTGTCATTCTGATAGAAAATCATTTCCTTGATGTGACTGTAATCATGAGGAATAGAATAACTTTCGTGTTTTATATTTTTATACTTTAAGAATGCAATCATTGCATCAGCAGTTGCAGACATACATATTCTTATCTTACTTTTCTCATTGATCATCGCATAGAATGAATCTTCTGTGTTTTTATTGTATCTTGACTCAGTTAGAAAGTAATGAAACTCGTCACACACTATGTACTTATAGTCTGCTTTGACAATCGCACTATTTTTTTGTAGCTCCCATTCATACTTTTGATACAAGATAATTGTGATTACATCTGACTTGCCATCCCGTCTAATTTCCTCTCGAAACTGTTCATTTAGCCTAGTCCGATTGAGGAAGAAAAGAATCCTAGCCCTCTCCTTCTTCGCTATGGGATAGAGTTCATTTTTTATAAAGTGACTTTTACCCACACCCGTACCAGCTTCGATTGTTATAATGTCTCCACGTTGCCATTTATGGATATGTTCAGTTAGTACATCTGAAACAGTAATCCTTTTCTTTGTTGATTGTGTCAAAATTTCTCCTTTCTGCTCAGCACATAAGTATCTTCAGTTAAAGATAAATGGACAATTTACACTAACTAATGACGTTGCACCTATAGAAATATAGACTACTCCCGTTACTTTTATCTATTCCTCAAAAAAGCATACAACTAAAAAAACTTTCAATCTTGATTAGACAAATCAGCTTGACATTATGCTCCACATCATAAAATCAATTTCATTCGTCTAAACAGACTTATAGTCCTGTTATAATTTCGAGCAAATTAAATAATACTCACGCAACTGAGCGTGAACGTCGACAACGATAAAATTATCTTAAACGAAAGATAACCTCACCTATGCAAGTACTATAATTTGGATTGTCAAAGATCGAATAAATTCAAGAGACAGACTTCACTCTAGGAAGTTGTGTCCCCGTAACACTCCCTCCGTTTTCACATTGTATTTTATTTACTCAAATTACTTTCTGGGTATTACTTTTAATTTAGTTGCTCACTTCTGCTTTTGAAACAAAATCAAAGTTATATGTATAGTCTTTGTAATTCTTCAACTAGCATTTAACAAAATCACTTTGTTTTCCCTTTCTTTTTATTATTTTATCTCCATTACTATTCCAGTATAGCATATATTCCACCAGAGTCAACCCCTTCCTTTTATTTATTTTTCAGCCATGCTTATTTGTAGTCGCTGAAATATGTATATATAAAGGAAGCGAAAAATTCGAGTCGCTATTATTCGGGCAAATTGATCCTAATCCATCCGTTTTCACCAATCGACTCAGCTACATCCTTATGTATAGACTTCTTTGGCCTGCCCAATCACAACAATTTGCCACGGTGGATATTGGAGCATGGTGAGTTAAATTTGACGCACCTTCGTTTGAAGCAAGGTGTATGCAAATATCATCCCCCTTTATTCTGATTGGACAACTATAAAAAAGCTCACTCCCATTAAAAGGAGCAAGCTTAAAAATTTCTGTATGGCGCTGTAATGCAACTTAATTATCTTCATCCTTAAAAATAGCTTCGAACTCTTCATCTGTGTAATTCCTATTGCTGGGTACATGATAACGCTGAGGAAGTCCATTATGATCCAGTATGTGATCAACAACCCCTTCTCTATCCGAAACAACAAAAGTGATCTCATCATCACCTTCATAGCTCTTTGGAGTGATATCAGCCAAAACTAACCAAGCAGCTCCCTCAATCTTGTAGAATTCCGAGTAAAACTTTACGGACTTTTCAATGTCATCATGTATGACTCCATATAACTTATATTTTTCTTGATAGTCCTGAGCTATTTTTTTAGCTTGATTAGCTGTTAATTTAGTGTTCACTTTTTCGTCCATTATTCTTCATATCCTTTCCAACTAGGTAGAGGCCACTGTCCCTTTCTCAACTTGTAAATATATCTCTGTGCTTCGTATATTTCTGAGGAGTTAAATTTGTCTTTACTTTTCATGATTTCATTATAAACATATTCTTCTTTTTCTATAGTCGATAACTTCATATATTTTTCTCTTCCCAGTTCTCCAAAGTGTTTTGCATGATAAGATTCGTGAATCGCACTTAAGTAGGAAGCATCAGGTCGTAACACAATCTGTCCTGTACTGGGATTAAAGCCACCTACAGCTTTTTCGGGAAGTATAGCCCCCTTTTTATCAATCAAAACCTTTACATCAATATCATTCATTTCTTTTTTAAAACCTTTCATTTCACTGACATTCATAATTTTCAGTCCATCTGGCGTTATCCTTCTCTGACCACTTACAGGCATCTCTTCCCACGATTTTAAATCTAAATCGTGACCTTTGGGAAATGGTCTTACCTCACCGTTAAACTTGATTGTATTACCAATCCCAAGTTTAGGCTTGATTATTGAACTAACTCCACCCACCATTCCTGCTGTACCGATCATATTAGCCCAGTGTTCCTTTGACCAGGCATCATTGGGATTAAATGCCCCCTGAATCATACCCGTTACTCCAAATGTACCGAAATTGAGCATGTCATTCCACGAATCGTTTTGTTTGGCTGCTCGTTCCATATATCCTTCATACATTCCTTTCGGAATACCATAGGACATATAATCTAGGAAGCTCCAAACTGAATCAAATTTTTTCTCATAGCGTACTGAGTTAGCGTCTACAAAATCCTGACCTAGTTCAGTTAAGCTATCTGCCGATTTCTGAAACGCATTCCGTGTATCTGGAGCAGGAACAGCACATGAATTAGGTGGAGGCGGTAAACAACTCGTGTCAATATTACCCCCTTCCATTAGATCGGCTAATCTGAATTTATCTGCATGGTGACGTAACTCCCTAGCAATAGAATCCGTCAGGGTAACAAAGTCATTCATATTCTTCTGAGAGGTCTGGAAGGAATAGTAAAAGTGCTCCTTAGTCAGTCCTTCCCACAATTGCCCCATAGATGAAATTTGTTGTACTAAATTACTATTCATTTGAGTTGCCGTTTGCTGTGCTAACTCAAATTTCTTAGAAATGGATATAAGTTGTTCGGGTGTCACTTTAATAGTTGTCATAGTTTACCTCTAGTCATGAGTTCGTTATGACATAGTAACATTATTCCGATTTATGGAAAACTAACTTAATTCCTAATTGTTATGTGAAGGACTAACCTTTCTACCTACGTCTAAAGACTTAAATCATAGCCATATCCTGTAATTCAGGGATGAGTGTCAGGAGTTTTTTTTATAGTTATGTAGCTGTTGCTTTGTGATACCAAGTTCCTGTGCAATATCCTCTTGGGTTTTTTGCTGAGCAAAATAATTTTGGTCAGTAATTCCATATGTGTGTTGATTACTTATATATATATAAAAACACTCCTTAGAATTTTATCGGCTAAACCTGCGTTGGGTTTCTCCAATATCCGTTTTAGGGAGTGTATTTTTGTTAAGATGGGCTTTATATCTTTCCTCATTCATTTGAAATGTTAAGCGCCTCCATGTTGATCGTAAAGCACGATATTCTGGTGTTGGCTATGAGTCTGAACAGGTACAATCACGATAAACAAAAAACTAGTTGCGACGATCAATAGTACCATTTTTCTTAACATCATCTATCCACACCCTTTCAATAAATTTTAAATAAGTTGCCTTAGTTTCGGGTACTACATAGACTCGATAACGTTCAAACAGCACCATACATTTTTTAAAATAAGTCTCATTATTTAGTATATGATATTTCTCCATTGAATACATCAAATGTTTAAAGCCATCACTGTACATCCCCCAATACAAATAATAATAAGCCAATTCGTATCCCAGACGTGCAAACTGTTCTGGAATCACTTGTTGAGTATACACATCATTAGATTGAGGCAATTGCAAAAGTGAGTTAATATCCGTTTCAAAACGCTGAAGTATATCATTTACGTCTATCTGGTATCGGTTTGCCATCATCATAATGTTTAACAGTTGGGTGACCATATCTTGGTCAGTTGTATCTGACGATGCACCAATATATTCTACATAATCATATAAGGCGTTTATATCTCCAGATAAAACCTTGTTCACGATAACGTTAGCTTGCGCCCAATGTTTAAACAAGCTAATCCAATATTTAGCATCTTCGTCCTTCTCTTTGACCCAACTTAAATCAGCATAGGCGTATGTATATTGTAGAGCCTGTTCATAATCTTCCCGTGATTCACATACACCTGCACATAATAAATCTGCATAGCTAATGTACACAAACATGGGACGACTCAGCTTCTTTTCAGACTCATTACGCTCTCGACTCTTCTGTTGATGCTTCATCGAATATTGGATTTCCGCTTTTCCTCTCATTTTCCTTGCCATTTCATCCACCTTATCCCATTCACGTAAAGAACGATATACATTCGCCAAATCCTTTAACGCATCAAGTTGTACTACTTCGTCCAACCGTTCAACAAAATCCTCAAATCGTGTAGCTGCCTTGAGATTTCGGTTTTGATCGTCTCCAACCTGAATCGTGAACATGCGATATTGACAGATTGCCAAGTTTTCAGAATGTTGGTACTTCTCACCTTCAGCGATGTTCTCGTATAGGTAAGCCGCTGCTTCATTATAACCTTCTTCATAACAATCCTCGGCTAATTCAAAGAGATAATGGAGATAGTTCGGTTTATCCAGTAGTATGCTTACTACTTTTTGCAAACAGTCTACGCGCCGAAACTGCACACAGCGATACAAGAAAGGGCTAATTCTTTTCCAGTTTAGCGGTTCTTCCATAATGCACTCTTCAACATACAGTTCATAAAAATGATCCGGTGGTAAATCCATTCCTAACGTGATTCGATCCAATTGGTGCATCGAAATGGTACGATTGCCCGTTACAATACCGCTCACTGTACCCGGATTCATACCAGCGATGTGTCCAAACTTGGTCATACTCAATCCTTTCCGTCTCAGGTAGGTTTGAATTTCTGTGCGTATCGTGGGTGTGATTTTCATGGATAAGCCACCCTTTCAGCATAAAATCGTCATATGATGCATAGTTAAATAAATTATGTAATTGAGAAACAAGTAGTAGAATAGATTTGTTTTATTGCTCTTGATTATACCATCTTCTGGAACAAAATCATATACCTCTCAGATATTTACTTAAGATACCTTTTTGGATAGTTTGCAAAGATTTCTTGATTAAGGGTATCATCATTTCGCCAAGCGACTTGTTCTTTACTTGATAATCTATAGTAGAAAATAGCGGTACTACTCAAGCCATGCAAAGTTACCTGATTGAACATTGATACTCATGTTCCTTTGTAATCTATCGGTATATTCACCTTAAAATTGATGTGTGGAGCAGTCGAACAACTAACCACAATTTGCGTATGGTATTGAGTCGAAAAATAGGCTAAGTCGGGGAGTGGAAGTGCTAGGGGCATATTTGTGGAAATTGAAAGGTAATTTGATTTTAAATACCCCCGGTATCTACAACATTGGATAAATTTTGAATATATTATAATTCGCTACTTAAATTCCCCGGCATCGGAGAAATTTGTTCATAAGCTTAATCACCGTAAGCAAAATAACTTCAGTGTGTAGCTGGATGTACTAGGGGCAATTTTGGAAATTAAATAGGTGTTTTAGGTGTAAATACACCCCCCTCATTTTAATTGAATAACAATATATCACGTCTGTTGATTAACCA
>NZ_JBITPH010000018.1:0-230147 GCF_050467685.1 Paenibacillus sp. NRS-1782
TTTTCAAAGATCAAACATTTCATGTCTGCTTTAGGGTTTCTTCCATCCCCTCAGCAACTTTTATATTATATCATGTATCTCTCAGTTGTGTCAACACTTTTTTTCAAAAGTGTTTTTCGCTCTATTTGATAACACTTGAAGCGACAAGAAATAATATAACATACTTTTATTATATTGTGCAACTGTTTTTTCAAAAAAACTTACTTAAGTAACAATGCACTCAATATAAAGCTCTCTTTGAAGCATTAAGTTTATGATTTCCCCGTTTACCTGCACCAACGGACGAGTCGGATGGTCTCGATCGGCAAAAATGATTTCCCCTGTACGGCTATCATTGAGACGCACCTTGGTTCCGTTATTGAATTGAGTGAGCTTTTGGATGAAAACCTGTACAACACTTGGGTCCAGCTTACCAAATGATTCTGATTTGATTTGCTCCAGTACCAGATACGGGGATTGCGCTGGTCGGTAGGTCTTCTCCAGTGTCATGGCATGGAATACATCAGCCACTCCAACGATTTTAGCGTAAATATGAATTTGCTCCCTTTTGAGTCGCAATGGGTATCCGGTACCATCCACTTTCTCATGATGCTGAAGAGCTGCCAGACGTACTCCTTCATTAATGGCCTTCACGTTTTTGAGTAATTGGTAGCCTAATGAGGTGTGCTGTCGAATTTCTTCCTGCTCCTCCCACGTTAATTTAGAGGGCTTGTACAGAATAGCCGGGTCCATTTTAGCATTACCAATATCATGGAGTAATCCAGCAAAAGCAACCTGCATCCAGTCCTTTTGAGGCAGGCCAATCCATTGAGCAATAGAATACGAAGTCAGAGAGGTTAGGACCGCATTATGAAAAATATAATCAACTTCAATCATGGCACGCGGAGTAAACGTCATTACATTATAGCGCTGGATGTATAACAGTAAGGCTTCCAACTGCCCCCGCAACTCATATATAGATAGATTAGATACGAGTACTGATTGGAATGCATTTTTCACAAGCATCACCATTTTGTCGTACTCTTCCTGAAATAAAACGGACTCATCCCGCTCCTCTAACGAAGGGGATTGCGCTTCAGGAGCCCCCATTCGAGCAGTAGCATGATCTTCACCAGCTTTTGCCGAACCATCAGGCCCTACTTCTACTTGCTGGATCAGGAACGCTTGTAAAATTTCCAAATCACGTGGTAGCAGAATACGACCCTTTGGGAGCAGCAAGCTGCCCATTTCAGTAAATACGTCGCTTTGCAATCTAAGTCCTGCTTTTAATTCGGATACGGGTACTGTTGTCATGGTCAACCTCTCTGTTCTCATAACAGCAGCTCTAGCTGTCAGTTTTTATTATGTCATTATATTACTTGAACCTGCTCCTGTACATTCATTTTATATGATTTTTAGCATACTTGCTGTATTCATCTGTCGGCAATAGAAAAAGACTCCCTGACCAATGGCCAAGGAGTCTTCCCCGTCATTTAAAAACCAATACCACTGTTTATATCGGTGGATTGTTACTCGTCCTCAGAAGGCTCCGAATCGTTACCTTGTGTACCTTCTACATCCGTACTAAGGGCTGAATCATCTGGTGATGGAGATGCACCCTCACCAACTTCTAGGTTAGTATCCTGCTCCTCGAGCAGTTCATCGAGCAATTCATCCTGCTCCTCATTCTTGTTCGCACGACAAACGGTAGCAACCGAATCATCTTCGCGGATGTTGATCAGCCTTACCCCTTGTGTATTCCGACCCATCGTCGAAATTTCCTCCATGCTGGTCCGAATCAAGGTTCCACTGGCTGTAATGATCATCAGATCCTCTTCGGTTTTTACAACCTTGAGGCCAACAACTGGACCATTTTTATCCGTGACATTAATCGTCTTGATCCCCTTACCTCCACGGCCTTGAATACGGTAATCCACTACAGGAGTACGTTTGCCATATCCTTTGGCTGTTACGATCAGGATATCCAGGCTGGTATCAACAATATCCATGCCTATTACAGCGTCACTCTTATCGAGAGTAATACCTTTAACCCCAGTGGCACTACGACCCATGGAACGTACATCACTCTCAGGGAAGCGGATAGACATGCCCTGCGCCGTACCAATGATCATTTCCTGCTGTCCATCGGTCAGCTTCACTTCGATCAGGGCATCATCCTCACGCAGGTTGATGGCAATCAAGCCGCCCTTACGGATATTAGCGTAGTTATCGAGCGGTGTCTTCTTGATAATCCCTTGCTGAGTAGCAAAGAACAGATAGCTGTCCTCTACAAATTCCTCAATTGGAATAACCGCATTGATCGACTCGCCCTGCTCAATCTGAATCAGGTTAATGATCGGTGTCCCCCGGGCTGTCCGGCTCAGATCAGGAATCTCATAGGCCTTAATCCGATATACTTTACCCTTGTCGGTGAAGAATAACAAATGATGATGTGAATTCGTAATGAACAGATGCTCTACGAAATCCTCATCCTTGGTATCCATCCCCACTACACCACGACCGCCGCGTTTTTGACTACGATAAGTAGTCACGGGAAGACGCTTAATATATCCGGTATGGGTTACAGTAATGATAACATCCTCACGCGGAATAAGATCCTCGTCCAGAATACTCTCTTCACCCACTGTAATTTCAGTACGGCGTTCATCTGCGAAACGCCCTCTTAGCTCATTAAGCTCTTCGCTGATAATGTTAAGCACCAGATGCTCATTAGCCAGAATTTCGTGGTATTCTGTAATCTTTTGCAGCAACTCATTGTATTCGTTCTCGATCTTCTCACGTTCCAGGCCAGTCAGACGTTGCAGACGCATATCCAGAATGGCCTGGGACTGCTCGAGAGACAGCGAGAAGCGTTCAATTAATCCTTCACGCGCTGCTTCTGCGGTCTGTGAGGAGCGAATTAATGCAATGACCTCGTCCAGATGGTCAAGGGCAGTGCGCAAGCCTTCCAGAATGTGTGCTCTGGCCTCGGCTTTTTTCAGATCGAATTCTGTACGACGACGAATGACTTCAACCTGATGCTTGAGGTAATGATACAAGACATCTTTCAGGTTCAGAATCTTCGGCTCGTTATTTACAATTGCGAGCATATTGATACCGAAAGTGGACTGCATTGCCGTATGCTTGAACAAATTGTTCAGAACAACGTTCGGGTTCACATCCCTGCGCAACTCCATAACGACACGCATACCCGTACGATCCGATTCATCCCGCAGGTCAGTGATGCCCTCAATACGTTTGTCACGTACTAATTCAGCAATTTTTTCGACCAGACGAGCCTTATTGACTTGGTAAGGCAGCTCATGCACGATAATCCGTGCTTTATTGCCAATCTCTTCTATGGTGGTCTTCGCACGCATAGTTACAGATCCGCGGCCGGTCTGATATGCCTGACGAATGCCCGAGCGTCCCAAGATATAACCTGCTGTCGGGAAATCCGGCCCTTGAATATAATCCATCAGTTCCATCGGTGTAATGTCAGGGTTCTCAATCAGTGCTTGTACACCGTCAATAACCTCTCCCAAGTTATGCGGAGGAATATTAGTAGCCATTCCGACCGCAATCCCGCCGACACCGTTCACCAGCAAGTTAGGATAACGTGCAGGCAACACGACCGGCTCGTTCTCCTCACCATCGTAGTTCGGCATAAAATCAACGGTCTCTTTGTTCAGATCACGCAGCATTTCCATCGCGATCTTCGACAATCGTGCTTCCGTGTAACGCATCGCAGCCGCCATATCTCCATCAACGGAGCCAAAGTTACCGTGTCCGTCCACCAGCATATAACGCAAGGAAAAATCCTGCGCCATCCGAACCATCGTATCGTATACGGCCGTATCACCATGAGGGTGATATTTACCGATAACTTCACCGACGATTCTTGCCGATTTTTTGTATGGCTTGTCTGGCGTCATACCTAACTCGGACATCGCAAACAAAATACGGCGGTGTACCGGCTTCAATCCGTCCCGCACATCAGGCAAGGCACGGCTAACAATAATACTCATGGCATAATCCATAAAGGATTCGCGCATTTCCACTCCGATATCCCTATTGATGATTTGCGAGTTTTTTTGATCCGCCATGCTGGTCCTCCTTCTCGTCCTTCAATACATTGCTCTCTATGTGAAAAGCCTAACAAGACACTGCCTATATACTCCGCTCTGTGCGCAGGATTTTGGCTGAAATCCTCATTTGTATAATTATATTACTTTCACAAAAAGAGCACAATTAAACGCATCTGTCCGCTTTACAGCGTAAAACCCTCAGTGATTGCCCTGCTATGAGCAGCAGATGGGCTACCCATCGTACAACTCACAGGTCATGATTATGACAAATTCCCCCGAACTGGGGATTAGCCCCCACCCTGAAGGCCTTTTCCACATACAATACGTATACGGTCAGGGTTCACTGAGCACAATTCCGAAAAAACGCCGTATTTCTCTATTATACCATTGTTTTACGCACTTGTCCTTTAGTTTCCCTTGTTTTGTTCAAGCGTTGTAATTTCCATGAACATGGCTTACATTTTCAAAAGAAAGGGATGAGAATACTTGTCTATTCAACGAGTATCCAGTAAGTGGACCAAAACAAATATCATTCTCCCCAATCCAATGTTGTCCGCTTATGTACCGGAAACACGTTTGTATGCAATGGAGCACTTGAATGAAATGCTGGCATTGTACGGAACCGTCTATATTAAGCCGGATAACGGTACTTATGGGAAAGGGGTTATGCGGGCAGAGAGACTCACTGAACCACTTCCGCCGAATGAAGAGGGAATTATCGGAGAAAGAACGTGGTACATCCTCCGTTATGAGGTAGAGACCCATAACTTTGAAAATCTGGAAGAACTGCATAAAACAGTCTCTCATCGCATACGGAAGCGTCCTTATCTAATTCAACGAGGTATTCCTCTTCTTCATCATGACGCGCGTCCCTTTGATCTACGAGTATTAACGCAGATGAACTTAAGAAAGCAGTGGGAAACGACGCTCATCATAGGGCGTGTTGCTGCTCCCGACAAAGTCGTCACCAATCACCACAGTGGGGGCACAACACGCTTTTTCAATGAACTGGTAGCTCCATATCTGGATGTAAAGGGAGCGGTACAGCTGGAGCAAAAGCTATCGAAAATGGGCGAGCGGGTAGCTTGGCAGTTGCAAAAGAGGTATCCCCGCTTGAAGGAAATTGGTTTGGATATAGGACTCGATCAGCAAGCCTATCCGTGGATTTTGGAGGTGAATACGCGACCAGCCATTAAAGTGTTCTCTTCCCTGCCCAACAAAAGCCTATATCATAAAATATTTAGGTATGCTGTAGGCTACGGCCGTTATACTGCATCCACCGGTAAGCCTGCACGTACTAAGAAAAAGGCGTAAAGCTTTGAAATTAAATATTCAAATTCTCTCCGACGGGTTAATGACAAGAAAAGGGACGCTCCATCTGAGCGCCCCTTGGTAAATTCTATCTAAAATCCATCATGTATTAAACATCAAGATTTTTCACGTACTTGGCGTGCTCCTGAATAAAATCGCGACGCGGCTCAACATTATCGCCCATTAGGGTATCGAACATCGTATCAGCCACCATTGCATCACTGATGGTCACTTGAAGCATTGTACGGCTCTCTGGGTCCATTGTCGTTTCCCACAACTGGGTTGCGTTCATTTCGCCCAAACCTTTATAACGCTGTACGTTGTACTTCGCATTTTCTCCGAATTCACTGATGATAGCATCACGTTCGGCTTCAGAGTTCGCATAACGTACGACCTTATTGCGCTCTACCTTAAACAGCGGCGGCTGAGCAATATAGACATAGCCGGCGTCAATAATTTTACGCAAGTACCGATAGAAAAATGTCAGCAACAGCGTCCGAATATGGGCTCCGTCGACGTCCGCATCGGTCATGATAATGACCTTGTGATAACGAGCTTTAGCAATATCGAAATCGTCGCCAATCCCCGTTCCCATAGCCGTTACCATTGACCGAATTTCATCACTGGACAAAATACGATCCAAACGTGCCTTCTCGACGTTCAGGATTTTACCACGAATCGGCAAAATAGCCTGAAAGTGACGATCACGGCCTTGCTTGGCCGATCCGCCCGCTGAATCTCCTTCAACGATGTACAGTTCGCTGATCGACGCATCCTTGGAAGAACAGTCTGCCAGCTTACCTGGGAGAGAGCTGATTTCCAGCGCACTTTTACGACGAGTCAGCTCACGCGCTTTACGTGCAGCCTCACGAGCACGGGCTGCTTGTAATGATTTATCAACAACGCGACGGGAGACAGACGGATTTTCCTCCAGAAATTCCTGAAGTTTCTCTGCGAACAGGGATTCGACAATTCCACGTACCTCACTGTTACCCAGCTTCGTTTTGGTTTGACCTTCAAACTGTGGTTCCGGGATCTTGACGGAGATAATCGCTGTCAGTCCTTCACGCACATCGTCACCCGTCAAGTTGGCGGTGTTGTCCTTGATAAAGCCATTTTTGCGTGCATAATCGTTAATGATCCGGGTCAATGCGCTCTTGAAGCCAGATTCATGCGTGCCACCTTCATGGGTGTTGATGTTGTTGGCGAAAGAATAAATATTTTCGGTATAGCTGTCGTTATATTGCAGCGCAACTTCGACTTGAATCATATCGCGTGAGCCTTCTACATAGATCGGTTGCTCATGAAGCGCTTCTCTTTTCTGATTCAAAAATTGCACGTATTCACTGATTCCGCCCTCGTAGTGGAACGTATCACTGGCGCCAGTCCGTTCATCGGTCAGGCTGATCGCAATTCCTTTGTTCAGGAAAGCCAACTCACGAATCCGCGTTTGGAGCGTCTCATAGTCATATACGGTCGTTTCTGTGAAAATTTGATCGTCCGGGTAGAACGTCGTTTGGGTACCGGTTTCGTCGGTATCGCCAATGACTCTGACATCATACTGCGGAACACCGCGATGGTATTCCTGCTCGTACATATGCCCATCCCGTTTGACGTGAACGACCATTTTGCTGGAGAGGGCGTTCACTACGGATACACCAACACCGTGCAGACCGCCGGATACCTTGTACCCTCCGCCTCCGAATTTACCACCTGCGTGAAGCACCGTCATAACGACTTCCAGCGCAGATTTTTTCATTTTGGCGTGTTCGCTTACTGGAATACCGCGTCCGTTATCTGTAACGGTGACGCTGTTATCTTCGTGAACGACAACTTGAATGCTGTCACAATAGCCTGCCAGCGCTTCGTCAATGCTGTTGTCCACAACTTCCCAGACCAGATGATGGAGCCCTTTGGCACTGGTGGAACCGATATACATCCCGGGACGTTTCCGAACCGCCTCCAGGCCTTCCAGGACCTGAATCTCACCCGCATCATAAGACGGTTGATTCATAGACATGCCTTTCACCTACTTCTATAGATTCTATGGTTAAGCATTGGCAACAAACTGGTTTGCCCGCTTTTTGAGAGTTGTTGAGGAGATGGGGGAATAATACACCGTATTTTGAGTCACCACGATGGACTTGGCTTCCTCTTCACCAATCATCTCGATATGCTTTTGCTGTTGGGCGTGGTTCACGTACTGCTTGGAGATTTTAGAGGATTTTTCAATCGAGATATCGAAAATAGCCACAAGCTCTGACGAGCGGATGATTTTTTCTCCACCCAGATGAATATACATAGCCGTCACTCACTCCTTAGTGTTCCACATGCCCGTCGTGGACGTGATAAATACTGGCATCCTTAAGCCGTTCTGCATTCAAGGTCTCAATACCAGTTGCCGTAATAAAGGTCTGTACCTTGCTCTGAAAGGTCTCGATCAGTTGGGTCTGACGGTAGGGGTCCAGTTCGGATAGAACATCATCCAGCAGCAGGACAGGATATTCACCAATTTCCTCATGGATTAATTCGATTTCAGCCAGCTTCAAGGACAGGGCAGTCGTCCGCTGCTGCCCCTGAGAGCCATACGTATGCACTTCCCTGCCGTTAATGGCAAAGGCCAAATCATCACGATGGGGTCCTGCCAAAGTCATACCACGGCGGATTTCCTGTTCCCTCATTTGGGATAACTTTATCATAAATCGCTCCAATAAGACAGCTTCATCTTCTTCCTCCGGCTCGCTGAAGGAGGGAACATAGGTTAATTTTAACTCTTCATCTCCTCCAGCGATCCCTTCATGAATGGCCTGAGCCCACTTTTGCAGCTTTGTTATAAATTGTTTCCGCTTTTTAACAATTTTAACACCGTGCTCAGCAAGTTGCTCATTCCATACCTCCAGCATGAGCTGTACGGAAGCCATATCTTTGCCCCAAGCTTGTTTGAGCAGATTGTTACGCTGGACCAGCACTTTCTGGTATTGCTGCAAATGGTACAGATATCCTGGAGCAACCTGTCCAATTTCCATGTCAAGAAACCGGCGGCGTACCCCCGGTGTTCCCTTAACGATTTCCAAATCCTCAGGTGCAAACATAACGACATTCAGCGAACCGATAAAGTCACTTAGCTTTCGCTGCTCCAGTCCGTTGATCTTCGCTTTCTTACCTTGTGTGGATAACGACAGATCCAGCCTGATTTTTCCGTATTTCTTATCCACATCCGCAGCAAGATGAGTCGAGGTAGCCCCGAAAGAGATCAGCTCCTTGTCGCGCGACGTCCGGTGACTTTTGGTTAAAGCCAGGACAAAAATCGCCTCTACCAGGTTTGTTTTTCCCTGCGCATTTTGTCCGATCAGCAAATTAACGGGCCCAAATTCACTCAACTCCAGCTGTTCATAGTTCCGGTATTGCTGCAAAACAATATTGTTCACAAACACATAGGGTCCCCCTTGTTACTCCGCACCTAAAAGGAGTCCTTGCCGACCAGGCGATCATGCTCCTGCCGTGATCTCGAAACTTCCGTTGTCCTCTACTTCTACGGTATCGCCCGGGTACAGTTTTCTTCCGCGTCGTTCTTCCAGCTCACCATTGACACGAACTTGCCCCTCCTGCAACAGAGCTTTGGCCATTCCTCCTGTAGAAACACAATCGGCTAATTTTAAGAATTGATCGAGCTTGATGTATTCGGTCTGTATAGATATTTGTTTCAAGGCTTGTTCATCCTTTCGTTTGTTCTCGGGTGGGTGACGCTAGACATTAGTTGGTGGTTCGATATGGCAGGATGATGTACAGCGCATTGCTGGAGTCCGCCGGTTTTAAAATGATTGGGCTCATAATGCCGGTAAAAGCAATCGTCAGCTGCTCGCTGTCAATCACCTTCAGCACATCAAGCATATATTTTGAATTGAACGAGATTTTGAGCGGCTCTCCCTCAAATTTGGAGACTGTGACTTCCTCACGTACTTTACCCAGCTCAGAGGAGCTGGAGGAAATCTCCAAGCCGCCGTTTTCCAACGACTGCATTTTTACAATATTCGTTTTTTCCTCACGGGACAGCAAATAAGCACGGTCGATGGATTCGCTCAAGCTTTTTGTATCCACAATCAGTTCTGTTTTGTAGGAGGTTGGAATAATTCTAGAAGTATCCGGATACGTTCCGTCCAAAATACGGGAATAAAACAGAACCCGGTCAATTTTGAATAATACCTGGTTGTCTGCTACGACGATATCCACAAGCATATTTTGATCCGGAATAATTTTGCTCAACTCGTTCAACGTTTTACCTGCAATGACAACATTGCTGAAACGCAAGCCTTCGGACGTTTCCAAACGAGCGCTGCGGGTGGCGAGGCGGTGGCGATCCGTTGCTACAAATTTCAATTCGCCCTCAGCCAAATTCCATAATACCCCTGTCAAAATAGGTGTCGTTTCGTGGGTGGAAATGGAGAAAACGGTCTGTTTAATCATGTTTTTGAGTAAATCTCCTGGTACAGAGATAACCTGATTTTCTTCAATGCTTGGAAGCACCGGGAATTCCTCAGGGTCCAGACCCACCATCTGAATTTCGGTTGCACCGGATGAGATGAAGGTTTGGAAATGATCTTTTACCTCCATACGGATCTCCTGAGACGGCAGCTTCTTGATAATTTCGACAAAGAACTTGGCTGGCAGTACAACACTTCCCGGTTGTTCGACCTGAACGACAGTTTGGTCACCGTCCTCCATCGGAATAAAGGATTGAATGGAGATGTCGGTATCGCTGGCAGTTAGCGTCACTCCCTGATGGTTCACATCCAGCTTAATACCACTCAAAATCGGAATCGTGGTCCGACTGGATATGGCCTTGGATACATGTTGTATAGCCTCGTTCAATACGTTTTTCAAAATGCTGATCTTCATAAGTTCCTCCTACGGGTTTTAATCCTTCAAGCACGCGTTGACGCGGGCCTTATTTAGGTGATGTATATCTTTAAAATCTATTAGTAATAGTAATAGGCGCACTGAATATGTGGATAAGTCGGTGTAAGCCTAATAAAATCAAGCCTATCCACATGTGTATAAGTTGTGTATAGGCTCTGAACTTGTTCAGGTTGGATTTTTGATTTTTTCGATTAGGCTGTTGATAACTTTGAACAGCTCCTGATCCACTTGAATGGATTTGGAGATTTTTTCGTGCGCATGAATGACGGTTGTATGGTCGCGTCCACCGAAGGCTTCTCCGATTTTCGGTAACGAATAGTCGGTTAGCTCGCGCGACAGGTACATGGCGATCTGCCGTGGAAAAGCCACAGCCTTCGTCCGCTTGCGTGCTTTGAAATCCTCCAAGCGCAAATTGTAAAATTCCCCGACTTGATGCTGTATATCCTGAATGGTAATCATTTTGGGACGACTGGAAGGAATAATATCCTTTAACGCCTCGGCCGCGAGATGACTTGTCACATCCTGATTGGTCAGCGAGGAATAGGCAACAACGCGAATCAGTGCCCCTTCCAGCTCACGGATGTTCGTATCAATCTGGTTGGCGATATACATCATAGCTTCATTGGGAATATCCAGGTTTTCCGCTCTCGCCTTTTTCCGGAGAATTGCAATTCGCGTTTCCAGATCCGGTGGCTGAATATCCGTAATCAATCCCCACTCAAAGCGGGAACGCAGCCGTTCCTCCAGCGTTGGGATCTCCTTAGGCGGACGATCGCTTGAGATAATAATTTGTTTGCGTTCCTCATGAAGCGCATTGAACGTGTGAAAAAATTCCTCCTGCGTCGACTCCTTGCCTGCAATAAACTGAATATCATCAATGAGCAAAATATCAATATTACGATATTTGTTCCGGAAGCTTTCCCCTCGGTTGTCCCGGATGGCATTAATAAATTCGTTCGTAAACTTCTCAGATGACAAATACACAACTTTGCTGGCCGGGTTGTGTTCCAAAATATAATGCCCAATGGCGTGCATCAGATGCGTTTTTCCCAGACCTACGCCGCCGTACAGAAACAGCGGGTTATAAGCTTTGGCCGGCGCTTCGGCGACGGCCAGCGATGCTGCATGGGCAAAACGGTTCCCCGATCCGATGACAAACGTATCGAATGTATATTTGGGATTCAGCATATGCGACACGGCTTCTTCATGTACGACCGGCTGCTGCTGAGGTTGTTGCTGGAGATCGAACTCGGCGGGCTTGTTCTCCTCAATGACGAACTTGACCTCCAGCTGCTTGCCCAAAATCTCATAAACCGTTGCCCCGACTAGCTTGGTATAGCGGCTTTCAAGCCATTCCACGGCAAAAGTTGTTGGTGCGGAAATCACAATGGAGTGGTCATTCAGTTTCGCTGCCTTGGTAGCCTTAAACCAAGTGTCGTAACTCGGCTTACTCAGCTTGGTTTGTATGATGGATAGAATTTGCTGCCATAGTTCAGAGGTATGGCTGTCCACAGACGTCACTCCTTTTAAATCCTGACATTTTGCCGTTTAAGCTGCAAAGAGCTGCTCCCGGCGCTTCGGCAAAACGCCTAAAATCCCAAAAATGTTGTTGAAGGCCATAAAAAGACATACCGCCGCCTAAATCATGCGGCAGTGTGATGAGAGAACGCAGCACAAAGTGGTCCTGAAAAAAGCTAATGGAAAAATCCGCTGCTGATCGGCAGAAGAAAGGTGATATTTCTCAGGAGGGTATGTGCGGCACGATCCGTTCTCTTGATCCCGCAGGCCAAAACGGGACTGCAATATGTCGAAATCAAATGAAAAATGTAGAATATATCCCCAGAATCCCGAATCCGCACAAAAATAAAAAGATGGATAAATTGAACTTGTTCACAACTTTATCCACAGGGTGTTGATAATATGGAGGGTAAAACAACATATTCACATTCAAAAGTAATATCATCATAGCAAAAGAAGCCTTGTATTTCAATGACTCGTGGTTATTTATCCACAAATTCAATCTGTTGTGTACAATTTTTATTCACAACACAAGATATTGTTTATAATTTGTTCAGTTTTCGACAATAACTCTTTATCGTCTCAAAATGTTATGCACAGGTTATGACCATTTAAATCACAATTCAGCTTTTTTTGTGGATCTGTGCATAACCTCCGTTGCCTTTTGGTCACAGGAGGTGTTTTTACTGTTGAAAATTTCCGGTAACGTTTCCGACAATATTTTTAATGATATGGTTATTATGATGCTTAGAAATATGCCGATCTCAAAATAGAGACAGTGTGAAGGAAGTAGGAAGGTCAAAGAAAATCCACGATAAAAAAGGACAAAATAGAGTGGGATAAGTGGACTGGATGAAGGATCAAAATCTCTGGGCGTTGAAAAAGAGGGAGAGGATTATGTGATTTTTGGGGGAGGGGATTAAGCTGTACATTGACTTTGGCCGCTATTTGTGGTTAAATGTACAAAGGTGTTTTTTGTGGAGATTGCTACGCTAGGTATATTCCATATAAAACGTATTCCTTGTAAGGAGGTGCAGTACAATGAGACCGACTTTCAGACCGAATGTCAGCAAGCGTAAAAAAGTTCACGGCTTCCGTAAAAGAATGAGCACAAAGAATGGCCGTAAAATTTTGGCAACTCGTCGTCAAAAAGGCAGAAAAGTATTGAGTGCGTAATGCGTGCATAAAGACCACTACGGTGGTCTTTTTTTTCATGATGGAGGTATTTATGAGGCGGATCGCTTTCCCTGTGTCTGTAGAAATGCAGTAGAAAAAGAGGGAGGAACACCGCAACCCGCTCTATATTAGATGAAGCTTTTGAAAATGGATGTAAAATAAGCGAGATTACCATGGCGGAATGTTGTCCATACTTCTTACTATATAAGGGGTAAGGATTGGCTTGTCGGCATGTGTAAAAGAGATGAGCAAGGAGAAGCGCCGTGCAAAAAAAATTGCGTCTACGAAACCGGGCGGACTTTGGGCGCGTATACCGCCATGGCAAATCTTTTGCCAACCATCAGTTTGTGGTGTACTGGTTCCGCCGCAGAGAGGTAGAGCAGTTCCGCGTTGGAATTTCGGCCAGCAAGAAGATCGGCAACGCAGTTGTCCGTAACCGGATGCGCAGGATCGTTAAGGAAATTGTGCGTCATCATGAGCATGAATTGATGGAGCAAATGGACCTGATTTTTATCGTCCGCAAGGGAGCGGTTACAATGTCGTATCAGGAGCTGGAGAAAAGCGTGCTGCACGTTCTGCGCAAAGCCTCGCTGCTCAAGTCTTCACGCCGATAGTCAGTATCTTTGTCCTACAGGATATGGTATGATTTACGTTGGAATGGATTGGTTAAGAAAGGGGTTATGAAGTGTCGCGTTTGAAGACTCAACGAGGGAAATGGTTCCTCCTGATTGCCTTATTGGCACTTGTTGCTGTGCTGTCGGGATGTGCCCAGGCGGCTCACAATTCTTACACGACGGCAGACTTGGCCAATGGATCTTGGTGGCAAAGATATGTCGTTTACTGGTTTTCGTATGCGCTGGATACGTTTGCCCAATGGTTCTCTGGAGAGTATGGCCTGGCCGTACTGATACTGGTGATTATCGTGCGTACCATTATTTTGCCGCTTACACTCAAGCAAGTACGCAGTTCTAAAGCAATGCAGGCCATTCAGCCGCAATTAAAAGAAATTCAAGCGAAATACAAGGATACGCCTGAGAAAGTCCAGCAAGAGACGATGAGGCTGTTCCAGGAAAACAAGGTTAACCCGATGGCGGGCTGTCTTCCTTTGGTCGTTCAGATGCCGATTTTCATCGCGCTTTATAATGCCATTTACTATAATTCGGCATTGCGGGATCATGATTTCTTGTGGCTCCAGTTAGGTAAACCGGATCACTTATTTATCCTGCCAATTCTGGCGGCAATCACAACATTTGTCCAAACCTGGATGATGATGAAAATGAATCCGACTCCGCAGCAGGGACCGATGCAATTTTTGCTGTACGTCTATCCGGTTCTGATTCTGTTCATGTCGTATAACTTCCCATCTGCTTTGCCGCTATACTGGTTCTACAGTAATATTTACACGATTATTCAAAACTATTTCCTTTATCGGAATAAGGATAAAGAAGTTGCGCTGGCAAACGTGAAAACAGCCAGTCTTACGAAAACAGGTTCCTCCAATAGCAATAACAAGAAAAAAGGTGGCAGAAACTCGAAGGGGGCTAAAAAGTCGAGATGACCAAAGTCGTGACTTCAGGAAAAACCGTTGAAGATGCTGTAAAACAAGGACTCTCCCAGCTGGGAGTAAGCCGTGAACGGGTAACCGTAAACGTGTTGGAACAGCCGTCAAAAGGATTCCTGGGGTGGCTCGGGGTCAAGAAGGCGAAGGTAGAGCTTACGCTACTGTCTGATCCATCTCCCGAAACCACACACGCGGCTGAACATCATGTATCGGCTCAGGTGCCTATCGTGGGACAGGCTGTTGTTCCAGAAGCTGAATCTGTTACCCAGGAAGTATGCACGAGCAAGGAGGTCTCCACAGGCCATGCAGCCCCCTATGAAGAAGCTGTACGTTTTATTCATGAAACAGCAGCGGCAATGGGACTGGATGTGGAAGTGGATGTTCGTCACCGCAAGGATGAAAGCATACTGGATATATCCGGTCCGTCGCTCGGCATGTTGATCGGCCGCCGGGGACAGACGCTGGATGCATTGCAGTACCTGACGAATATCGTTGCCAACCGTCATTCTGACAAATTCATCCGGATTGTGCTGGATGCCGAGCAATTTCGCGCACGTCGGCAAAAAACGCTGGAGGATTTGGCCGATCGGCTGGCCAACCAAGCTATTCGTTACGGCAAGGAAGTAGTGCTGGAGCCAATGCCGTCACAGGAGCGGAAGCTGATTCATGCCAAGCTTCAACAGCATGCGCTGGTTAGAACATACAGCAAGGGGGACGAGCCGAATCGGCGCGTCGTTATTGCTAAAAAGTAATCCGACGCAATGGCTCTCTGCAAGGTGCAGAAGCCATTGCTTTTTTTAAACTTAAGACTTTATAAGTTTTACTCTATTTGTTCTTATATTTCTCGCTGAAACGGTTGCCGTCCTGGATCAAGGACGGCAATGCCGTTTTTACTTGACAGGAGGTAGAAACCATATGCTGAGCGATACCATAGCTGCCATTGCAACGGCTGTCGGCGAAGGCGGCATTGCGATTGTACGGGTCAGCGGCCCGGAAGCTGTTACAGAGGTGGAAGCTTTGTTCCGAAGCAAAACGCCTCTAAGCAAGGCTCCATCTCATACGGTACACTATGGACATATTATAGATCCTCAAAGCCAGGGAAAGGTGGAGGAGGTTCTAGTTACGGTCATGCGAGCGCCGCGCTCTTTTACAACAGAAGATGTCGTAGAAATCAGCACCCATGGCGGGGTTGTGGCTGTCAAACGGGTGATGGATTTACTATTGCTGCAAAATATACGTTTGGCCGAGCCGGGCGAATTTACGAAGCGTGCTTTTCTGAATGGTCGTATTGATCTGAGTCAGGCGGAGGGAGTCATTGACCTGATTCGCTCGAAGTCAGATAAAGCCTTTTCTGTAGCTTTGAAGCAGGTAGATGGACAACTGTCACAGAATATCCGCCGTTTGCGGCATGTTCTGGTAGAGACACTGGCTCATATTGAAGTGAACATTGATTATCCTGAGCATGATGTGGAATCTTTTACGTCTGAACTGATCAAGGATAAGAGTAGTCAGGTCATGGCGGAAATTGATCGGCTGCTGCATACAGCGGAGCAGGGGAAAATTTTACGTGAGGGCCTGACCACAGCGATTGTCGGAAGACCGAATGTGGGGAAATCCTCGCTGCTGAATACATTGGCACAGGGCGAACGGGCGATTGTGACCGATATTCCGGGCACGACCCGTGACGTTATTGAGGAATATGTGACGATTAACAGCATTCCTCTGAAGCTGCTGGATACGGCTGGCATTCGGGAAACGATGGATGTAGTGGAACGGATCGGGGTAGAGCGTTCGCGAACGGCGGTCAGTGAAGCGGATCTGCTGCTCATCGTGATTAACGCCAACGAACCGCTGCATGAGGATGAAATGGCATTAATGGAACAAATCCGCGGTAGACAGGCGATTGTCATTATGAATAAAATGGACTTACCGGCCCAAGTAGACCGGGACTTGCTGCTGCGTTATGTTCCTGAGGAGCTTATCGTACCGATGTCTGTAAAGGAAAATGAGGGAGCAGATCGGCTGGAGCAGGCCATATCGCAGTTGTTCTTTAGTGGTAAGCTGGAATCAGCAGACATGACATATGTCAGCAATGTACGGCATATTGCTTTGTTAAAGAAAGCTCGCCAATCGTTGGTAGATGCCTATGAGGCCGCTGATCAATTCGTTCCGATTGACATGATTCAGATTGATGTACGGCTGGCGTGGGAGCATTTGGGCGAGATTGTGGGCGATACGGCGCATGATGCGTTAATCGATCAAATATTTTCACAATTCTGTCTGGGCAAATAGGACATTCGAGTATGGCTGGGTTAAGCCCTACTATTGTTATAGATATACAAGAGCATATTTGGTACGCGAAGACCGAAGTGCATAAGGAGGTAAGAAAGGTATGGGATATCAAGGAGGCGACTATGACGTAATTGTCGTGGGCGCGGGCCATGCGGGTGTGGAATCCGCCTTGGCAGCAGCCCGGATGGGCTGTCGTACGTTGATGATTACGATTAACCTGGATATGGTTGCATTCATGCCCTGCAACCCGTCTATTGGCGGTCCTGCCAAGGGGCATGTGGTGCGTGAAATTGATGCTTTGGGCGGCGAAATGGGCCGGAACATCGACAAGACGTTTATCCAAATGCGGATGCTGAATACAGGTAAAGGGCCTGCTGTTCACGCATTGCGCGCACAGGCTGACAAGTTCTCTTATCAGCATGCGATGAAGGAAACGATGGAAAAGGAACCAAATCTGACCTTGCGCCAGGGAATGGTGGAAGAGTTGATTATTGAAGACGGTCATTGCGTGGGCGTCATCACGAAGACGGGGACAGAGTACCGAAGCAAAGCGGTTGTCCTGACAACAGGCACTTATTTACGTGGTAAAATCATTATGGGTGAGCTGATGTATGAAAGTGGCCCGAACAATCAACAGCCTTCGTTGAGACTGTCTGAGCATTTGCGTGAGCTGGGTTTTGATCTGGTCCGCTTCAAGACGGGTACGCCGCCGCGCGTGCATAAGGACACGATTGATTTTAGCAAAACGGAAATTCAGCCGGGGGACGATCAACCAAAGTTTTTCTCGTATGAAACGAAGTCTTCGGATAATGAGCAGCTTCCTTGCTGGCTGACCTATACTTCAGTGGAAACTCATCAGATTATTAATGATAATTTGCATCGTGCGCCGATGTTCTCCGGTCTGATTGAAGGAACAGGACCGCGTTATTGTCCATCTATTGAAGATAAAGTAGTGCGTTTCAGTGATAAGCCGAAGCACCAAATCTTTTTGGAGCCTGAGGGTAAAAACACATCTGAATACTATGTTCAGGGCTTGTCGACCAGCTTGCCTGAGGATGTGCAATTAGCTGTGCTACGCTCGATTCCAGGGATGGAAAAGGTAGAAATGATGCGTAACGGCTATGCGATTGAGTATGATGCCATGGTGCCTACGCAATTGTGGCCTACGTTGGAAACGAAAAGAGTGCCCGGACTGTTCACGGCGGGTCAAATTAATGGCACCTCCGGTTACGAGGAAGCTGCGGGCCAAGGGATTATGGCAGGCATTAACGCGGCTCGTAAGGTACAGGGCAAAGAGCCTGTCGTGCTGGACCGCTCCCAAGGCTATATCGGGGTTCTGATCGACGATCTGGTGACCAAGGGTACGAATGAGCCTTACCGCTTGCTGACGTCTCGTGCGGAATACCGCCTGTTGTTGCGTCATGATAATGCAGATTTACGTTTGACTCCAATCGGGCATGATATCGGCCTGATTACGAATGAACGGTACGAGCGCTTTTTGGATAAAAAGCAAAAGGTAGAGCAGGAGATTGAGCGTTTGCGTCTGGCGAAGGTTCGTCCGATTGATGTAAATGAGATGCTTGAGCAGGGTGGATCTGCACCGATACAGGACGGCAGTAATTTGTTAACCGTGCTGCGTCGACCAGAGATCAGCTATGCACAAGTGGCACAAATTTCGCCTTCACCTGTAGCTCTGACTGAGGAGGAACAGGAGCAGGTCGAAATTCAGATTAAGTATGCAGGCTATATCGAGAAACAATTGATGCATGTAGAACGTCTGCAAAAAATGGAGAAGAAAAAGCTTCCAGAGGATATCGTATACGATGAGGTTCAGGGTTTGGCGATTGAAGCCAAGCAGAAGCTTGCTAAAATTCGTCCGATGTCGATTGGTCAGGCATCCCGTATTTCGGGTGTGACTCCTGCGGATATTTCCATTTTGCTCGTTTATCTGGAGCATTATAACCGCGTAACGGCAGCAAGGGGATCATAATGGACGCGATACAACAGCAATTTAAGCAGCGACTGGCAGAGCATAGCATTGTGATTAATGACAGTCAGCTAGAGCAGTTCGAAACGTATTACCGTGTGCTGGTTGAGTGGAATGAAAGGATGAACCTGACAGGCATTACAGAGCGTGATGCGGTGTACACCAAGCATTTTTATGATTCTCTCTCGCTGGCTTTTTATGTTCCGTTCAATGATGTGGAAAGCTTGGCTGATATCGGATCGGGTGCAGGATTCCCCGGTATACCTTTGAAAATATGCTTTCCGCAGATTCAGTTGACCATTGTGGATTCGTTGAACAAACGCATACAATTTCTGGCGCATGTGGTAGAACAACTGGGATTGGAAGACGTGGAGCTGATTCATAGCAGAGCAGAAGAATTGGGTCGTAAAACGGGATACCGGGACAGCTATGATCTGGTCACAGCCAGAGCCGTTGCCCGTCTTGCAGTGCTGAATGAATTTTGTTTGCCTTTTGTCCGTGAAGGAGGTCACTTTGCTGCGATGAAGGGCAGTGACCCGACAGAGGAAATCAAGGAAGCTTCCTATAGCTTGAAAGAGCTTAAGGGAAAAATTAAGCATATTCAGGCTTTTCAGTTACCTGTAGAGGATGCAGCCAGACATATGATTATTATTGAAAAAAGAGCAGCTACACCACGAAAATATCCCCGTAAGCCGGGAACGCCTTTAAAAACACCGCTAGTGTAACCCATTGAAAAAAAGTGAATGTTTCACGTGAAACATTCACTTTTTTTATGGCTTGCGATGCTCTTTACATAAACAACGTAAAGATGCAGAAGGTCTATACTTACGACATAGTGGAACATGAATAAATAGGTGTCTGATCGGGTACACAATTTATTCTCTGATCCTTCCGAAAAGCTGGTAGAGACGATAGGATTATGGCTGGAAAAGTGATAGAATAGAGATAATCGTTTTTGATGTAAGTTGACTGCTTCCCGTACCGTTCGATTCCGATATACATAAGGGGGAAGCGGGACAACAATGCCAGGGAGAATACGTGGAGTGTACCCGATTACGGCGCTATCTCATATAAAAGGGTCTACGATCCGCGTAAGGAACTGTTTTTCACGAAGCGCTGCTAGTATGGTGCTATTATGAAATTAGGTGGTATTATACGGAATGAAAGAACAATTTTCCAAGCTATTTGGTTTGACGGAGCGATCCTCTGGGGACGAAATAAAACAAATTCCAGTTGGGAATATTGTCAGCAGTCCTTATCAGCCCCGCACCATTTTTGACGACGAGAAGATTGATGAGCTATGCCAGACCATTAAGACGCATGGTGTAATTCAGCCGATTGTCGTTCGTTTCCGTAATGGACATTACGAAATTATAGCAGGGGAACGTCGATGGAGAGCTGTTACCAAGCTGGGGATGGATACCATTCCAGCCATTGTTCGTGAGTTTAATGATTCACAAGCTGCATCCATCGCGTTGATTGAGAATCTCCAACGGGAAGGGCTCACAGCGATTGAAGAGGCTGTAGCTTACCAGAAGCTGATTGATCTGCATCAGCTCACCCAGGAAAGTCTCGCTCAGCGACTTGGTAAAAGCCAATCCACTATTGCTAATAAGATACGGCTGCTTCACCTGCCAGAGAGAGTGAAAGGCGCTTTAATGGAACGGAAAGTGTCCGAGCGTCATGCCCGTGCGTTATTGTCATTAGAGACTGAAGAGCTACAGTATAAGGTTTTGGATGAAGTCATCGCTAAGGAACTCAATGTGAAACAGACAGAGGCGAGAGTTGCCTTTTATAAACAAGTGTCCACGATGAAGAAATCCAAGCGGATTTCCTTTACTAAGGATGTCCGGCTTGCGCTGAATACGATTCGTCAATCCATTGATATGGTGTCTGGCTCAGGGTTGGATATCAAGACCAAGGAATCCGATCATGAGGATCACTATGAGATTGTCATTCAAATTCCCAAACGTAAGTAAGGGATGAAGCGTACAGGCGGCAGCAATTGCCGCTTTTTCTGTCTAACGCCGAATAAAACCGCAGCATACTCGTACTCTATTTTTAAAAATTGCCGTTATCCGTAAGCTAATGATGCAAAATGCTGTTCAAGAAATATAGCAGGATTCCGATTAAATTATGAGGTGAATGAAGTGTCGAAAATAATAGCCGTAGCCAATCAAAAGGGCGGAGTTGGCAAAACAACTACTTCCGTGAATTTGGGCGCCGGACTTGCTTCCCTCGGCAAAAGGGTATTGCTCGTGGATATCGACCCGCAAGGTAATACAACCAGCGGTGTGGGTATCAATAAGGCGGATGTGGCAAATTGCATTTATGATGTACTCATTAATGAGGTTGATCCTAGCGAAGCGATTGTCAGTACACAGATTGAGGGACTGGATATTATTCCTGCCACCATTCAGCTGGCAGGAGCGGAAATTGAGCTGGTACCGACCATTTCCCGTGAACTAAGATTAAAAAGATCGCTCCAGCTCGTCAAGCATAAGTACGATTATATATTGATTGATTGCCCTCCGTCGTTGGGGATTTTGACACTTAATTCTTTAACAGCCTCTGATTCGGTCATTATCCCTATTCAATGTGAATATTACGCATTAGAAGGATTAAGTCAGCTACTGAATACGGTACGATTGGTACAAAAGCACTTGAATACCTCGCTGCAAATTGAAGGCGTGCTGCTAACGATGTTTGACGCCCGCACCAATTTGGGTATTCAGGTGATTGAAGAAGTGAAAAAGTATTTTCAAAGCAAGGTTTATCAGACGATTATTCCACGCAATGTGAGACTCAGTGAAGCACCATCACATGGCCAGTCCATTATTACGTATGATCCCCGCTCCCGTGGGGCAGAGGTATATATTGAGTTGGCAAAGGAAGTGGCATCTTATGAGTAAACGGTTGGGAAAAGGGCTGGATGCACTCATTCCCTCCCTTACAGTCAATGATGAGGACAAGGTTGTTGACATTCCACTTAGCCAGTTGCGTGCAAATCCGTACCAGCCTCGAAAAATGTTTGATGAGGAATCGATTAAAGAACTGGCAGAATCCATTCGTCAGCACGGTGTGATCCAACCTATTATTGCGCGTAGTGTATTAAGAGGCTATGAAATTATTGCAGGTGAAAGAAGATTTCGGGCTTCTCAATATTGTGGGAATTCGACGATACCTGTGGTTGTTCGCAATTTTACCGATCAGCAGGTAATGGAGATTGCCCTGATTGAGAATTTGCAGCGTGAAAATCTGAACGCTATGGAAATAGCAGTAGCTTATCAGGGATTAATGGATCAGTTCTCGTTAACTCAAGAGGAATTGTCCTTGAAAGTGGGTAAGTCGCGCTCTCATATTGCGAATTTTCTTCGTTTGCTTGCATTGCCGGAGGAAGTTAAGGATCATGTTTCACGTGGAACATTATCTATGGGACATGCCAGAGCGATTGTTGGGCTTAAAAATCCCGATATGGTGAAGCAACTGGCGACACAGTGTATTGAGCAACAATGGAGTGTTCGGGAGCTGGAAGAAGCTGTACAACAGTTAGATCATAAGCCTGGTGAAGCGAAGGCCAAGTCCAAGGTGAGAAAAAAGGACCCTTTTATTGATCATATGGAAGAGTCCTTGCGTGAACGTTTTAAAACAACTGTGAAAATCAAGCATAACAAGGATAAAGGTAAAATCGAATTGAATTATTACAGCCAGCAGGATTTGGAAAGATTACTGGAATTATTGCAGTAGTCTGTACGAATAGGACATGTCTCCTTGATCAAAATGGGAAGTGAGATATGTCTTTGCTTTGTCTGGAAGTGAAGGAATCAGAATGGTCTGGATGGATAAACTAATAGCCTTCTGTGATTTGTTTCGCTGTTCTCAAACGTATAAAATAAGAGGTATGCAGTGACATGATTTTTGAGGTAGAGGAGTAGAAGCAAGCATATGGCTGAATTGAACGGACTAATCATGGAACAGCTTGCCGGAATCGTTGCAGGGATTGTGCTTATTTTGCTCATCCTGTTGATTGTTATCATTGTGCAGGGTGCAAAGTTGAAGAAGATGCGGCGAAAGTATGAAACCATGATGGCAGGCAGCGGTGTCGAGAATTTGGAAACGCTGCTGATTGATTTGAAGGTGCAAATGGATACGATTGAGGATGAGCAGGAAGCCCATCGTGCAAGTATGAAATCTCTACGCAGTAAACTGACTGGCCTGAAGGGGCATATAGGTATCAAACGCTATAATGCCTTTGGCGAGCGAGGGAGCGATCTAAGCTTCTCCATGGCCATTGTAGATGATAATCAGGATGGTATCGTATTAACCGGTATTTATAACCGGGATGGCTCTTATGTGTATGCCAAGCCCCTGGAGGAGGGGCAGTCATCCTATTCCTTATCTTCTGAAGAGAAAGAAGCTGTTACTCTTGCGCAGCAAGCAGGACGGAACGGTAATGCCACTCCTTAATCGCGGAGTATAAGCTGCCAGCAATGATATCTGATAATTTCATTACCAGATTTAGTCTTGTATTTTGCAGCACAAAGTATTCCATAAAGCCGCCGACGTTAACGATTCCTGTCAAATGGATATCGCCGACCGGCGGTAATTCTTTATTTACCCCCGCTCCAGGCTTCAAAGGCCCGTCCGCAACCTGAATGCATCCGACGCTGGAGGTTTGTCCAAGACATGCGTCTATGCCGATGATATAGGGCTGGTCGTACCGGGTGTGTATGCCGTCCAGTGTTGTTTGCAGATTCATAGCATGTACAGGCTCCTCCAATGTTCCGTAAAGATGAAAGAGCGGGCTTTTATAACGTGACAACTGGGTACCTACGAGCGGGCCGAGACAGTCTCCAGTAGAACGGTCGGTGCCGATGCAAATAATAACGATATTTTGCAGACTAGGCGCCTGGTGCAAATGGAACAGCAAACGATGGATGATAGCTGATTGGATTCCGGGGTCGGTGTGTGATATTTTTAAGCTAAGGGGTTCTTGCCCCGGAATGAAGTCAGATGGATGAGTCATGGAATCTTCCTTTCGCTCTGTAATGGAGTGTGCAGATTGCGCTCGCTTATAGACCGTTAGCGTTGGTATAGCAATTGATCAGAGATGAAACCAGCAGTAAACTGCCTTAGAGAATAACAATTAGCCTGCGGGTAACCATTATTCTCAAGATAGTAGCTAGTATATGGATAAGTTTGGCGTTTTATACTCGGCGAAGTAGATTATTCATAGCAAAATGAATGAAACCAGTAGATGGGCTTATGTAGTAGACAATAGAATGTGGGAAACCAGAAGAGTGTCTCTTGTGTAAGGAGGAGCAACTGAATGATCTTAATGCGTTGGTTGGAGAACAATACAGGGACGGCTGCTGTTGTGAAGGATGCGATGCACTGGAAGGATGTTGTATGGGAATGGCTTTCAGATAGTGCGATGTGGTCGACTATGTTGTTTGTGGTTTTGAAGATCGCTATTATTTTTATCATCACACGTATCTTTATTCGCGTTATTAATAAAATTATAGATAAGTCGATGCAGCAAAAGGGAGAGAACAGCAGGTTCCAATTGAATACCAGGCGTCTAACAACCGTACGAGAACTGCTGAAAAATGTAACCAATATCGTATTCAATTTCATTCTGATTATGCTGGTATTGTCTCAAATGGGCATTAATCTCGGGCCTCTGATTGCCGGAGCCGGGGTGCTTGGGTTGGCCGTTGGTTTTGGGGCACAGAGCCTGGTTAAGGATGTGATTACCGGGTTCTTTATCATTTTTGAGGATCAGTTTGCTGTAGGAGACGTTATTCAAACAGGAACCTACAAAGGTACAGTAGAAGTGATTGGGCTGCGTACAACCAGGCTGGTGAGCTGGAAAGGGGAGGTTTACATTTTACCTAACGGTTCCATTACAACGGTTACAAACTTTTCCATGTCCAATTCCTTGGCGGTGGTGGATGTACCGATGAAGGCGGAACGTACTCTGGAGGAAGCTGTTGGTTTGGTAAAGCAAGCGATCCATGGCATTGAAGAGTCCAATGTGCAGGTGCTGAATATACCGGATGTTCTGGGGGTTCAGTCGATGACGACATCAGAGTATATTGTGCGTGTTGTGGCGGAGTGTATGCCGAATACAGGGGCTGCGGTAGAACGTGATATTCAGAATAACATTAAGAAGGCCCTAGAGGATGAGGCACATCGTCAGACCGCGCTGGAGACGGCGGTAACTCTGGAGAAGGAAGACGAGCAAGAAAGAAAAGGGGGAGAGAAGGGTGGAGCGTAAGTTGTTTGAACTGGGGGACATTGTGCAGATGAAGAAGCCCCATCCCTGCGGAACGAATGAAATGGAAATTATCCGTATGGGGATGGATATTCGAATCAAATGTGTCGGCTGCCAGCACAGTGTGCTGATTCCGCGTGCCAAGTTCGAAAAGAATATGAAGAAGGTGCTGCGTTCAAAAGCTAACGCTGACGGGCAGCATTCGGAAACGAATTGAGCCGGGGCAGCTGAGTGATTTTGGGTAACAATGAACTTGCATCATGGGCACAATGATGATATAATAATCCTTGCTGCGGAAAGGTACCCAAGAGGTCTAAGGGGGCTGACTCGAAATCAGTTAGGCGTCGCAAGGCGTGCGTGGGTTCGACTCCCACTCTTTCCGCCACTAATTTAGATGAGATTTAATCCCTCTACTTGAATGTAGAGGGATTTTTGCTATAGAAAGTCAGGGATTTGAGACGTTGTCATCATATTTACTAAAGAAGTAATGGTATAAATACAGTACCTTGGTGTTTCATTATATATTTCTGTATAATTAGATTAATCTTTTGTTTTAATTTTGACTTGATTCAATCTTTATGGTGATACTGAGCAATAAACCTTGAGTTATGTTAAATCCTTACACTAAAAAATAAGGAGGTTGGATATGATAAATTCTTGGACATTAAAGGTGAAGGATTTTGGGAAAATCAGTAAAGCGGATATTAAAATAACTCCTTTTATGATGTTTGTAGGGGAGAATAATAGTGGGAAAAGTTATATTTTACAATTACTATGGGGGATTTTTATTCATGTAAAGCCAATGATACGGTTAGATATATTGAAAGATGACCAAAACTTTATTCAACTATTGAATGAACTGGAAAATAAGATAAAGGGTATTAATTTTGAAGAAGGCGATGAAATACACAGTATAGAAATCAACGAAGATATTCAAATTCGTTTAATGAATATCCTGAACAAGCTATTGTATGCTAAAAAAGAGTGGTTAGTTAATACTATTTTTAATTATCCGATACGTATCGGGCATTTAGAAGTTAGCAGAGACTTTTATCTTAAATTTAAGCTTGAAGCTGAAATTAAGAAAGTTATTACATTCCAACCAATTAAAGAATCTGACTCTGAAGAAGAAAACTTTGCTGAAGTACCGAGTGAAATGTATAGTTTCAAATTGATGCTCCAAAGCAATAATGAAACTGAGAATATAGCCACTTTTGCATTTCCTAAAGAAGATAACTGGGATTCATTGTCTAGATCTGTGCTGCTTAGGATTATTGAAACTTTAGTATGCCGAGACTACTCCATTCCCCCAAAAATCAGGCAACCATTTGTCGGAAAATTAACTGCGTTTAGAAGAAGAACTTTTTTTGATCCAATTTATTTTCCTGCTTCAAGAACAGGTTTTATGTATACTTATCAAACGATCCTTGGAAATGAAAGAAAGAACATGAGAGCTCAGTTAAAAGATAAATTTTTGAATGTATCAGAGAGAGAAGAATTTTATGGTGAAAGTCAGCGATCAAATCTTAGATTAACTCAACCTGTTCAGGACTTTTTAGAGAAATTATCAGAGATATATATAGATGATCAGCAAGAAGCATATTTAGATGAATTAGAATTTTTAAATAAAAATGTTTTTCAAGGTAGGGTCATTCTAGACCAAGCCAATAACTATCGTTTTACCCCTGCTGATTCAAAAGAAGGATTACCTTTACAAGTAACATCATCATTAGTAGCTGAACTTGCGCCAATATCAATTTTTCTAGCCTCGCAATATGATCCAGAGCTATTCATTATTGAAGAATCTGAGTCACATTTGCATGTGAAAAAGCAACTGGAATTAGTGCGATTGTTTTTTAGACTAATAAATAAAGGGAAATCTGTTTGGTTAACTACGCATAGTGATAGTTTTGCGCAGCAGGTTAACAATTTGCTTACTCTTTCGCAACATTCAAAAAAAGAGGAGCTATTTCGAGAGCTTGGTTATGAAGAAGTCGATACCTTAAAAGACGTATCCTACTCCTCATGTTATCAGTTTAAGTCAAAGGATGGGAAAACAATTGTGGAGGAAATTGAATTAGGACCATATGGTTATGTTATACCGACATTCAATAATGTCCTTGAAAGGCTACTAATTGAAACAAGCAAAATCCAAAACATAGGTGAAGTGGATGGTTAAAATTGATTACGATCTAGCAGAATAAAGAGTGAATTTTATGAAGTAATCAACGGAACAGAATTACAGGTTGATGAGACATCAGATAGTGGGAAAGCTAAGGTTACAGTGATATTCGATTCAGTTGAAGATAGAGAGTTTATAAGATTGCTTCAGGAAACTAATACTTCTTGGCTTGCTTACACAAAAAATAGCCGTTGTGCTGACGGAGTGATCATTGAGATTAGTACCTTAAATCAGTCTCAATGTAAAATTTACATTATGGAACTTAAACGCACAATTAACCCTGATAAATGGACAACAGATGTGAGGGCTCAATTTAGAGGTGCTACGCTGAGGGCGCTATCATTTCTATCTTCGTTAGGTATTAGGAATGTTACTGAAATAGAATATTTTACTGGTTTTGTACATTCTGATATGGAAGATCAAATCAGGGCAATCAAAGCAAAAAAAAGCATAAATCCAACCAGTCCAATAGCTAAGAAAAATTTCCTAGGAGTAAAAGAAACAGAAACATTAGAATGGGAAGCTGAGAATATAACTATTTTTGGAAATGATTTCACTCATCATAAAATTAATTTGATATTAGATGATAATGTAGGGGTTGGATCAGTTCATATTTAAATTGAGTACTCAAAGTTTAATTTTTATATCGACTAGAGGAAGAGATGTACTTTTAAATTGTTTATTGACTATTGTAGGAAGGAAACAGCCAGTTAACACGCCCAAGTGGTCTTAAAAGAGATGGTGAAAGCGACACTCTACCTTAGCTCATTTTCAATGGATAGGCCTCGTCAAATTTGACGAGGTTTTTGTATTACTCCTCGTCTACAAGTGTGATTATTTCACGGATGTCCGTAATGTCTAATGCATCTGCGATTTCTTCAATATGCTTGAAGTTTATGTTTTCTCTCTTCTCGTTCGCAAGTTCAGATAGTGCCGCTCTGCGGACACCAGTCTTGTGAGATAATTCGTTTAGAGAAATCCCCCTCACTTTGATCAACTCACCAAGCATTACTTTTACCTTCATTCCACACACTCCTATTTTTATTTCAAAAACCTGACTGTACTCATAAGCGTACAATATAATAAAGATAAATGTTGTACGTATAAGCGTACGAATTAAAAAATAGTCCCTATTATTTTAGGAGCTAAGGCGTTTAGAGGAAGAAAAGGAGGACGGATGTATGAGTAAATCGTTGGGATTGGAATGGGCTTCGATGGTATACGGGCCGTATGATTTGCCGCATATGTATGAGATATTCGAGGGAGTACTTTATAAAGGATGCTACTTCTTCTATCTGGACAATGGTGTGCTATGCCTGCGTCAGGTTCGCAAGTTAGGTCAGCCGGAGCATACACAATTGTTCATCGATGGAGATAGTGCAGGACTACAACTGGCAGTGGGGATTCGGCGTGATTTGATGGAGGTAGTAACTGACATCATCAGAAGCTGGAGGGACAAGTTCGGGCTTACTTTTCTGTTCGATGAATTACTGTGTCTACAAGGAAGGGGAGACATACAACTGAATCTTGTAAAAGACAAGGGTTAGGATGTTCTTATGAGGTGTCATTACAGCAAAAAAATACCCCTGACAGCAGGAAAATAAGTACCGTCAGGAGCATATTTTGTTGTTATAGCTGGTTCGGCGGGTAGTTATAGCGTTTTGTTTTTTTTGAGCCGGAGATCATCAGTAGGATGGCTGCGATCAAATGTAGAATCCAGCCCACTACGGGAATCCAAGCCAGCAAAGAAGTGAGTACTCCCCATACAGAGCCGTAGATCGCTTCCTGATTGCGCAACGACAGAATGAGTGTTACTGCATGCAGGATAAGCATGAATCCCAGAGCGGAGTAACCGGTCCCCACGACAATAGCTCCTCCTACAATCGGTACAGCAAGCACCAATTCGAATATACCTGATATCCACTTTAATATTCGAGAATAACTCATCTTAAAACCTCCATAATAGTAGGTCTTTGTACTTGGATATATTCTAGCAGAAGGAGCCAGATTAATCTGCATTTTACCAGTATATGCAAAAAGTCCGATCATACAACAAAGGAGGACCTCAAAGGTCCTCCATCGTAGGCGCTACATTTTTAACAGGATACGATCTGTCCAATCACATCACAAAACTCGGTGTACTGACAAGCAATACCAGTGTTGAAAAGACAGAGTCCTTTTACACAAACCTAACGCTTCTAATGCCCGGAATGGATCTCCTAACAGTTTGTCCGGCTACGTCATCCAACGGAACCACACCTCTCTGTTGTATCGCCTAATCATAATATGGCCCGGATTCCGAAGAAATATACACATTAATGAACGCGGGCTTTCGTTTTTTTCTTCCATTTGCGATTATGGTTGGTCGTCTCTGGAAATGATTCGCCTCTTTCCAGTGTCACTTGCTGCGGGTCTTGAATTTCGGTGTGAAAGCTTTTTTCTCCCACTTCCATATATACGCCGTCATTTGGCGCTTTGTCACCTGGCTCGAATTCGGTTTTTTCACCCATAAGGTTGTTCCTCCTTTACTACATGGATTTGAACTGCAACAGTTATTGTGCGCCGATATGAGCAGAAACATCCGGGAACAAGCACACTGAATGTCAGAAAATCGAATTCTTCCCTAATATATAGATAAATCCTACCGTACATTTAAAATCGCAAAGAATGGAATGCAGGGAGCTAATATTGCTGATTTACAGCACATGAACTCAATTGCTGGTTGCAATCAGTTGTTGGATTTGGTAAACTGTTTTAGTGCGAGTTTAGGCTCGTTCCTTGCTCTCAACTGAGATTGGGGGCCTTATGTCCATAAGGAGGTGTAAAGAATGCGCAAATATGAAGTGATGTACATTATTCGTCCTGACATTGAACAAGAAGCTGTTCAAGCGGCAGTCGATAAATTCCAAGGTATCATCTCCAACGGCGGTGGCGAAATTACGAGTCACGATGTAACTAAACGTCGTCTTGCGTATGAGATCAAGAAATTCCGTGATGGTTCTTTCGTTCTGGTAAACTTCACAGCAGAACCTGCTGTAGTTGCTGAGTTTGAGCGTCTCATGAAAATTTCTGACGAAGTAATTCGTTATCTCATTACGAACGACGTAGCTTAATTATTGTACGTGATTATGTAATGAACAACGCTCAAAGGAGGGGATTGGATTGTTGAACCGTGTCATTTTGATCGGTCGTTTGACCAAAGATCCGGAGCTGCGCTATACACCGTCTGGTGTAGCAGTAACCCAGTTCACCCTGGCTGTAGACCGTCCGTTTACGAGTCAAGGCGGCGAACGGGAAGCGGATTTCTTGCCGATCGTAACCTGGCGTCAGCTTGCTGAAACATGTGCTAACTATCTTCGCAAAGGTCGTTTAACGGCTGTTGAAGGCCGTGTTCAGGTACGTAATTATGAGAACAATGAAGGAAAACGTGTATACGTGACTGAAATTGTAGCTGATAATGTACGGTTCCTGGAATCTAACCGCGATGGCGGTAACGGTGGCGGCAATAGCGGTGGAGCTGCGCGTGAGGAGTCTCCTTTCGGAGGCGGTAACAGCAATAGTGGACGCGGGAATAATAACTCGCGAAACAATCAGGATCCTTTTTCCGATGACGGAAAACCGATCGATATTTCGGATGATGATCTACCATTTTAATTGGGAAAGGACTGACAAAGAATGGGCTTCAGACAAAGAGAAGGCGGAGACGATAACAAAAGACCAGCTCGTCGTGGTGGTCGCAACAAACGTCGTAAAGTATGTTTCTTCACTGTGAACAAAATTACTCACATTGACTATAAAGATACAGACCTGCTTAAAAAATTCATCAGCGAACGTGGAAAAATTCTTCCTCGTCGTGTGACTGGAACAAGCGCGAAATATCAACGTATGTTGACAATTGCGGTTAAACGTTCCCGTCAAATCGCATTGCTTCCTTACACTACTGAATAGTAGTTTCATGGAAGAGAAAAAGAGGCGCTCCCGAAATCGGGAGCGCCTCTTTTATGATTTTTCTTATTGACAACAAGTCCCATGTATTGTAACTTACTAATAATACAATCCATGTTTAACCATTATGCGTAGCTCGGCTTTTCTAGTCGTATTTGTGATCGCATGTTCCCCCAACTCGCCAGAGTATACATTTAGATTTCTGGAATGTTATTTTATGTTACATGAAAACTTATATCACCGGTAATTTTTCGAAATAAAATTCATAAACCTTACAAAATAGATAGTTTTCATTTTTTATAGCACACAAAAAAGATGTTGACGTGATATTATTTTACACTTAAGATAAGCCATAATAAAAATATAATGGTTGTCAGCACTCTAAATTGACCAAAGGTCTAAAACACGTGTTTACGCTATCATTGGTAACGGTAAGGAGGATGCATAGCTATCATTTTTAAACCTTAAGCTTTAACGAATCAACGCAGGAATGAGACAGGCTGTTAAATAAAAAAACCGACTAAGGGGGATGAACAGAATGGTGCAAACGAAGAAATGGGTTTCTTTGCTTATGGTACTTACGATCGTTGGTGTTCTGTTTGCAGGATGTAGCGGAGGTGCTAATGAAGCACAGCCGGGCGATAAGGGTAATAAAACAGAGGGAAAAGAAGGCAGTCCACAAGTCACAGAGGGTGTTATTAAAGCAAGTGATCTGACGCAAAATCCGCCTGGTGCTACGAACCGGAAGGATAACATTGTGGTAGGTATGGTATCACCTAAAGGGGTATTTAACCCGTTGTTCTGGCAAACAACTTACGATCTATATGTAGTCAGAACGGTATTTGATTCCTTTTTACAGGTGAAAGCGGATGGTACATACGAAAATAGCTTGGCTGACAAGATTGATGTATCTCAGGATGGCTTGAAATACACATTCCACCTGAAGCCAGGCTTGAAGTATAGTGACGGGACACCAGTAACGGTGAAGGATTATGCTTTTGTTCTCAAGGTACTGCATGATCCGAATTACGATGGAGAAACCGATGTTTTATCTTTTAAGATTAAAGGAGGTAAAGAATATCACGATGGCAAGGCGAATGATATTTCCGGTATCAAGGTCATTGATGATAATACGGTTGAGGTAACCGTTACAGAAGCAACAGCTTATACAAAGGATTTTCTGGGTGAGCAATACTTCATGCCAGAAGCTTATTACGGAAAAGGTTTCAAAAAGGGCAGCCTGGACAGCATCAAGGCGCTCAATAATAAGCCTGTCGGCTCTGGGCAGTATGTGCTGAAAAGCTTCTCCCCGGGTCAACAAGTCGTGCTTGAAGCCAATCCCAACTACTTCAAGGGCGCACCGAAGGTGAAAACGGTTATTTTCAAAACGACGACAGACGAAACCAACTTGTCTATGCTGCAAACGGGTGAAACGGATATAGACAATATTACGGTTACAGAAGATAACGTAGAAGAATTGAAGTCTCTAGGCTTCCTGGACGTGAATATTATGCCGACCAACGGCTACGGATATATTGCATTTAATCACAAAGAAAAGAAATTTCAGGACCCCAAGGTACGCCAAGCTTTGACCATCGGTTTGAATCGGAAGGAGATTGTGGAAGGGGTGTACGGTCCGTACGCGAACGTCATCAACATTCCACAGTCTACAGAAGCCTGGTCTTATACGGATGAGGGCATTAACAAATATGAGTTTGATACCGCTAAAGCAAAGGCTCTGCTGGATGAGGCTGGCTGGAAGGCTGGAGCGGATGGTATCCGTGAGAAGGATGGTGAAAAGTTTACCATTAACTTCTCAGCGACTGCGGATAATCCAGTAGTAGAGGCCTTGCTGCCGATTATGTCCAAAAACTACAAGGAACTGGGCATTAAGCTGAATTCTGAAACACTGGATTTTAACGCGATTATGGATAAAAAAGATACGGGCAAGTTCGATATGTTCTTTGCCGCTTGGGGATTGACACCTGATCCAGATACAACGGTCTACCTGACCAACGGCTCACAAAATGATGTTGGCTACTCCAATAAAAAGGTCGATGAACTGACGATTGCGGGTAAAAAGGAATTGGATCAGGAGAAACGAAAAGTGATTTACAAGGAGCTGTATCAAGAGCTGAACAAGGATTTGCCAGCCATCTTTATGTATCAGCGCAGAGATATGTGGCCAGTTAATGGACGTGTATCCGGCTTAGAAATTACACCATACAAGGATTTTGAATTCAGTCTGTATAACGCTCAGCTCGCTCAATAAGGATTGCCAATCGTATGCTCAGCTCTCACGGGCTGGGCATATCACTTCTTTATTTGTCTGGAGGAATGACTATGAAGCAGTATATTATTCGAAGACTGCTGCAACTCATCCCCACACTCATTGGCATATCCATTATCGTATTTGCGATTTCAGCCATGGTGCCGGGTGATTATATTACAGCCAAGCAGAACCCGAATATGACCGCCGAAAAGGCACAGCAGCTACGACATATCTACGGGTTGGATAAGCCGGAGTACCAACGCTATTTTATATGGGCGGGGAATATGCTGAAGGGGAATATGGGGGACTCATTACAGCATAAGCAGCCAGTAACGAAGGTCATTGGCAATTATGTATGGAACTCTTTTATTATCGCTTTTTTCAGTCTTATTTTTAGCTGGCTGATTGCGGTTGTTGCCGGGGTATTTTCAGCAAAGTTCCAATACTCGTTATTCGATAAGTTCGTCACGCTATTCATATTTTTGTGTATGTCGCTGCCGTCTTTCTTTATCGGTCTTTTGGTGATCAAAATATTTGCACTGGAATGGGGTATCCTTCCGGTTGGCGGCATGACAACTGCAGGGATGGAGTCAGGCTCATGGGCTTATATTGTGGATGTTCTCAAGCACATGTTCCTGCCAACGCTCGTGCTTACAATGCTGAGCACAGGCAGTCTGACGCGGTATTTCCGTACAGGTATGCTGGAGGTGATTCGTCAGGATTATATTCGCACCGCACGCGCTAAGGGCTTGAAGGAACGGACGGTTATTTTCAAGCATGCTCTGCGCAACGCACTGATTCCAGCGATCACGCTGCTCGGCTTTGAGCTTCCCGCCTTATTTGGTGGGGCGATGATTTTGGAGAAGGTGTTTGTGTGGCCGGGTGTGGGTCAGGTATATCTGGAGTCCATAAGTATGCGGGATTATCCATTCATGCTGGGCTTCACCATTTTCCTGGCGCTCCTTACGCTCATCGGTAATTTGCTCTCGGATGTATTGTACGGTATGGCAGATCCAAGAATTCGCTTGAAATAGGAGGGATACTATTGCCCGCAGAAACAGTCACGATTGTAACCAATCCAAAGGCGGCGATCCGTCCTGAAGCGTCTCCATGGAGAATCGCCGTTCGCCGTTTTAACCAGAACCATTTGGCTTTAGCTGGACTCATTATATTGATTCTTATGGTGATTATTTGCACATTTGGACCGATGATTTCACCTTATCATCTGGATGATTACAAGCTATCTGACAAAAATTTTGCCCCGAATGCCCAATACTGGCTCGGTACGGATAAGTTTGGCAGAGATATTTTGCTGCGTACGATGCTGGCTGGCCGTATTTCGTTGACGGTGGGGCTGGTGGCCACGTTTATTTCGGTCATGATCGGTGCGACGTTGGGTGCACTGGCAGGTTTCTATCGCAAGGGCGTGGATACGATCATTATGCGGATTGCCGATATTTTTATGGCATTGCCTACCTTGCCGCTGTTGATTATTTTAGGCGCCGTTCTGTCCGATTTGAAGGTCGATCCAGCGAACCGGATTTATTTTCTGATGCTCATTATCGGGGTCTTGAGCTGGACGAGCTTGTCCCGTCTGGTTAGGGGGCAAATTCTTACGCTGCGTGAGCAGGAGTTCATGCAAGCGACGGAAGCGCTCGGCTTGAGAGACAGCCGCAAAATATTCCGTCATCTGCTACCGAATACGATTCCTACGATTATTGTAACGGCTACGCTCGGGGTGGCCGGGGCGATTATCACGGAGTCAGCGCTCAGTTATCTGGGAATCGGTGTTGTGCCGCCCACACCTTCGTGGGGAAATATGATTTCGGCTGCGAACAATCTGATCGACTTCCGCAAACGGCCTTGGATATGGGTTCCACCAGGAATGTGTATTTTGATTACGGTTGTAGCGATTAACCTGATTGGCGACGGTTTGCGCGATGCACTGGACCCTAAAATGAAGAAGTAGGAGACGAACGTTTATGGAAAATGCTTTGATTGAATTTCGTAACCTGAAAACCCACTTTCATACCTCTAGCGGAACTGTCAAAGCGGTCAATGACGTCAGTTTTAAAATACGTGAGGGTGAAACGCTCTGTGTGGTAGGAGAATCGGGCTGTGGCAAAAGTGTAACGGCCATGACGATGATGCGGCTGATTGATTCCCCCCATACCTCGGACGGTGAAATCTGGTTTGAGGGCAAAAACCTGTTAACGCTGAATAAAGGTCAGATGCAGCAAATTCGCGGCAATGACATTTCAATTATTTTTCAGGAGCCGATGTCTTCGTTGAATCCCGTTCTCACCATTGGAGAACAGATTACGGAGCCGCTGCTGATGCATACCTTAATGAGTAAAAAGGAAGCACGTACCCGGGCGATTGAGCTGATCAATCTGGTGGGTATTTCGCGTCCGGAGGAAATATTTCATTCGTACCCGCATGAACTGAGCGGTGGTATGCGCCAGCGGATCATGATTGCTATCGCACTGAGCTGTAATCCGAAGCTGCTGATTGCGGATGAACCGACAACGGCACTGGACGTTACGATTCAGGCGCAAATCCTCGATCTGATGCGGGATTTGAAGGATAAGCTCAAAACGTCCATTATGCTGATTACGCATGATCTGGGCGTCGTGGCGGAAATGGCCGATTATGTGGTCGTTATGTATGCCGGAAACGTGATTGAAGAGGCCCCCGTCATTGAGCTGTTCAAGAATCCGCAGCATCCATATACGCAAGGGTTATTGAAGGCGAAGCCCGTCATTAATCAGAAGATTGATCGGCTGTATTCGATCCCTGGTCAGGTTCCTAACCCGATTGAGCTGGAGGAAAACTGTCATTTTCATGATCGGTGTACACATTGTATGCAAATCTGTAAGGATCAGGCCCCTCCCCTGCACGAAAAGAAGAACGGTCATAAGGTTGCCTGCTGGCTATATGAGGAAGAAGGAGGGCAACGGGTATGAGCGAGCCTTTAATTCAGGTGGAAGGTCTGAAAAAATATTTCCCGATCACAGGCGGGATTTTTCAGCGTACCGTGGGACATGTGAAAGCGGTCGATGATGTGTCTTTTACCATCCATAAGGGAGAGTCCTTCGGTCTGGTAGGAGAATCCGGTTGTGGCAAAAGCACGATTGGGCGTACGATTCTCAGACTGATGGATAAGACAGAGGGATCGGTGCGATACAAGGGAGAGGACTTGCATGCGTTAAGCAAGGAGCAGATTCGTGCGCTTCGTCCGAAGCTGCAAATTGTCTTTCAGGACCCCTTTAGCTCATTGAATCCGAGAATTAAGGTAGGTGAAGCCATCGGGGAAGCACTGCTGGATCACGGATTGATTGACCGTAGCAAGCTGCGGAAAAAGGTGAACGAGACGCTGGATATCTGCGGGCTATCCTCCTATCACTATGATCGGTATCCGCATGAGTTCTCTGGTGGTCAGCGTCAGCGGATCGGGATTGCGCGGGCTTTGATTTTGAATCCTGATTTTATCGTGGCTGATGAGCCAGTATCTGCACTTGATGTGTCTATTCAGGCTCAGATCATTAACTTGTTAAGTGATTTGCAGCAGGAACGGCAGTTGACGTATCTGTTCATCTCGCATGATCTAAGTGTGGTCGAGCACCTATGCAGCCGCATCGGTGTGATGTATCTAGGCTCGATGGTGGAGTTAACTTCCAAAGAGGAGCTCTTCCGCAATCCGCTTCATCCGTATACGAAGGCGCTGCTGTCGGCGGTTCCCATTCCCGATCCTACGATCAAGAGACAACGAATTGTGCTAAAAGGGGACATTCCTTCCCCGGCGAATCCGCCGTCAGGCTGCAAGTTCCATACACGTTGTCCTATGGCGGAGGCCCGTTGTAAAACGGAAATTCCGGCGTATCGGGATGCGGGCGATCAGCATTTTGTGGCCTGTCATTTTGCCTAGAACCATAGTAGAAAGCCTTTTTGAATCATTTGACTTCTAAAAATCTGTCAGCCTGCAAGCAGGAATTGGCGGGTTTTTTGCTGTGGAATGTAAAAAACAAAAAAATTGAATCTTTTTTTCGAAAAGTTGCAGACAAAATAGATTTTTCATCGTCTAATAAAGTATGGGGGTTATTACGATGATGAAAAAATACTGGTTACGTTGGGCTATTGTGGTCCCAGTACTTATTATATTGATTTTTATTACACTTGGACCAAGGCTGCTGGTCGGTAAGCCGGATGTGGATGCAGGAGCCGCGGTGCTGATGGACATGCAGACGGGAGAATTGTTGATGGATGTGAATGGCGATACGCCTATGCCTTCCGCAAATATGTCCAAGCTCATGACCGAGCTGCTGGTGCTGGAGGATATTCGTGCCGGGCGGTTGGGCTGGAATGATGAAGTGAAAATCAGCCGTTACGCAAGTACAGTAGGTGGTGTAAATCTGTCACTCCGATATGGTGAAAGGCTGACAGTGTCCGAACTGTTCCAGAGCATGGTTGTGTATTCGGCTAATGACGCGGCTGTGGCACTGGCGGAGCGCTCAGCAGGCAGTGAACCGGCTTTTGTGAAGCGTATGAACGATAAGGCGGCTAAGATTGGATTGACGTCCTACAGCCGATTCAGCAACGCGTCAGGAGCGGGGCAGAGTGAGCTGGGTCCTAACCATCCCGAGAATATTCGGGGAGAAACGCAAATGACGGCAAGCGATACGGCGAAGCTGGCCTCCTACCTTATTATGTCACATCCAGAAATTTTGAGAACGTCCAGCCGTACGCAGATGGAATTAAAGGATAAGGGCATCTATATTAGTAATACGAACTGGATGCTGCCTTCCTTGGCGGGACCCTACTCTTACGCAGGAACGGATGGACTGAAAGCGGGATACACCAGCGATGCGGGATATTGCTTCACGGGTACAGCCGAACAGCATGGCAGAAGGCTGGTTGCTGTAGTGCTGGGGGCACCGAGCAAGGAGGAACGCTTCAAGCAGACACGGAAGCTATTCGACTATGGTTTCGCTCTGTCTACCTCTTTCCCGGTACGGCTGCAAAATTGGGCTAAGCTGACTTTGCGCTAAGTGGAGGAATGACTGTAAAAGCTACATAGGGTACAGGCTATAAACATCAAGCAAGGCTTTGACCGTGAGGGCGAAGCCTTTTTTTGGCGTGGATGTGGTGACGAGGAGCTGACTACGACATGGCACTTTTGACAACAAGGTAGCAGACCTTTTATGCTGTGGGGGGGAAGTTTCCGCTTCATAAGAGCCAAATCCGGTTTAATGAAGAGATGGGATTTATCGAAGTAAAGAAGGAAGGAAACGGTTATGGAGAGAAGACATAGGAGAAGGACAGGCGGCAAGCCTAAGAATAAAAAAAGGTTTACCGCTCTATATATTTCATGTATTGTTTTGTTTCTGATTGCGGCGGGAGGATATCTGTTCCGTAAACAGCTAACGCTGGTGGCCTTTGACTGGTTCGTATCTCCGACGTTGGAGAGCAAGCTGGAGAAGTCCTTTCAGCCGCGCCAGTCGGAGGGAGATAAGCAGCTGGAGCCGGTTGCTTATCGGAAGGAGCCGTTTTCGGTGCTGCTGCTCGGTACGGACCAAAGGCCTAACGAGAAGGCGCGTGGCCGCTCGGATACGGTTATTTACGCGGCTGTACGGCCTGCGGAATCGCGTGTGCTTCTGGTTTCCCTTCCAAGGGATACGTATGTCCAGATTGTCGGACATGATCCAAATCATGACGGTGAGGATGATTTGGATAAGTTGGGGCATGCTTATGCGTTCGGAGGCGAGGATATGTCCATAGCTACGGTAGAGAAGCTGATGGAGCATAAGGCCGATTATTATGCTACGATTAATTTTCAAGGTATTCAGGATGCTGTAAATGCGGTGGGCGGGGTTGAACTTCCCATCGATAAGCCGATTGAGAATAAAAATCCGCTGCATATCAAGTTCCGCATCGAGGCGGGCAAGCCGCTTTATAATGGTGAAGAAGCGATGTATTATGTTAGATATAGGGAAGACAGCGACTTTAACCGTACCAAACGGCAGCAAATTTTTCTGAATGCAATGGCGGATAAGCTGCTGAATATCAACGGGATTTCCAAGATTCCAGAGCTGCTCGATATTATGGGAGCCAATTTAAAGACGGACATGGAGCCTGCTTTTATTACAGGACTTGGAAAGCAGGCCATTTCGCAGGGGCAACTACAAATTTCGAGCTTTACGATTACGGGGGAAGGTTTCAAGAAGAAGGGCCTGTATTATGACCGGGCCAATGAACAGGAACTCGAATACGCCAGACTTATGATCGCAAACTGGCTGGATTCCGGCACAACCCCGCAGACGCTGAAGCTTCCCGACAAGCAGGACATTCAGTGAGTAATCATTTGATTTTACAATTGATTTTGAGGGGGATTTTTTTCTCATGAATATCGCTTTTTTCTTGCTTCCCAAACAAGAGGTTGCTTTTGTCACCGCGGATGCAACTTTACGGCAAACGTTGGAGCGAATGGAGTATCACCGTTTCACGGCGGTTCCGATTTTGGATAAGGAAGGTAGATATACCGGCACGGTTACAGAGGGTGATCTGCTGTGGCATATGAAGGAATCTGAGGGGAAGATCACCTTTGAAAACGCTTCGAAGTTTATGCTCAAGGACGTGCCGCTTCGGGTTTCGATAAAGCCGGTGTCTATTGATGCCAATATGGAGGATTTAATTAATTTGGCTAAGGTGCAAAACTTTGTACCTGTGGTGGATGATATGGAACGGTTCATCGGCATTGTCCGCCGTAGCCAGATTATTGAATATTGTGAAAAATTTGTGTCGAAAGAATCGCTTAACTCGTCATCCTAAAGCAAGCAGCATAGCTGCTCTGAAAATAACGATTTACCCTATGGGGTAACAGTTATTTTCAAAATAGGATATGCTATAATGGAGAATAAAGCTTTTTCAGAGGGGTGTGACTCTTCATCATATGCCTAAAGAACTGGATGTAGTTAAACGGGCCAAGGTGATTGAATGGCTCAAAACAGAGGTGCTTGAACAGGTTTCCCGTCTGTTTAAAGCGATGTGGGAAGGCAGTACAGCCCGCATTGGCGATTGTCTGGCGAGTCTGATGATGAGCAGTTATATTTTGGGAAGACGTCTTGGAGTGTCTTACCGTGAATTGGATGATCTCCTCATCGACAAGCTAAGAAAGCACAGAAAAGAAGGACACCAGTTGGAGGATTGGTATCAGGACATATCCGCACTGGAAGAACATATGCGTAAGAGGTGAAAACTTTGAAATTCCGCTTGGCAACTGTAGCATGGAGCGTTATTTATTTGCTGCTGCTGCTGTCTCTATTGACACCCTTAAGAATCTTCACCGTATTTTTGCTGATTGTGCCTGGCGTTGTATTGTTTTCATCGCTGCCTTTCAAGGGATTTCTGATTCATGTCATACCGGTGCTGTTGATTATAGCGCTACAAGATGTATATTTGCTGCTTCCCGCGATTTATTTTCTGATCCCCGCCTTGTTAATGGGACGGGTATATAAAAAGGGAGCCCCTGCTTTTCAGGCGTTGATGACCGGAACGGGTGTGATTTTAGCCGAGTTGTTGGTTGTATTGCTCATCGCTACGTATACCTTCGGGTTTGATCTTTCGCAGTATCTTCGTGATCAGGCTGCTATATCGGCAAATCTGGTACAGCAAATCTTAAATGGCAATTCGATGCTTCCCGGCATGAATTGGACAGCAGAAGATACACAGAGACTCGGTACGATGATGATCGGCAAAGTTCCATATGTGCTGATCCTGACCTCGTTTTTACTGGCTGTGATCACGCACGCTCTGACGCGTCCAGCATTGAGTAGCCTTGATGTGCCTGTACGCAAAATGAAGCCTGCCCGAGAATGGAGACTGCCACGCGCGCTCATCTGGTATTACCTGCTGGCGATTGTGTTTGAGTGGGTGGCTATGTCCTCTGACAGCAGTTGGGTTCAGGCGGTTTCTGTTAGTATGTTGCCGCTGATTCATGCGTGCTTTATTATCCAGACGATCGGATTTATTTACTTCTGGACGCATAGCCGTAACATGCACCCTGTGATCGCGGTGCTGCTATCGCTCGTCGTTCTGGTGTTCCAGCCACTCCGCATTATCGGTATTATTGATTTGGCCTTTCCGCTGCGTGAAGCTATTACAAGATCAAAGAAATAGGGTGAACAGTCATGCCTAAATTTCTACAAAAACGCTGGCACGGCTATCAGACTGTCTGGGCGTTTTTACTGCTGCTGGTGCTTGTCATATGTATTTCCATGTATAACTGGGAACTGGGTGTGATGGGACTGGTGCTGTCATTCTTGCTCGGCGGGCTGATGCTGAAGACGGAATTGGATTTCCGTCGGGAACTAAATCAATATATCAGCGGCCTTTCCTTTCGCATCAAGCGGGTGGAAGGGGAAGCGGTCAGCTCACTGCCGTTCGGCATCATTTTATACAGCGAAAATCGAACGGTAGAATGGCACAATCGGTTCGCTGGGGAAATGTTCGAGGACCAGTCACTGATAGGCGAGCCGCTCCAGGACCTCTTTCCCCAGCTAGCAGGAGCTTTGGGTGCCAAAAAGGAAACGAAGGAGCCTGTGCGTGAGCTAAAGGTAGAGCTACAGCATGATGAGCGCTATTATCAGTTCCTCATCGTGCTGGATGAGCGTCTGATTTATTTGTATGAAGTAACGGAGCTGGCGGTGCTGCGCAAGCAGTATGAGAACGAGCGGCTGGCGCTCGGCATCGTTATGCTTGATAATATGGATGAAGCTGCTCAGGGAATGGACGATCAGCAGCGTACCGCGCTTATTGCGAAGGTGTCGAGCGAGATTACAGCATGGGCGAACCAGTACAATATTTATTTGCGCCGTTTGTCATCCGAGCGCTATCTCATCATGCTGAATCACAAGGCGCTTCAGGAGCTGGAGCAAAGTCGATTTGTCATTCTGGATACGGTGCGGGAAATGACGGCCGATTTGAAAGTGCCGATGACACTGAGCATCGGTTTGGCCTTCGGCGCGGAGAGCATCAAGGAGCTGGGTGAGCTGGCTCAGTCCAGTCTGGATATGGCGCTCGGACGGGGTGGCGACCAGGCGGCGGTGAAGGCCGGACAACGTCTATCTTTTTACGGCGGCAAGTCCAATGCTGTCGAAAAGCGTACACGGGTGCGCGCGCGGGTCATTGCGCATGCGCTGCGTGATCTGATGCAGGAGAGCGACCGCGTGCTGATCATGGGGCACAAAATACCGGACATGGATGCACTGGGAGCAGCTATCGGGGTGTGGAAGGCGGCAGCGCTCTACAACGTAGAGGCGCACATCGTGCTGGATAAATCCAATCCGTCCATCGACCGGATGATGGAGCAGGTGAACAAGGACGAGAATCTGTCGGCAGCGCTCATGACACCGGAGCAGTCGCTCCAGCTGATGACCGAGCACAGCCTGCTGGTCGTGGTGGATACGCACAAGGCTTCGATGACGATTGAGCCAAAATTGGTGCAGACGGCGAGCAGGGTGGTCGTTGTAGATCATCATCGTCGGGGCGAGGAGTTTATTAACGATTCTGTTTTGATTTATCTGGAGCCATATGCGTCGTCGGCTTGTGAGCTGGTGACAGAGCTGCTGCAATATATTCATGAGAAGGTTCAACTGACGCCGCTGGAGGCGACATCATTGCTTGCAGGGATTACGGTGGATACCAAGCATTTTTCCCTGCATACAGGCTCGCGTACGTTTGAAGCCGCCGGTTTTTTGCGGCGTAGCGGGGCAGATACAGTGATGATCCAGCGCTTGTTAAAAGAGGACCTGGATGAATATATTGCTAAGGCGGAAATTATTAAGCATGCTAAAATGATATATGGGCACATCGCGCTTGCGGTGACAGAGCCTGGACAGAAGATACCGCAGCTTCTGATTGCTCAGGTGGCGGATTCATTACTCAATATGACGGATGTACTGGCCTCCTTTGTGGTCAGTGAACGTCCTGACGGCCTGGTGGGGATCAGCGCCCGTTCACTCGGACGCATGAATGTACAGGTCGTCATGGAACGGCTAGGCGGCGGAGGACATCTGACGAATGCGGCGGTCCAGCTGGATTGTCCGCTGGAGGAAGCCAAACGCAGAGTGGTCGACGTGCTGGCCGAAATTGATGGGGAAGAGGGGTTATTTGAATGAGAGTGATTTTTATTAAAGATATGAAGGGCCAAGGCAAGAAGGGACAAATTAAGGAAGTATCGGATGGGTACGCAGCGAATTTCCTGCTGCCGCGTGGTATTGCCCGCCCGGCGACGGAAGGGAATATGAAGACGCTGGAGAACCAGAACGCTGCTGAGGAAAAGCGCAAGCAAGAGGAAAAAGAAGAGGCGCAGGCACTCGGCAAAAAGCTGGAATCCACAACCGTTCAGCTGAAAGCAAAAGCTGGTGAAGGCGGTCGACTGTTCGGCGCAATTACAAGCAAGCAAATCGCGGAAGCGGTCGCTGCAACGGGGATTAAGCTGGACAAACGCAAAATCGAGCTGGAAGAACCGATTCGTACGTTGGGCGTGACTCAAATGACCGTTAAGCTTCATCCTGAGGTCAAAGCTACGCTGAAGGTACAGGTGACCGAAGAATAATTATGGGCGGCGAATTTTTCGATCGGATTCCTCCGCAAAATCTGGAGGCAGAACAGGCGGTTATCGGGTCCATTTTGCTCCAGTCCGAAGCACTGATTACAGCGATGGAGCGGGTGCAGACCGAGGATTTTTACGATAAGGCTCACCAGATGATTTACGAAGCGATGATTGAGCTGGGTGAATCCGGACAGCCGATAGACTTGGTTACACTGACCTCGAAAATTCAGGACAAGGGTCAGCTGGAGGATATCGGGGGCGTCAGCTATCTGGCGAAGCTGGCTCACGGGGTGCCGACAGCGGCTAACGTGGATTACTACGCTCAGATTATTGAAGAAAAGGCGATGCTCCGCCGATTGATTCGTGCAGCCACGCAGATTGTGAGCGAAGGCTATAGCGGCGGCGAGGACGTCGCTGGTATGCTGAGCGATGCTGAGCGCAAGATTATGGAGATATCCAACGGGCGCTCGGGCAGCGGCTTTATTGCCATCCGCGATGTCGTGATGGAAGTGTTTGACCGGGTCGAATTGCTGCATCAGAACAAGGGCAATACGACCGGGATTCCATCCGGCTTTGTTGATTTGGACAAGATGACGGCGGGTTTCCAACGCAATGATCTAATCATCGTGGCTGCTCGTCCATCCGTAGGTAAAACGGCGTTCGCCCTGAATATTGCGCAGAATGTTGCGGTTCGGGCGAAGGAGACGGTAGCCATCTTCAGTCTGGAAATGTCGGCGGCCCAGCTCGTTCAGCGGATGATCTGCGCCGAGGCCAATCTAGACGCGAACGTTATGCGGACAGGTGATTTTAAGGGCGACGACGATTGGGCGAAGCTGACGATGGGCATTGCGGCCTTGTCAGAGGCCGAGATCTATATTGACGATACGCCGGGTATTACGGTTGCGGATATCCGTGCCAAGTGCCGCCGTCTGAAGACGGAAAAGGGACTCGGCATGATCGTGATCGACTACTTGCAGCTCATTCATGGGCGCGGGAAATCGGGCGAGAATCGGCAGCAGGAGGTATCCGAAATTTCACGGACCTTGAAGCAAATTGCCCGTGAGCTTGAAGTGCCTGTAATCGCCCTCTCCCAGTTGAGCCGGGGTGTAGAGCAGCGTCAGGACAAGCGTCCGATGATGAGTGACTTGCGGGAATCCGGTTCCATTGAGCAGGATGCTGATATCGTCGCGTTTCTGTACCGGGATGATTACTATAATCAGGAAACGGAAAAGAAAAATATTATTGAGATTATCATTGCCAAGCAGCGTAACGGCCCGGTCGGTACGGTAGAGCTGGTGTTTCTCAAAAATTATAATAAATTCGCTAATTATGAGCGTGCCCATTCGGATGCGTTCGCTGGATAACGGAATGATATATTTGAAAAAAGGCTCTTTCGACGCGGTTTTCGCGATGTCGGAGGGGCCTTTTACATATCATGCTCATATGTTTTCATATAAGGACCGAAACTCTCAATTACGAACAATACTATTTTCATGTGATATATTGTTCGCTTTTTATTTGACTTTAAAAAATGGTGCTGTTACACTTATAGTGCTGCTTCAACGCAGTAGGGAGATCATTACGCCCGGGGCTTTCCGAACCTACGGAATGTCTACGACGGACGTTTTTTCCTGCTGTCCGAGAACGCTCTATATCTGTCCGCTCAGGCGGTTGAAGTCAGATATACGCAGCGCGTCAGCCCAAAATCAGAGTGTCTGTGGGCACTCCACGGAGGAATGAAACATGTCAACTGTAGTCGTTGTGGGAACACAATGGGGAGACGAAGGCAAAGGTAAAATTACGGACTATTTGGCAGAAAGCGCTGAAGTGGTGGCCCGTTACCAAGGCGGAAACAATGCTGGTCATACGATTCTCATTGACGGTAAAAAGTACAAGCTGAGCCTGATTCCATCCGGCGTTTTTTATGAAGATAAAAAGTGTGTCATTGGCAACGGCATGGTAGTTAATCCGGCCGCTCTTATTGAAGAAATTACTTACATTCACGATAATGGCTTTTCTACGAAAAATCTGATCATTAGCGACCGTGCACATGTTATTATGCCATACCACATCACGTTGGATGTGCTGGAGGAAGACCGCAAAGGACCTAACCAAATCGGTACGACGCGTAAAGGGATCGGCCCTGCTTATATGGATAAAGCTGCACGTAATGGTATTCGTATTGCTGATTTGCTGGATGCAGAGGAATTCGAAAAGAAGCTGCGCCATCAAACAAAAGAGAAGAATCAAATGATTGAACAAGTATACGGTGGCAAGCCGCTGGATGTAGAAGAAATACTGAAACAATACCTGGAGTATGCAGAATTTGTTCGTCCTTATGTAGGGGATACGTCTGTTGTGTTGAATGATGCGATTGATGCGAATCAAAAGGTACTGTTCGAGGGCGCGCAAGGCGTTATGCTCGATATCGACCAAGGTACGTATCCGTACGTTACGTCCTCCAACCCGTCGGCTGGTGGCGTATGTATCGGTTCCGGTGTAGGCCCGTCCAAGATTCAACAAGTCATCGGTGTAGCTAAATCCTACACAACTCGTGTCGGTGACGGTCCGTTCCCAACGGAACTGAATGATGAAATCGGCGATTACATCCGTGAAACAGGTCATGAGTACGGTACCGTTACAGGTCGTGCTCGTCGTGTTGGCTGGTTTGACAGTGTGGTTGTACGTCATGCCCGTCGTGTCAGCGGACTTACAGGTTTGTCCTTGAACTCGCTGGACGTATTGACAGGTCTGAAAACGGTGAAAATTTGCACAGGCTACAAGTATCGCGGTGAGGTGATTACGCATTATCCGGCTAGTTTGAAAATGCTGGCGGAGTGCGAGGCCGTATACGAGGAACTGCCAGGCTGGAGCGAAGACATTACTGGCGTGAAAACGCTGGAGGAATTGCCTGAGACTACTCGTAATTACGTACAACGCGTATCCGAGCTGACAGGTATTCCAATTGCGATCTTCTCTGTTGGTCGTAACCGTGACCAAACGAACCAAGTGCTTCCGATTTACCTGTAAACCAGCGGAATCGTTTTATCTGTTAAGGCGTTATGCCTATTTAATTGTATAGCTATTCCTGCACGACCAAGGAGAGAGAGGCTGTTAAAAGCCCCCCTCTCCTTTTCTTATGTAAAAACCGTTCCTCTGATTTCCCTCCCCTTTACAAAATCTTATCGCCCATGTCGATTTGTGATAACAAACCCTCTCTATAATCCAGATAGAAAGAGATTCGGACGTCTAGACGTCTTGAGAGGGATGAATTATGAACTGGTATCTTCGCTCACTTGGCACACGCAAAATTATGGAGTTCATCGTGCTCGTGATTTTCGTCATTTTTTTCCTGGGGCCTCTGACCAACCTGTTGCTGCTGGCGGTTTCGGGAAAATGGCAGTATCCTGCACCGCTGCCACAGAGCTTGTCACTGGAATGGTGGAAATTTGTATTGACCCAGGATGATGTGCTCAGCTCCATATCTCTATCCTTCCTGATCGCCATTACGGTTACCGTGTGCTCGATTATCGTATGTGTTCCCGCTGCCTACGCCTTCGCGCGGATTTCGTTTCCGCTTAGCAAGTGGTTTTTGTTTTCATTTTTGCTCACGCATGCTTTTCCGAAAATGGGATTGTACGTGTCTATCGCAGTGTTGTTCTACAAGTTCGGGCTGATGAACACCTTTACGGGCATTGTATTGATCCACATGGTGAACACGCTGATGTACATGACCTGGATTCCTTCCTCTGCGTTCCGCAGCGTCCATCGTGCTCAAGAGGAATCTGCCCGGGATGCCGGGGCAGGACCGTTACGGGTTTTCTGGAAAATTACATTCCCCATGGCGCTGCCCGGTATTGTGGTCGCTTCCATCTTTACATTTCTCGCTTCATTAGATGAGGCGCAGGGAACGCTGCTCGTCGGGACACCGGACTATAAAACGATGCCTGTCATTATGTATTCCATTATTGCGGATTATCCGAGTACTACGGGTGCTGTATTCTCCGTCATTTTGACTCTGCCCACGGTGATCTTGCTGCTGGCCGCAAGGCGTTTCGTAAGCGCGGACGTGCTGGCTGGCGGATTCCAGGTGAAATAACGCAATTGGTAAAAGAGGAGTTTGCAAAATCCTGAAAAAGGAGCCAAAGCTAATGTCCATTCAATTATCCATTCGTGAGTTAACCAAACGCTTTAAGACGGGAGACGGGGTCAAGGGCATTTCACTTGACGTGATGAAAGGGGAACTTGTGACCCTGCTCGGTCCTTCCGGCTGTGGTAAAACAACCGTGCTTCGCTCCATTGGCGGCTTTCTGGACCCGGACAGTGGCGACATTCAGATTCAGGGTAAAAGTGTGCTCAAGCTGCCACCCGAAAAACGCCCAACCGCTATGGTGTTCCAAAGCTATAATTTGTGGCCGCATATGACGGTGTATGACAACCTTGCTTTCGGGTTGAAGATTCGTAAGGTGAAAAAGGCGGAAATCGACCGCCAGGTGAAGGAAGCGCTGGCGCTGGTTCGGCTGGAGACGGCAGAGCGTAAAACGCCGGGACAGCTCTCTGGCGGTCAGCAGCAGCGGGTAGCGCTCGCTCGGGCTCTGCTGCTAAAGCCGGATGTATTGCTGCTGGACGAGCCTTTTTCCGCGCTCGATGCCAAGCTGCGCATGGAGATGAGGGAAGAGCTGCGCGACATCCAGACCCAGACGGGAATGACGATGGTGTTCGTCACCCACGATCAGGAGGAGGCACTGTCCATTTCCGACCGGATTGTCGTTATGAATGCGGGACGGATTGAGCAGCTCTCTTCGCCGCAGGAGATTTATGACAAGCCACAGTCGCTTTTTGTAGCGGGCTTTATTGGTCGCATCAATTTATTAAAGGGGGTGAGTACAGGTCGCAGTGTGTCCGTGAGCGGAATTGCGTTCGCGCAGGAGCATGAATACAGCGGTGAATCCATGGTCGGTGTAAGGCCAGAGGATATTGTTCTGACGACGGAAGAAAACGGCTCTCTAGCCGGAACGATCAGGCAAGTGATGATTCTCGGGCATTATGCGGAGGTTTCGCTGGATAGCGGTACCGATCATCTGAAAATGTTTGTGCCGCGTGAACGGGCGGCCGATCTGCGCAGTGGAGAGCAAATCAGGTTCAGCTTCAGTAAAATGGTTACTTTTCCAGCAGCACAGTGAAGATTCACGATCAACCTCTACATCGCATCAATGTCCATCATGAACGCATCATCTGGTGATGCTGCGAACTTGTGCAACTATCTAAAGGAGGCAACAATGTGTTTGGGAAAAAGAAGATAGGTCTGATTTTGTCCGGGGTGCTTAGCTTATCGTTGTTGGCTGGATGTGGAACCGGCAGTAATGCCGCTACAGCTACAGGGGAAGCCAAGGATACGAAAGCAGGAGCAGCTACGGGAACGACAGAAATCTCCTTGTACACTGGCGGTTCTTTGAACGTCAAAGAGCTGTGGGAAACGTTAATCAAGGACTTTGAAGCTAAAAATGATCACGTTAAGGTCAAGCTGGTGTATTTGCCAGCGGGAACCGGGGGCGCATCTACGCTGGATCGTCTGATTGCAGCCAAGAAAAGCGGGCAAACCGATACAGATATCGACCTGTACGAAGGCAGCCTGGATGACATCACCAAAGGGGTAGGCGAAAAACTGTGGGAAACGGTAGACACCGCCAAAGTTTCGAACTTGGCGAATGTCGATGAAACGTATCTCAAGCAAGTCAACAATCAGGCCATTCCATATCGGGCATCTTCGGTTGTCCTTGCCTACAACAGTGCAAAAGTGGCGACACCTCCGAAAACAGCGGATGAGCTGTATACGTGGATTCGCCAGCATCCGGGCAAGTTTGCTTATAACGACCCGTCCACAGGTGGATCAGGCAGCTCGTTTGTGAACACGGTTATCTATAATTTCCTTCCTCCAGAAGCGATGAACAGTGATGATCCGGCAAATATGAAGAAATGGGATCAAGGCTTCTCGTTGCTCAAGGAACTGGGTCCTTCGATGTACCAAAAGGGAGTTTATCCGAAAAAGAACCAAGGCACGCTTGATATTTTGGCAAGTGGAGAGGTGGACATGGTTCCGGCCTGGTCCGATATGGCGCTTGAACAACTGGCTAAAGGTCTGCTTCCAGACACGGTGAAGCTGACACAGATCGACCCTGCTTTTACAGGCGGTCCGTCTTATCTGATGGTTCCTTCGCTTTCCTCCAAGAAAGAAGCAACACAGGAATTTCTGAACTACGTGCTGACGCCGGAAGCGCAAACGGTGGTCATCAACAAAATGTACGGCTATCCGGGGATTAAGTGGAATCTGATGCCAAGTGAACTGCAAGAGAAATTCAACAGTGTATCTTCTGGATACCGCAGCTTTAACAGCGGCGAGCTCCAGCAGGAAATCTACAAACGCTGGCAGAGTGAAGTAGCGGGCGGTTAATCATGAGTTCATCGTCCAAAAGGGGGATGCTGGGGCTTGCCCTGGTCATCCCGTCTTTTCTCATTTTGCTGGTTGTCGTCATTATTCCGATTCTCTATGCCGTAAAGGAAAGCCTGATAGATCAGCATGGAACAGGCTACGGGCTGGCGAACTATATCCGCCTCTTTACGGAGCCTGCGATGCGAAAAAACATGATATATACGATCAATGTCACACTGGTCTCGACAGCCCTCACATTGGTCATCAGCTACGCTTTGGCGATTTATCTGCGATTTGGAAAAGGTTTTGTTGTCAAATGGATCGGCCGATTGTATTTTGTCCCGATGTTCGTTCCTGGCGTAATTGCAACCTATGCGATCATTACGATGTACGGCAATCATGGCTGGGCTGCACGCCTTTTGTTGCCGCTGGGTATTGAAACCATTCCGAGGATTATTTACGACTACAAAGGTCTGGTGCTGGCTAATCTGTGGTTTAACATTCCATTCGCCACCATGCTGCTAAGCTCGGCCCTTGCCAGCATTCCAAACGCTGTTGTGGAGAGTGCCAGAGACGCGGGAGCCAGCACGCTGCAACTGTTTGGGCGCTTTATTTTACCCCTTTCCTACAAAACGATGTGGGTTGCGGTGACCTTCATCTTTATGGGGATTATGGGCAGCTTCACAGCTCCGTTCCTGATTGGCGCCAACTCGCCGCAGGTGCTGGGTGTCGCAATGCAGCAGGTATTTTCCAGCTATCAGGAGACGCATACAGCCAGCGCTATGGCAGTGTTTATGTTTTTGCTGTGTTCTTTTATGGGCTACTTTTATATTCGGACAATGGTGAAGGATGCGGATGCGAGCTAGACAGCCGCTATACACTAAGGAGGTTACAGGGATGAACAGCCAAGCAGAGGTGCAGATTACCGGGTTTAGTGGGCGAGTGTGGGAAAGGGACCTGCTGGATTGCGGGTATCGGATTGCCTTACACAAAGCGGAGGTTGAACTCAGTCCGGGGAACGGATTCCGGTTCACGTTTTCCATGCCGGAAGACGGGTTCGCGGAGCTTGATCTGCTCGCCAGATCGGACAGTGACTGGGCTGCGACAGATCGGGAATCCGCCTTCGTGCGCCTCTACCTGAACGAAGCCTATAATCAGGATGTTATTTTGTATTATGGCAGCAGTCAGGGTGTGTACACCCGTTTGTTGGGGTATCTAAAAGAAGGCGATTATGAGGTCTATGCCGAATTTCGAGAACTGGAGTCGGCCCCGCTTGTATCCAGAGCATGGATCGACGGGGTTGAAATGCGCTGCGTGGCCGATTCGTCTCCAAGATCGCTGATTTATCGCCACACCCCACTTTTATATGGTCGCAATCTGGCACATCCCTATGAGAACCGCTTTACGGATACACCGCTTGTTATGTTCTACTCCGTGGAAGAGAATGAGGGGAAAACGGTCATTGAATACCAGATGATGTACAGCCATGAGGATGAAGGAACGCCCGCACCGCTGCTCATGAGCAAATGGGGGAGAACCACCGATATCGAATGGATGTACCGCGTCGAGCTGGATGCCGGGGGCAATGTTCTGGGTGCTGTTTTCCAGGGGGCACATCATATTACGACTGCGTTTTCAGGCAATTATGATCTGGGCGGGCATCCTGTTCTCCAATCCGCAACGACGAATGGAAACTTTAAAGATACCATTTCATCGGACTATCGTTTTATGCTGCCGCCTGCTTTCCAATGGAAGCCAGAGGAAGAGCCGCGTGAGGCGGTCATGAGTCGTTTTCCTTTTGCTTATCAGGTCACTGGATGGGAGATGGAGCGTCAGCAGGAGCTGGAAATGCCGTCCAATGCGTCTTCCATTATGCTTGCCCACCAGCGCAGCTATGTATTTATCCAGACTTCAAAACGCCCCTTACGGGATTCCAGCAGTGAATCGTCTCCAACGTCCAAGCGGGGCTTTAACCGACGCGAGGAAGATGCCTGTGTGGATATCCAGCTTCGCCTTCACGGCTCGGAGGAGTGGCATTCATCGTGCTATCATGATCTGCGACTGGGTGATTTCAGGGCTGCTTATGAGGGTGCAGAGTCACATTTTTCTACCACGGTCAAGTTATCTGGAGAGGCTGTGCTGGAGGATATAGCTGAAATCAGAGCCGTATTGCTGGAGGGCGGTGCGGACAGCATGAAAGTGGCTGGACTGTATGCTTTTACGCTAAACGAGGAAAACCTGCCGCAGTTTCCTGGTATTCGTACGGATCGGGTGATTGAGCTAACGCGGCATCATCCAGCGGGTATTTTATGGGCAGCAGACAAAAACGGAGCGGGTGCTGGCGACCCTACTGTAAATCGTACTGTGAACGATGCTGTGGATGACCCGACAAGCCAGGATGGGGAGTCATGAGCAGGCTACTGTACGTGGAAGGAACGGTCGATAGAACCTGCACCCAGAGCCATATTACGTACTCTTTTCACATCCCACAGCCGACTGACACGATCCGCATTCACTTCTCTTACACCCCCAAGTTATTGGAGGATCAAGAGCAAGCGCGAGAAATTATTGAGGAAAGCATGAGCAAATACGGATACGACGAACCGGGACATTCATCAGATCTGTGGAAGAAGTATATGCCACTGCAAAATTTATTGACGCTGTCTGTCGATGACCCTCTCCGCCACCGGGGAAATGCACACCGTCCCGAGAGGCAGCAGGAGCATTGGCTCGGTTCGTCTGCGGCTTCGCCGGGATTTCTCGCAGGAAATAATCCGGCGGGAATGTGGCGGATTACCGTCAGTCTGCATGCCGTTGTGACCGAGACGCTTGTTTACCAAATTCACGTATTGGGGGAGGGAGCCATATATGCTTAAATGGATTCCGTCTGAGCTTCACACCCATACGCTTCACAGTGACGGAAAGCAAACGCTGGAGGAGCTTGCCCAAAGCGCAGCGGACCTTGGGCTTGAATGCATCGCTATGACGGATCACAATACCCAGTCGGCACTTGTGGATCAGGAACGGGTTCAGCAGCAGTTCGGTGTCCCGATCATTTCAGGGATGGAGTGGACGACCTTTTACGGGCATATGCTGACGCTGGGGGTAGACCGCTTTATTGACTGGCGTGTGTTGGGACCGGATGACATTCATGAGGGAATCCGGCAGGTGCATGAGCAGGGAGGCATTGCAGGGCTTGCCCATCCATTCAGGATCGGAAGTCCGATCTGTACGGGATGCTTTTGGGAATACACCATTCAGGACTGGCATGAGGTCGATTATATTGAGGTCTGGTCAACGCTTATGCCGTCTATTAAGCGGGATAGCCAGCGGGCGTTTGCCATGTGGACGGATTTATTGAATCAGGGGTATCACATCACGGCTGTAAGTGGTCGGGACTGGCATGTATCGAAACCGGATGATGCGCTTCCGGCTGTCACGTATCTGGGTGTTCGTGGTGAAGCAGAAGAGCAGGAGAGCTTAGTTAACCGGGCAGTTGAGGCGATCCGCCTCGGTTCGGTGTCGGTTACGATGGGACCGTTACTGACGATGTCGGCACAAGTTAAGGGCAGTGAAAAGCGATATCACATCGGCGAATGTGTAGAGCTGGCTGTGGAGGATTTACTGTCTGTGACGGTTCAATTGGATGTGGAAACGAGAGCAGCCCATTACACCCTTGAGCCACAGAACCTTCGCCTTCTGCTGACAAGTAGCCATGGAGTATGCTCCGAGACTCAGATCCCTGCTCAATCAGGAGAATATACGTTGTCATTACAAGATCCCGCAGGGAAAGGCTGGGTGCGAGCCGAATTATATGGATATATGGAAGATTGCGTCACGATGATTGCCTTTACAAATCCGATGTATATCACTTGAACTCAGGTCACTATAATAGAAAGGCTGGGCTTTGGACGGTGTCAACAAAACAAGAGAACATTAAGCAGCTTATAGAGGAATATATAGAGGTCAACCAAATTGAGCCGGGCGAGAGGCTGCCTTCGGAAGCTGAACTTTCCCGATTGTTCTGCGTCTCGCGTGCGACGCTACGGGGAGCCGTTCGCCAGTTGGAAACGGAAGGCAAGCTGTTGGTGAAGCACGGGAGTGGTACGTTCGCTACTTGCCCGCTGCCGAGCATTCCAAGCTCGCTGGACCGCCTGTACAGCATCGGGGACATGATCCGTTCGGCAGGGTTGCGGGAGGATGAGCAGTTGGAATCTATCAAGAGGATGACGGTATGTCCCCCTGATATTGCCGAACGAATGAGGTTTTCCGAGAATGAGCCCATGATCGTTCTGGAGCGGACTCGCACAGCCGATGGAGAAGCGGTAGCCCATTCTATCAATTGGATGCCGGAGACATTAGCAGGTTCGATTTTGGACGGCGGGTCTTTTTCGGGTTCGCTTTTTCAAAGTCTGGAACTTAAAGCCGGGGTACGAATTGTTGGTGCGTATTCGGAGCTTACCGTCCCGAATCATGACGATGCCCATATGACGCGTCTGTTGAAGCATCCGCAGGCTACCGTGTTACTGCTCAAGCAGCTTCATTATGATGAGCTGAACAGACAGGTGTTGTATTCACTGGATTATGTCCGCAGCGACATTTTCCATTTTTGGGTGCGCCGTACGCGCTGATTCATGTAAGAATTACATCTACTATCCAATCGTGCTAGTTTTACATATTCCAAGGGTTAAAAATCGTCATATCTCGTCAATACTGATCTATATGCACTTCATGATGATACACATGGCAAGATGCGTATAAGGAGGTAACGGGATATGAGGTGGCTTGGATGGCTGCTTAAAAAAGGAATGACAGTGGTGCTGGTCAGTGCTTTAACGCTGGCGGTAACAGGTGTGGTCGTGAATGCCTATGTTCAATCGCTGCTGCGGCAGTTTAACATTCAGCTGGATCATCAGCCGGTATGGGGATTGGGTTGGCTGAAGGGAAGCTCTGGAACCGATAAAAGTACAGATACGGGGAAAAACAAAGCTACGGGCGGTGGTTCGGAAAGTGTAACACCGCCTGATGATGCTTTATCCGTCATGGGACAGGGCTTAGCTGAGAGTGGGAGCGGCGCAAAAGGCACGGGTACCAGTGGGGCAACGAATGGAAAAACCCCGCAGAATGGCGGTTCTTCGTCGACTGGTGCGTCACGGAACGCTACACCTGAAACGAGTATTGAAGGTCATGGGCTGGTCATCACGCCCGATCATTTGACGGAAAAGAAGAACAGCTTACCCGCCGAGCAGAAGCAGGAAATTTTTGCGATTCTAATGAATAAATTGCCGCCTGAGGAAATGCAGAAAATATCTGCCGCGATGGAAGGTGGCCTGACCGAGCAGGAGCTGCAGGATATCCAGCAGGTGCTTGCGAAGTATCTAACGAAAGAAGAGTATAACAAGCTGATGGGTATGCTTAAATAGTAACGATTCGATTATGGGGAATGCTCATGCTCACAACAGAATATTGGAATCCGCGCCGGGCGCGGATTTTTTTGCGTGTCAGGAAGGAATTGGAGTGGAGTTGAATTCTTTGTAAAGGCTATGTTAAAGTAAGACAGTGTCGTGAAAAGGTTAAAATTTTGAAACCTTTTACGCAACTATGCAATGCTAGATAGCGACTAATATCATAGATACTTGTAAATACAGGCTGGAATCATAGCGAGAAAAACCAATAACGAACGCATTTATATAGAGATAAGATATGCTGAAAAGGAGAGAATCATGGAGGTTTTTAAGGGGAAGCATTCACCAGACAGCAGGAAAGAAGATTCGAGCGTTGAACACAAGCCTGCTGGAGCAGCAGGGAAAATAGCAATGTGGTGGAACGGACGGAGAAAATGGTTGAGCTGGACCGCAGGCGGTGTGGTGATTGCAGGCAGTCTTATTTTTGCTGGAAATCAATATGTCGGGGCGAATACGGTTCCTTATTATAAAGTGTATGTAAAGGGTGTTGAGGTTGGAAGTATTCTCAATGAGCAACAGCTAAAGCAACTGTATGCAACGAAGAACAAGCAATATAAGGACAAGTATCCCGGTGTGGACATGGTGCTCAATACAAGTGCGGTAACGACAGGCATTGAAAAGGCGTATAAAGTGGATATTGATAGCGGAGCAACACTGAAGAAGCTGGACGGGATGCTCACCGCGTATGCCAAAGGAGTAGAAGTGAAGGTCAACGACCAGACGGTCGGTATTGTAAAGGATAAAGCAACTGCACAGGCTGCTTTGAAGCAAGTGCAGAAGAAATACACACCTGCGGGTGAAGGCACGGCTACAGGCATCAAGGGACTGGTCCGCAAAACATCCGTGGGCAGCAGTCATGCAAATGCCAGTAGCAAAGCCCCTAAAGCATGGCTGGAGTCTGCTAGTATTCGTGAGAAAATTGCATATGAGCCTGTAAAAGCGGACCCGAATAAGGTGCTGACAGAGGCAGAAGCGGTTAAAGCACTGACTGAGGCGCGTGAGGCACCTGTAACGTATACGGTACAGGAAGGCGATTCCTTGTCGTCGATTGCGAATAAATTTAATATGACCGCTTGGGAGATTAAGCAGAACAACCCCGGCTCGCGTGAGCTGTATCTGCAAATCGGGGATGAATTGAAGCTTACCGCTCCAAAGGCTCCGGTTACGGTCCAGACGGTGGAAAAGGTCGTCGAGCAGATTGCCATTGAGCCTGAGATTGAGGTTCGCCAAAGTGACGAGCTGAAAGCAGGAGTTACCAAGGTTGTCAGACCTGGACAGGCAGGCTTGAAGGAAATGGATTACCGTCTGACCAAGGAGAACGGCGAGGTCGTGCAAGAGGAATGGCTCGGTCAAAAGGTGTTGCAGCCGTCTGTTTCCGAGGTGGTGTTGAAAGGAACAAAGGTCGTAGGCGAAGGATCGGGAGAGTTCGCTTGGCCGGTGTCTGGCGCAGCGATGTCGAGCAGCTTTGGCGCACGCTGGGGACGTATGCATGAGGGTGTCGATTTGGTTGGCAGTCCTGACATCCGCGCATCGGATGAAGGTGTAGTTACATTTGCAGGTCAGCAGAATGGCTACGGCAATGTCATTATGATTGACCATGGTAATGGCTACCAGACAGTATATGGGCATTTGAGCAGCATTGGCGTTCATGTGGGACAGGTGGTTCAGCAAGGCGAGTCGATCGGAGTTATGGGGAACACAGGACGCTCGACAGGAACACATCTACATTTTGAAATTCGTAAAGACAATACGCCACGCAATCCAATGACGTATTTAAGATAGAAGGATCGTTTATAACGCTGGATGATGATTGGTGAGGATACGGGGAAGGCCATGTTTTTCTGCATGCTTAACAGTGGGTGCAGACATGGCTTTTTTTGTGCAAGAAAAAGGGGCTGGACAAGTAATGGAATGGCGTGCGGGTATGGTAGAATAGAATAAGCAGCTTATGGACACTGACAAACGAAAGTTAATATATAACATGATCCGTAGGAAGAGGTGAGCGCTGTATGCAGGGAACGATTCTGGTGGTGGATGATGAACAGCCTATCGCTGATATTTTGAAATTTAATTTGGAAAAAGAGGGCTATCAGGTGATTTGCGCCTTCGATGGAATCAGCGCGGTGGATATCGCAGTCAAGCAGCAGCCTGACCTGATCTTGCTGGACCTGATGCTGCCGGGGATGGACGGCATGGACGTGTGCCGCGAGGTGCGCGGGCATCAGCTCCAGACGCCGATTATTATGCTGACTGCCAAGGACGGGGAAATTGACAAGGTGCTGGGGCTGGAGCTGGGCGCAGATGATTATGTGACGAAGCCGTTCAGCACACGGGAATTGCTGGCGCGGGTGAAGGCACAGATGCGCAGACAGCAGCGCGGCGGGGTAGGCACGTCGGAAAGCCGCTCGCAGGAAGAGAAGCAGGGGCTGCGCGTGGCTGACCTCTTTTTTGATACGGATATGTATACAGCTTACAAAAACGGTACACCGCTCGATTTGACGCACCGGGAGTATGAGCTTCTGTATTATATGGCGAAAAATGCCGGGAAGGTCATGACAAGGGAGCATTTGCTCCAGGCGGTGTGGGGCTTCGAATACTACGGGGATGTGCGGACGGTGGATGTGACGATCCGGCGGCTGCGCGAGAAGATTGAGGAAAACCCGAGCAAGCCGGAGACGATCCTGACGCGTCGTGGACTCGGATACATTATTAGCGGGGGCAAGGGTGGCCTGCGGGCATGAGATGGCTGTCTTTCTTTCGCACGATTCATGCGAAGCTGATCATTATTTATGTGCTGTTGATTTTAGTGTCGATGCAGCTGATCGGGGTCTATTTTGTCAGCTCCATGAAGAACTCTTTGACGAGCAACTTTACACAGGACTTGCAGGCGCGGGCGGAAATGCTGTCTGTGCTGGCAGAGCAGGATCTGAACGGCAGTGACGGTAAAATGGAGGAAGACAGCGTGGAAAGTCTGCGCGCACGTGTGAATAATCTGTTTGATTTTAGCGGCGCAGAAATTCAGGTATTGGATGCCAGCGGCAAGGTGCTGATTACTTCTCAAGGCTCACACGCCGATTATGTCGGACGCAAAAATACGCAGACGGTGGTCAGCCGTGCACTCCAGGGTATCCGTGACAATGAGGAGTACATGGTGGACGAGGATAATGTCCGCAAGAAGGTCGTCGCCAAGCCCGTCATCAGCCAAGGCAAGATTGTCGGTGCGGTGTATATCGCCGCCTCGATGACGGAGCTGTACGATACGATGAAGCGCATTAACAATGTGTTTCTCTCGGGTATGCTGATTGCGCTGGCGTTGACGGCTGTGTTGGGCGTGGTGCTGGCGCATACGATTACACACCCGATCAAGGTGATGACGCGTCATGCGACAGAGGTTGCCGAGGGCAAATTCGACCAGCAGATGCCTGTGTTTGGCGACGATGAGATCGGCAGGCTCAGTGTGGCCTTTAACTATATGACAGGCCGCTTGCGCGAGGCGTTGTCACAAAATGAAGAGGAGAAGGAAAAGCTCTCCTCCATCTTGACCAATATGAGCGACGGTGTGGTCGCTACAGATGACAATGGCCGGGTTATTCTGGTCAACCGCCGGGCCAGTGCGATGCTGGGCGTGAACGAGAACGAAATGGCCGGCAGACATATCGCGGTGCTGCTCGGGATCGACCCGGAGGAAACCGAGGCCCTCTACAGCGGATCTTCGGCTTCCACGCTGCTGCAACTGGAGCCAGCGGGTCAGGACGAGCCAATCGTCATCCGCGTGACGTTCACGCCGATTCATCGGCGGGAATTTGGCATTACGGGGACGATTGCCGTGCTCCAGGACGTGACGGAGCAGGAGGAAATGGAGACGACACGTCGGGAGTTCGTAGCGAATGTATCGCATGAGCTGCGTACTCCGTTGACGACGATCCGCAGCTATGCCGAAGCGCTGGATGATGGCGCAATGGGTGAACCGCAGCTCGCGGAGCGTTTCGTAGGTGTGATCCGCAACGAGACGGAGCGTATGATCCGGTTAGTCACGGATTTGCTGCATCTGTCGCGGCTGGATTCCAATGAAGCGCCCTTGCGGATGCAGCCTACTGATGTGATAGAAATGCTGGACGAAGTCGCGGATCGGTTTTCTTTTCAAATGAAGCAAAAGCATATCCGGTCTGGAATGTTCGTGGAGCAGGGGATCGGCAAGGTCGTGATTGACCGGGATCAAATTGAGCAGGTGTTGGACAATCTGATGTCCAATGCTTTGAAATATACACCGGAGGGCGGAAATATTCGGATTGAAGCCCGCCGCAATAGTGAGGGAATGCTGTCTATTTCGGTACAGGATACCGGAATAGGGATTCCCAAAAAGGATTTGGATCGGATATTTGAACGGTTTTACCGTGTGGATAAGGCCAGATCGCGCAATATGGGCGGTACGGGACTAGGGCTGTCGATTGCCCGGGAAATTGTAAAGGCGCATGGAGGCCAGATTTTTCTGGAGTCAGAATATGGTCAAGGGACCTGCACGACCTTTACGCTCCCCATGTTGGGTGAAGGGAGGGAAGCACAGTGAAGGAACGTTTGAAATCATGGGCGCTTATTTTCCTGGTTGCTTCCAGCCTCGTACAGAGTTATTTTCTGATTTACCGTCTTCCAGGCAGTGATTCTGTACTTACCTCGGAGACGAACTATGTCAAAACCGAGAGTATGGGACAGGAGAAAAAGATTGAAAAGCTCGTGTTTCCTGATAAAATGCTGATTCACCAAGGGCAAAACAAGCATACCGTTTTTTATCCGGGCGTTGCGTTCTATGATTTGATTTTTACACGGCTGGAAAGCCGGAGCTTTAACAGCTTTCAACGTCGGAGTATCCAGTCGGCAGATTGGGCGCGGATTCGCAGCGAGAATGAGGGCATGGAATTATCCTTTTCAGGCGGTGTCCCGGTCTCATTACTGGAGCGAGTTATGCGTCTGACGCCGGATTCCGTGTTTCAGGGAGAGACGATTAATCGTATCTGGATCTATATAGATGAGAAAAATGCCAAGCCGCACGCCCTCTTTTTCAGTGCCAGAGGTGATGTGGTGTATGAGGCAAATCAGTTTGATATGACGATGGAGGATATCCGGCAGCATGTGAATTTCGGTAAAAATGCCCCGTTGTACGAGCTGGTGGATAATCAGTATTATATTCCGGCAGATAATCTGGAGACGGTGCAGCCCGTGGTATATGCCGGGTTGTTCACGACAGAGCAGATGCAGCGGAATTTGTTTTTCGATCCGGGGATTACGCGAAATATTCAGGAGAAGGACGGTTCCCAAATTTATACGGACAGCAAGCGTAGTCTGCAAATTAAGCAGGAGCAGCGTTGGATGAGCTATACTGATCCGAGTGCGCCGGGGGCGGGCGGAAGCAGTTCGGTGAGGGATGTACTGGCGGCGGTTGATTTTGTGAATCAGCATGGCGGTTGGGATGCTTCGTATCAGTTGAAAATGAGAAGCAGCGACGAGAACCGTACCAATGTGCTGTTCCAGCAGTATTACGGATCTTATCCGGTGCTGGATACGCCATCCTTCCGGTTTGGCACGATTTTGTTGGAAATCCAGCAGGAAACGGCATCCGTTTATGATCGTTCGCTGTTGTACCTCAAGGGCGGCGAGCCATCCTCGAAGAAGGTTATGCTTCCGGGTGGCGAAACCTTGAAGAAGCAGCTCGAAGCTGTAGCTAAAGGGAAAACGATTAGAGATCTGACCCCTGTATATCAGCCGGAGCTGATCAATGATGGGTTAAAGCTCGTTCCCGAGTGGCGGGTTACGTTGGGCGACGGTTCTGTGGCAGAGATTCACGCTGTGGCAGTGACGGCGACAACGGCGAGTACACCGCAAGCGCAGCAGGCTCAGGTGGTAAAGAAGTGACCATATAGGCTTATGACAGAAGGGGGGAACGGGAATGGATTGGAGTCGCGCCAAAAACGTACTGATCTGCACGTTTTTGCTGCTCAATATAGTACTGGGGCGCCAGTTGTGGAGTGATGCGCAGGAAACGGCAGGGCCGAATCTGGATTTTACTTCGCTGGATGAAAATACGCAGCGTTCAATGGAAGAGAAGAGCATTCAGGTGCTGGCTCCGATTCCCGGGGATACTCCCCAGTTGCCGAAGCTGTCTTACACTTATGTTCATGGCGGGGAAAAGGATGTGCGTGTGAAGCTACCGGAGGCTGTAGACAGCAAGCTGGTATTCACCCACGATGCGCTGGTTGAGGCATTGCAGCCGCAAATCAGGGACATAGACAACTACCAGTATGATCCGCTGGATGTTCAGGAGGAGCTTGCATCCGGACAGGCAGATGCTTTTGTGCTACACCCGTTGGTACAGGGAAAGTGGCCTTTATTTAATGTGAAGCTGGCCCTGTTTTACAGTAACCAAAAAATTATCGGATATCGCAAAATCCAGGTCGATCTCCAGCCCTCGGATGAAGCGAAGAAAATGCTGCCCGCATCCAAGGCGCTGGCACGGTTGATTGACAGTTATTTGCCGCGTGATGCGATTGTGAAGGATATCCGGCTGGGCTATTATGGACAGACCTTTAACTCGGATAGCCAGGTGGCTGCACCTGTATGGCGGTTTATGCTGGATAACGGGCAAGGCGTGTATTACGTGCAGATGAACGGAGATGTCATTAGTCCAAAGACAGAACAAACAGAAGGGTCTTGAACAGATATGGGGATTTCATTTACCGTGCTGTCGAGCGGTTCGACCGGCAACGCCACCGTTGTCCGGAACGAAGACACGACATTACTCATCGACGCAGGTCTCAGCGCGAAGCGTATTGATGAATTGCTGAAGGAACGCGATCTGAGCGGAGAAGAGTTGGATGGTATTTTGGTCACACATGAGCATTCCGATCATGTTAAAGGACTAGGCGCCATGGCGCGTAAATATAATTTACCTGTGTATGCGAATGAGAAGACGTGGTTTGCCATCAGCAATGCTGTCGGGCAGATCGCGGACGATAACCGCAGAATATTGGAGACAGGCGCAACACGCGAATTTGAATCGTTGCGTGTAGAGTCTTTTGGTATATCACATGATGCGGCTGAGCCAGTAGGGTATAGCTTTTACGATGGGGCAGAGAAGCTCAGTGTAGCGACCGATCTTGGCTATGTCAGCGACAAGGTGAAGCAGGCGATTTCCGAAGCAGATGTATTGGTGCTGGAGTCTAATCATGATGTGGAAATGCTGCGCATGGGGCGTTATCCATGGAACATCAAGCGCCGTATTCTCAGTGATATCGGTCACTTATCCAATGAGATGGCGGGTGCGATTCTGAGCGAGCTGCTGACGGGACGGACGAAGCGAACGTATTTGGCGCATTTGAGCCGCGACCACAATATGATGGAGCTGGCAAAGCTGACCGTGCGCGGGGCGATGGAGGACCGCGGCTGCTTTTACAAGGATAGTGAGTTCCGATTGTGCGATACGTATTATGATCGTCCTACACCGTGGGATAAGGTGAGTGAGCCATAAAGCTGTCCAGCTCGGCGGCTTTGCGTTCAACCTCTTCGCGGGTCACAATGCCTTTGTCCACCAGTAGCTCAATGAGTGTACTTAACGCCAGCGTGTTGCGGTAATGCTCGTCTTTCAGATCCGCAAGCTTGGCAGCCATACGAACTTCATCCATAGCTGAGCGATGTTGATTCATCATATATTCCTCCTGTTAAAATATTTTAAAAATGGCGTGTGATCGGCTTGGTTTTGCCGGGTGCTGTGATACAATAAAGCTAACAACTGAAAGCTTTCTGAAAGAAAGCTTGTATCAGAAAGCATAAGCTGTTACAAGCGAACGGGAACAGGCCAGAACGTCTCTATGAGACGATCATTTTGTAATAGAATAGAAGACTTGTTACTATTGTAGTCAATTGGTTTGGAAATCATTCCTCCTTTTTCCTCTATTCGGAGTGGATTGCGGCGTGTATGCTGGTTAATGAGATCAGTATGCTTAGGGAGGCCCCATTTGTGGTGATTAATAAGTAGGCTGAAATGATCTGCTGTTTCGGTCATGGGGGATATTCAATCCATTTTGGCGTTCAAACGGAGCGAGTCTCTGTAGCATAGGTTGGCGCAAGCCCGAATAGCCCTATTTTTTTAGTGAGTGTCGGTGCATGACAACGAAGGGGAGAGGATGAACATGGGCTTGTTTGATGACGATTTTTATTCAACGAGGGTATCTACGCGTGCGGCCAAAAAAAAGGCATTCAAGGCACGTCGCCGAGGACAGGAACGTTGGCCGTACAGGCGTCGAAGCGTGAGTCCGGTGCAGGCTGCTGTCATTAGCGGTGCAGTCAGTGCGGTGGTTGCGGTGCTGCTGTTCAGCTTTATTACAGGTCTGCCCTCCACGACAGCAGTAACCGGAGCAAGTCATTATCCCATGCGCCAGGCGGCGGGTGACCCGTATGACCGGATTGTGCAGGCGGCAGCCAAGGTGCGTCCGGCGGTCGTCAGCATTGTGAACCTGAAAGGGGAAGGCGGACGTAGCACGGAGCCGTCGGCGCTTGGATCGGGTGTTATTTTCCGGATAGCTTCCGGCAAAGCCTTCATTATGACTAACAACCATGTGATTGAAGGCTCGGATGATCTGGAGATTGTAACTGTGGATGGTGTCAAAAAAGAGGCGAAGCTGATCGGCAAGGATCGCATTAGCGATATCGCAGTGCTGGCGGTAGACGATAAGGGCATTAGCACGATAGCAGACATCGGTGATTCCAGTAAGCTTCTTCTGGGCGAGACTGTGATTGCCATTGGTAATCCGCTCGGCTTGGGCGATACGCTCACCTCCGGTATTGTGAGCTATCCGAATCGGATTATTCCCATTTCCATTAATCAGGACGGCGTATATGACTGGGAACAGCATGTTATCCAGACCGATGCAGCAATTAATGAAGGAAACAGCGGCGGTGCGCTGGTCGATCTGGACGGACGTGTGATCGGCATCAATACGATGAAAATTGCCGATACCGGTGTGGAAGGACTCGGCTTCGCGATTCCGGCCAATGAGGTCATGAAGACGGTGAATGAACTGGTTGAGGACGGCAAGATTACCCGCCCTTATCTGGGGGTATACACGGTTGACCTCAATAATGAGTATGCTCCGCTGGATGAAACACAGCGCAAGGAACTCAAGCTGCCTGACACCGTAAAGGACGGGGCGGTTGTTCTGGAGGCACACGGCCCTGCCAAGGAGGCAGGCTTGAAGCTGAACGATGTCATTACCGCGTTCGATAGTGAACCGATCAACTCGACGCTTGATTTGCGACGCTACTTGTACGATAACAAGAAAATTGGCGACGAGCTGAAGGTTACCTTTTACAGGGCAGGCAAGGAAGAATCCGTGACGTTGAAATTAACGGATAAGCCGGAAGGCTAAGTTTTAATGGTTAGGCATAACTATAAAAAAAGGCGTTCTCCGGATCATTTTCCGGGAGCGCCTTTTTAGTTTCGCGGTTGTATTGTAGGTTAGGATGCCGTTCCCGTCACACGGGTTCCGCTCTTGGTAATTTTGTAGGTTACCACATCGCCGCTCCAGAAATGGAACTTCAGCGTGACTTCACCATCCTTCACACTGTTAAAAAATTCAGGCAGCAGCTTGATGCCATTCGCATCATACGCAGGGGCAAAGGTATTGCCAAATTCCTTATACGGTGTCCAATCCTGCGGACCGGCATTGCCGCCATTGCTATAAACAGCTTCCATGGTGGCAAGCTGGCTGCCACGGAAGTCCGTTGGAATGGTAAAGGTTTGCGTAGTACCCTCGGTTGCGCTTAATTTTGGTGTATCATACACGACGACTTTAAAATTCCAGTCTGCCCCCTTGTTGAACTTGGCGTTAATGACTGCATTCTCACCATATTTACCGGAGGTGGTTAGGCTGGTAAGCAAGCTGGCCTTCAAGGTTAGTGTATCTCCGCTCAGTGTGTAGTCGGTGCCCTGTTTCAGTTGCTTGTTGTTGGCGCTTAGTGTGCTCAACTGATTGCCGTTCAGGTTTAAAGTGACCGTGGCATCCTGAACGGAGGTGCCTTTCTTCAAGTGAATGAGGTCACTGACTGCATTGGAGGATCGTCCTTTTAAGCTGGATTTCATGACATTAAAGAGCTCAGGATCGGACCACTTGTATGTTGTGCGGTTGAAATGCTGGCCATTATCCCAGAGGATGCCTGTTAATTTTTTCTCTTTCATATAATAAGTCAGGTATTCAAAGAATTTCAGCTTTTCGCCTTGTTCGATAACACCTGTATTTTTATCGAAGCCGAGCAGACCGTATTCGCCGACAATGACCGGAATACCTCTAGCCACAAATGTGTTATAGGCGTTATCAAAGGTTTGAATAATATCGTTTTTGGTATCCTTCTCAAATGTAGTATAGCCCGCAATATTTACACTGAAAGCCCAATAGCCGTAATAGTGAATGGTTGCAATTAGGTTGGGATCGTTCAGCCTGGTTATGGTGTTGTACAGCTCGTTGATTTTGTTTTGGGCAGGTGAAGTATCCAAGCCGGGCAGAACAAGTGGGCGTGTTGCATTATTACCGCCAGAGGCGCGGACGATTTTGTGGAAGGAAACATTCAGTTCTTGGAGCATCTGGTTCATTTTCGCTTCATCCGTCGTTCCTCCTTCGGAGAAACGAGGTTCGTTAATGCTCTCGAACATCAGCTTGTTCGGCTGATCTTTAAAGCGATTGGCAATTTGTGTCCAAAGTGAGTTATAACGAGCCAGCACTTCATCATGCTTGGGCTCCATACTGCTTACCCATGACCATGAATCATGATGGACATTGAGCATGACGTACAGATTGGCATCCAGTGCCCAGCGGACGACTTCTTCTACACGGTTCATGTAGGCAGTGTCAACGGTGTAATTCGGTGCAGCTCCAATGTGTTTTTCCCAGGTGACGGGAATACGAATGCTTTTGTATCCTTGGGCAGCAATTTGCTGGATCAGTGCCTGAGTAATGCGTGGATTGCCCCAGGCAGTCTCATCTGCCCCGACAGCATCCAGGGAATTTCCTAAATTCCATCCGGGCTGCATGGCTTCGACATACGATTGCATACTGCTGGCGGCGGTGGCTTGTGGTGCTTGTCCTTCAGATTCAGCAGCGGCGGCAACGGACGCGAACGTGGATAATAACAGGATGATGGCAAGCGTCAACGACAGCAATGAAACGGGTCTTCGTTTGAACATACAGGCAGGCCCCTTTACAGAGTTATTTTGAAAGCGCTTTCCATTGAGATATTACCATACTATTCCATTATAGAGTACCTATATAATTAGTGGGAAAATCATGTGATAATTCGTTATTTTGTGATTCTCGATTTTGAAAAATTCTAGATTGTAAACGTTATAATTGCCAAAAAGTAAGAATGAGTGTAAAATCTATGGCCCTACGCAGAAAGCAGAGTAGTATCGAATTGGTAAATACAGGAGAAAGAAGGAGATGAATATGAACAAGTGGGACACGGAAGAGGCCATTCGGCGCTGGAATATGCATGCAGAGAGCTTTACTGCAAGATACACTGAGGAAGGGGATCGCTCTCGCGAGGTGCTGTTGAATCCTGCATTGCAAGAATGCATGGGCACCCTCGCGGGTAAAAAAGTGCTGGATGCCGGGTGTGGCGAAGGTTATCTGAGCCGTAAAATGGTCAGGGCGGGTGCGCTGGTGGAAGGTGTCGATTATTCTACAGAGATGCTGGAGCTTGCAAGAAAGCGGACACCGTCAGATTTGGGAATTACGTATCATCACGGTAATCTGGAGAAGCTGGAGATGTTCGGGGATCAGAGCTTTGATCTAATCGTATCCAATATGGTCATACAGGACTTGGAGGATTATGAGCAGGCGATTGCCGAAATGCGGCGGCTGTTGGTGCCAGGGGGCAGCTTTATTTTTTCTATATTGCATCCGTGCTTTCAGACACCAGAGAGTGGATGGGTAAAGGATGAGGCAGGGAAAAAGATGTACTGGAAAGTAAACCGTTATTTCAGTGAAGGCGCATTGGAGCAAGATATGCCTTATGATCAGGAGGAAAAGCTTCTGTACTTCCATCGCACGCTGGGCAGCTACGTACAGGCTATTACTGGAGCGGGTTTGCTGCTAGAGGCAATGATCGAACCGAAGCCGTCCGCAGAGATGCTGGAGCGATATCCCGATTTCCATGAGGACCTGAACGTCAGTCATTTTCTCATTTTTAAAACCAAGCGTCAGGGATAGGAAACAGGCTCTTTTCTTTCCGCGTCAAGTGTGGTAGAACAAAAGAAGGTGTTTGTAACAGACACCAAACAACTGGTAGAGCTTCATACGGAAAGGGATGCAACTGGGATGTACGTGGTATGTAAAGAGCATGTGGAACTGGCAATTGATATGTTCGTCGATGAATACGAGGATGCACCGGATGTCGTCGATCTCAAGGAAACGAAATTTTCGGATTGGGACCCTCCGGTGAAGTGCAAGGAATGTGAGAACAAAGCAGAATTTTTGGTCGTATAAAAACAAGCACGGGCGTTTCGGGCAGAAACGTCCTTTTTGTATACTAGGATTTTGCAAAATCCTTATACATATAGCTATACTTATTCCCAACAGGTGCTGAGACAGGAGTGAACGATGGATGGACCCTTTGCTGCATTCACTGTTTCGTCCGATTCAGGTTAATGGAAGTGATTCTTCCACATATTATATCGAAAAAAGGCCGTCTGCTCCGCTGAGGGCTTATGTCGCTTGCTATTGGGAGTCCGGTCCGGTTACTGGAGAGGCTTTGGAGGGGAATCATGGTATTTCCTGTGGTAACGAAGCTACATTAAGCTTGTTAGGTGAAGAAGCGGTGGATCGGGTATTACCTGATGGCTGTACGGATATTCTATTAAAATACAACCCGGTGAGTAAGCGTCAGGATATCTCGTACTGCGGGACGTTTACACATCCGTTCGTGTCTGCTAGACAAGCAGGTACCGAGACACGCATTTTTGCTGTGCGATTTTTTCCGGGCGGAGCACATTATTTTCACGGTATGCCGACTCACTTGTTTACAGGCGGTAATTATCGCTTGGATGATATATGGCCCGAGAATATCGAGATCATAGGTGAGCGCATTTTGGAAGCTCGGGATTTCAATGAACGGGTGCGGATGATGGACGAGTATCTGAACCAGCTTATACTGCGCCAAGGGATGAGCGATTGTGACCTGATGAAAAATCTGCTGCATCGTATTTTTGTAAGTAGTGGGAGTATGAGTGTTAAAGAGCTAGCAGAGCGCGAAGCGATCAGTGAAAGACAGATCAACCGCAAGTTCGGGCAATGGATCGGGATCAGTCCCAAAAAGTTCAGTGAAGTCGTCCGCTTCCAGAGCGTTCTGCAAAGTATTCAAAGCGGTGACCCTCTGGATTGGACGGAGCTTGCGTTGAAATACAGCTTTTTCGATCAGGCGCACCTGATCCGCGATTTCCGCAGGTTCTATGGTGATTCTCCGCTTACAGCGGCAAGGGATTTTCGCAGGTTGTCCGATTTTTACAATACGCGCCCCGAGGCCTCCGTTATACTCAAAACATGAAGAAGAATGACAAAGGAGAGATGAGAACATGAGTGGAACGCTGCAAGTTCGCGAGCATCTGCTGAATGAGCTGGAGACTGGAGTACGAACAGGAGAAGCCCTGATCCGTAAAATACGTCCAGAGGATTGGAGCTTTCGTCCACAGGACAATTTCCGCTCACTTTTGGAACTAGTGCATCATTTTGTACTCATTCCTGCCTCGGATCTTGCCATTATGCATCAGGAGAAGTCCGAGGAAGAAGTAGGGAATATTGAAAACAGCCTGTCCGAGGTAGACGATCCCGAACGCTTGGCTGCAAGTTTCAGGGAGAATTTTGAGACGTATAAGGCTTACATTCTTTCGCTTAGCGAAGAGGATTATCTGAATCGTTCGACCAAAGCCTTTTATATGGAGCATGGACATGTGCAGGTCCAATGGCAGATTGAGACCATGACACACGTGTTCCATCACCGTTCGCAAATATATAATTATTTGAAGCAGTTGGGGCATGAAGTGAGCTTTTTTATGTTGTATGCTTGAGTATTTTTTATAAAAGGTTTCGAGGGCACCTGTGCGGTGCTCTTTTTCTTCGTCAGTTTAGGCTTATTTGTAAACCGTTTCTTCTCCCGTCCCCACGTTCTGAAGATTTTATAGTTTTTCATCCGGTCATAACCCGCATAAGGATAAAGAAACTAACATTGGACCTTGGCAAGCTTTATCAGCGTAGAAATATTATCCTCATTATGGACAGGGAGCGTTACTTTTAACGCAAGAGAAAGTTCACATTTGGCATCGACAGCCAGAAGGAGTTTGTAGCCAAAACAATTGATCTTGTTGCTCAAAGTAGCCAGCTTTTCGCCCAGTTCACATTGCCCGTAAGCCCACTTTGTACTTCAGTTCTCTTTTCTCATAGGAATAGATATTGACTTTCTTGTAGAATAGAAAGAGTGACTTTCACCTTTGGGTTTGGTTTGAAAAGCCTCTACAACTTGAGGTTAGTCCTTTTTATGTTCAGTATTCCCTTGTACAACAAGGGCTGAGAATAATGCAACATGATCAAACTTTATTTTTTCGGAATAAGTCAAATTATCTTGAGTACCAACGCACTTGTAGCCTAAACTGCATTTCATGTACAGTTCGCAGGGTCTTGCTTTTTCAATACCATTCCTGTACAGAACGCATGTTTCATTTTTTCGTAGTCTTTGATATAATAATTTTCATTCAATTAGTTTTTTTGTGGCTAATGACAATTACAAATTTAGGAAATTTATGCATCTATATTATATGGAGGATACCATTCATGAAAAGGGATTACGTCAGCATCGAGTCATTTTGTGGTGCAGGTGGTCTTGGTCTTGGGCTACGTGGGGCGGGCTTCCAAATAGGAGCTGCATTTGATCTCAATGAGCCAGCAGTGTTAACTTTCCAGGAAAATTTATCCAATAGATGTTTTGTTGCTGATGCTACAAAGCTATCTGGAGATTATTTATTAGAGTATGCTGGTATAAAAAAGGGTGAGCTTGATTTATTTGCAGGAGGCCCTCCATGTCAAGGGTTCTCTAAACAAAAAAAAGGAGCTCATTTAGGAGATGACGAAAGGAATAAATTGGTCTTAGAGTTTGTTCGGTTAGTAAAAGAGCTCGAACCTAAATTTTTTATGCTTGAAAATGTTGCTATGTTAGGCCAAAAAAGAGGAACTTATTTTATAGATGCTCTTAAAGAGGAACTTAAAGAATACACGTTATTCCCTAATATATATAACTCAGCGGACTATGGACTTGCACAGACGAGAGAAAGATTTATCATTGTAGGAAAACACTCTAAAATCAAAGCGCCCTTTATGATACCTACTCCAACTGTTAATGTATGGAAAACTGTGGGTGAAGTTCTTAGTGATTTACCAGAGCCACCAGAGGATCATAGAATTGAGCATCCAGAATTAGCTAACCATCAGAGAGCTAACGTCTCTGCTATGAATGTAAAGAGATTTTCATACGTTAAGCAAGGTGGTGGTTGGAGAGATATCCCTATGGAATATAGATTGGATTGTCATAAAAAAGCCGACACATCAAAAGGTGGATGGCCAGATGTATACGGGCGTTTAAGATGGGACGGCCAAGCTCCAACCATAACGGGTGGCTTTGATAGTTATACACGTGGTAGATATGGTCATCCTTTACAAAATCGTCCGCTTACACCTAGAGAAGCTGCGCTCTTACAGGGATTTCCTATAGAGTACCGATTTTACGGAAATAAACATGAAGTAAGGCATCAAATTGGGAATGCAGTTCCACCGTTGTTATCCGAGGCGATCGGAGATGAAATCATACGTTCACTAGAAATTGAATATGAGAATGAGATTTTATTTGAGGCAAACGCCAGTCTTGCAAGATAATCTAAATAAAGGGGGTGCTCGTAATTGAGCACCTCCTTTATTTATGAATAATTACTAATATTATCGAATAAGCTATTAACTTCGTAGAAATATTCTCCCAAAGGTCTAACATTGATTGGAGGAAACACATTATTAAGTGCTAAGTATTTAGTAGGTGCGTCTAAATAGTATATACGATACATTTGTGCTATAAATAATTGATATGCACGCCATTGCTCCGGCAAACATATGTCGGTTACTTCTAATTTTTTTTGATCGGTTTTGGTTTCTGATAAACAAACTAGCATACCTAGGAATCTTCCTGTCCCGTATACACCATCAAGCACACGCTGGTGTGCCCATACTTGTATGACTCTTTCCCGAGTCGATGTTTTGACTGGTAAGTGAATTTTAGGACGATTATAGCCAAGATCATAAATATAATCAGTAGGCAAAGAAGTGTCTCTGTCCAAATTTAAAACTTGAATTGAGGTTTGAGGATGTACTTGAAGAGTTTTTGCGAACCAATGACTTGAGAAATACTCAAAAAATGTCCCTGGGGTCTTCTGGTCTCCGCTTTTCCCTAAGTCAATAACAGCACAAAAACTTATAGCTATTGTGTATAGTGCCTTAGTTATATCATTTGGAGTAGTACTATTCAATTGATTGTTAATTAGGTGTGCTAATGTATTCTCCACTAACTGCACTTCATTAATAAATAAATCTTCATTTACTGCTCTAGAATTTTTAGTTCCATTATGAAATACAAAGTATTGTTTACCGGGAATCTTAGATATTAAACTTATTTTAGTTGAAGCAGCTAAAATATTTTGACAATGCCTATGGAGTTCAATAAATAAGTTTGTTATTTCAGAATTCTGGGCATCAATTTTGGAAAGTTTCCCTATACTCTTATAAATTCTAATTGCTGTATTCATGTTAGCCTCTATTCATAGTGATTACGTCGCCGATTTTTTTAATAAATTGCTTAAAGATCATAAGAAAATAGTTCAATTAGCTTTTTGTTGTAACTCAATTAAACCAACAATATTTTTTGTTATAGTAGTAAGAATTTCGAGCTCTGTTGTTTCTCTTGAATTTATGAGTAACATAAGTTCATTTATGATTTGTTTTCGATCCGTAGTTTCATCGAATTGGAAAAGTTCAAAAGGCGGAACTTTTAACGCTAAAATTATTTTTTCCAACGTCTCCAATGAAATATTTCGATCTCCACGTTCTACTCCACCAATATAACTGTAATGAAGTTCTGCTGCTTCTGCTAGTTGTTCCTGTGTCCATCCTTTAGCTTTTCTTAGTTCTCGTATTCGGTTTCCGACACTTTCTGGTAAACTCATGTAATCACCTCCACTTAAGGTTAGAAGAGGAGAGAATATCGTTACAGACCATCTTATACAAAATAAATACATATAAAACTGTACTTTTAAGTACTTTTTATATTGACCTCCTTTTTCACTTTCTATACAATTGGTTCTAAATGGGAATATAAGGAGGGACTACTCTTGAGAACTTCTATTCTGAAATCACTCAAACCGGACATCATTGTTGAAATGTTAGAGATGGCTGTGGTTTTTGAAAATTGGAAAAAGGTGATGGAGACGGCGGATATTTTGTACCAATGTGTACAGCGTATCTATGAAGAACGGCAGTATCATAAAGCAATGAAATTACTCATTCCGCATGTCAATTTAGAACGTCCGTTGGTATATTATTTTGGGCTCAGTCACCTGATGTGTGGAATGGCTCACCAGAACCAGGGCGCATATGAGCAGGCAAGGGAGTGCATCTATAAGTATGCTGAGCTGGGGTGGATGGAGGATTTAAAGGAAGAAGACAATCAGGTTGTGGAGGAATTCAGGTTTTTAGCCAAAACTAATTTATATGCAGTAGATATTTTGTCTGGAAATATAGAGCTGCTGGAGGAATACGTAGCCTTTTTGCAGGATAATCTAGAGGAAATATTACCGGCAGCGCTTATGTATCATTTGGATGTGGCAGATATTTTACATACGTTTGCAGAGCAGATTGATGAATTTGGGGATTACGAGGATGCGGAGAACGTATCATACTATTATAGCAGTGGGGGTTACTTTGCAGGCGATGCAACTAGCCAACCAGTCGGGTAATGATGGTCAATTTAAGAGATGTACTGCATTGTTCGAATCATTACGGGAGTCAGCGACATTTGAACAAATCAGCGAATATCGAAAGATGCTAATGCAGTGTCTTGATGAATACGGAACTGGTAGGGATAGCATCATGAAGAGCGTAAATGAATGATCCGTTATGATCTGAACAGGGAATATGCTCGTAGCGGAGAGGAAATAGATAGGTAAGAGGTGTTTCAGGTGCTAAAATAACTATGTTAAAGGTATTTTTTCATGTTAGGGATCGTAAATACGATTTTACATTATCAATCGACATAGATAGGGGTATGGAATTTGTTTATTCAACTTATAGGTGTGGGCAAGTTAAAAGAGAAGTATTTGGTCATGGGAATTCAGGAATATGCTAAACGGCTGGGGCCATACATCAAGTTTCAAATGATCGAAGTAGCCGATGAAAAGGCTCCCGATACACTGAGCGAGGCGGAAGTTCGACAGGTCAAGGAGCGAGAGGGAGAGCGCATCCTTGCCCATGTGAAGAGTGAGGCACATGTCATTGTGCTCGCCATCGACGGCAAGCTCTGGAGCTCGGAGGAACTCGCAGAGGAATTGGACAAGCTCGGTACCTACGGTACAAGCCATGTCGTCTTCGTCATTGGCGGCAGCCATGGTCTCTCTGACGAAGTCCTTCGCCGTGGCCAGCAGAAGCTGAGCTTCGGAAGGATGACCTTGCCTCATCAGCTGATGAGGCTAGTGCTGGTGGAGCAGATTTACCGAGCGGTGAAGATTAATCGGGGTGAACCGTATCATAAATGATAGTAAAGCAAAGGGTGGAGATAATTTTAACTGCAGTGGATATTTATTAGCAAGTAGAGGGAACTATAAAGTGCTTAGATAGTTCAAGGTTGTATTCAATATGTTTACTTAAAATTATTTATAGTCAATGATTCATTGACTTTTTAGTTGCACTGAGCATATACTTAATAATATAAAACCAAGGGGATGTGTAAAAATGAAAACAATCTTCGAGCAAATAGGAGAGAAGGTTGCTAGTTGGCTTGAATCGCAAGGTGAGACGCAGTCTTTTTTTGCAGAGAGAATGGGCATCTCTAAACAAGTGATGAGTAAAATAGTCAATGGAAAAAAGGCAATTAATATTGATGAAATTACAAAAATAGCAAGTATCATTGGAGTAACGGTGGATGAACTTGTAAGACCAAAGGAAATACCACAAGTGATTCAAGAACCGATTTTGTTCATGATTGGAAAATTAGAAAACGAAAACACAAAAGAAGGACTTCAGTTTCTAAATCATGTAATGAATGAGATGATTGAACTAGAAGAAATTCTTCATTTGAAATAAGGAGGCAGTATGAGAGAATTTCCTTCTTTAAGTCCAAAGGAATTTGATGAAATTGAAGCAAAAGTTCGGGCTAAGCTTGGAGAAAAGTTAAAAACACACAGGGTGTTGAGAGAAGAAGTATTAGAATTAATCCAACAGGAAGCAACCTTGCTTAAATACCCTATAAAAGATAATGAGTTATGTGCTTTTGTTTGCAAGAAAAAAGACAGGGTTTTCGTCTATATAAACACATTTATTCCTAGAGAAAAACAAGTGTTTGCAGCAGCTCATGAATTATATCATATCTGGTATGATCAGGATAAGCTAAATCAAACTGAATTATTACACGATCAGGTGTTAGAGAATTACACCGAGGATGTTAATGAGTTAAAAGCTAATCTATTTGCAGCTCTTTTACTTGTCCCTACAGAGGTTTTATCTAACGAAATAAAATCTCGTGGAATACAAAAAAATTCTTTAAAGATTGAAGATATAGTTAGGTTAATGGCTTTGTTTTATGTGCCATTTAAGACTATTGTGAGGCGTTTGTTTGAAATTGAATTTATCGATGAGAAGAAGATGCGTGAATTCTTGACTGTACCAGATCGGGACTCACAGGCGGGTGTAATTCTAGTTAGAAAGAGGTTACAGTTAAACGATTCTACACAAGACAGAACAAACGAGGTTTTTTTTGAAAATCTGGTTGAGAATGCGATTTCAGCGTATAATGAAGAAATCATTAATGAACAAAAACTTCGGAATATTCTATCTCTAGTAAATCAATCTCCTGAATCAATGCAGATTATTGAACTAGGAACAGAAGGTGACTGGGATAGTATTATGGGGGATTACGACGGGGATGACTGATTGGATTTGGGAAGAAGCGATACTAGACACAGATTTCGCTCTTAAACTAGGGAAAGTCCAAAAGTTTAATGCAATAGAGAAATACATCCCCCTATTAGTAAAAAAACTATATATTCATCGTTACGTATACGAGAATGAAATCTTAATGCCGAAAAGAACGAAAGATCAAATCGACAAATTAATAGAGAACGATAATGCTGTTATTGTGGATGCTGAAGTTCTACGACACGGCGTTTATAAACCTATGATTTATCTCCAAACGATACAGCACTTGGAGAAGCTTGATCCCGAGACAAGAACTGGCGGAAAAAACTGGGGGGGAAATTGTCTCAACTGCCTACGCTTTTGCAAGTGGAATTCCATATATACTTTCGGATGAACGAGAACTTCAAGAGTTGTTAGATAAAGAACTGAATAGTGGGACTGATAAAGATATTATAGTGGTTCGTCTTAGAGACTTTATTGTGGGTATGAAGGAAAAAGGTTTATCAAGAAAAGAAGCATACGCAATGTGGTGTTTTGCACATCAGGACGAAAGAGACAAAACAAAGATGGAAAAAGCAAAGATTGCTTTTCAAAATGATATTTGGTGTTTGTAGTTTTAAGCGACTATGTATTTAAGTCGTTTTTTTTGTATTTACCATGAAGTAAAGCTGAACCGTATCACAAATAGTGGTAAAGCGGCGGCATGAAATATCTATTGATATAAAGATGTTTAAGAGCGTATTTTCCATTTTTCCAAATATGGTGTAGTCTATGGCTATTAGCATGAGAAAGGCGAGGTCAGACCACTAAGCTTCTTTTTCCAAATGGATAAGTATTTTCAATGAAAGATTATTGCCTTAATGCATAGAATTATCAATCATTAGGCAGGCGAATAAACTTATGAAGAGAAACTAATTAGCATAGAGGTGATATGTTTGAAAATTGATTTACAAGGACGCATAAAAAATATTAATCTACCTGCATATACACCGCTGATTCCTCTTTTCGAAGCGATTGTAAATTCTATTCAAGCAGTTGAGGCGACTGGGGAAGATTTAAGGAATAACTTTATTCGTATTCAAGTCCTAAGAGATACTAGGCAAGCAGCTATGGACTTCCAAGAGAATTCCAATATACATCCAATCTCGGGCTTTGTAGTTACCGATTCTGGAATAGGGTTTAATGAAGATAATTTTAATTCTTTTAGAACTTCAGATTCTACTTATAAAAGCATTATTGGTGGAAAAGGGGTCGGGAGATTAACTTGGCTAAAAGCATTCGATACAGTTGAAATTGAAAGTTCATTTTCTGATATTGTTGAACTTAAGGGGTGAGCATTTTCTTTTACTATTGAAGATGGTGTTACACAAGTAGAAGATATACACTTAACAAATGAAACAAAACGATCTACGACGGTCGATTTGTCCAATCGAGAGATCATTGGCCATAGCGCAGGTCCAAACAAGGATGCTGCTCTGATTTCCCGCGCTTTTGCGAGCGTCAAGGGCGATTTGTGTCAGATTTAGTGGTTTCATACGGACCGTGGCAGCGAGTTTAAAAATCAAAAGATGGACGAACTGCTGGAGACGTTTGAAAAAAGCTTCGTATCCATGGAACACTAGGATATATGACGCCTGTTCAGTATCGTCATGCAGCCCTTAAAAAAGTTGTCTGATTTACTGTTGACAATCCAAAGTCAGCTAATCGACCTTGGCAGGAAGGCATTCTTAATCTCAACAACTATTCTAATAATTACCCCAACAACCACTGATGCTTTGAAGTCTGTCAGAGGTTGTTTTTTTATTGAGATTTGCAGGGAGAGGGTACGGTCTGTATTTTATAGAGATTTTGTAGAGGCTAGGATTTAAACTTTGAAAAAAGTTTGGTGAAAATGTAGTTATCATGAGCTGATTTCCTAAGGATCACAATAAAATGTGTTTTGAAAAAGCAGATATTCTTCAACATTGTCAGACAAGATACTAGAAGTATATTTTCCAAGTCTTGTCGAAAAAAGTTTATTGGCTTACACTGAGTAGGTAAATTGTCTCAAATTTAAAATATGAAAAAAGAACTAAGATAGGCTTGCTATATGTAGATGTCCTATAATCGGCGTCCTACATCTGAGAGTTTTTTTGTGATAATAGTCTACATCGAAACTAAGATACTAGGAAGAAGGAACTACTACATCTACCAGCAAGCCAATCCGTTTCTAAGAGGAGGTGAAAAAGAGGGAACTTAGCAAGTTACATCTCGGCAGACGGTTTAAGCATACCTAGTTCCAAGAATAATCAACTGAACGGATGGTTGGACCGCATGTGATGGTAGAAATTGAGTTTCACGCTTCATATTGTCGAGCGGTTGTTTAGATTTTGTATAGGTCCCTCGTAATATAATGTTGAAATACATTGTGTAAACTGTGCGTATTCTGCCGTTTGCAGTATGTAAGTAGCAAAGACCATCGAAGGAGAGGGGAAGATAGCTACTAAGCATGATCAACAGCCAGCACCCCACGGCACGTACACGTTCATCTGGAACTCCGCAAGAGTTTCGATGATATAAAGGCTGCTGGGATCAAGCCAATAGCATATGTTTATTCGCTTGAGCGGTTAAATCGAGGAAATGAGCTCGATATAGAAAAAAATCTGGCAATAAAGGGGTAATTTATTTGAAAAGAAAACGCAGTTTGAGCAAAGCTGTGCTATCTTTCTGCCTAGCAGTTTTGCTTGTCTTGCAGACGGTGACGTTCTCTGCTGTCGCGTTTGCGGAGAGAACGTCAGACGGTTTCGGGACGGCGGACGAACCGTCGTCGGTATCTGAGGCAGTGTACGCTGCGCCGACCGAACCGTTGCCAGTACCAGAGGCGGTGTTCGCGATGCCGGCCAATCTCGTAGCGATGGCGGCAGTCCCGACGGACAAAACGGCGGTGTTCATGGAAGCTAATTCAACCTTTCCGCTGGAAGTGACGCAGGGAAATGCTGTTATTGATCCAAACGGTATTATTCAGGGTAGACAGCCATTTACTCTCAAATCGGAAGGTCTGAAGGTGCCAGTGAATGGTGATGACTCTAATCCGACAAATGCGAATCTCGACCTATACATTCAGAAGGGTGACTGGATCGAGCTGAAAAGAGAAGACTACTTCAAGGAAGTGGTGTTGCCGACAACTAATAAAACCCTGAATGCACAGACTGAATCAGGTATGAAACAGCTTGGTACCGCCTATTTCACTCCAAATAGCATCAGGATTGTATTTAACGGTGATGATAACTTTTTCAATGGTGTTGGACGAGGTATTGTCTTCAGCTTTGTAACTACTGCCGATGCAGATGTAACGGGAATGGAGTATGGCGATACAAAGCCTATCAACATCTTTGGCGGTGCTTATCAGCTAGAGAACCCAAATGTTACAGCAGCGTATAGCATTACTTTAAGCTCGCCTGGAATGATCAGGTGGGATCAGTATGGTTATCGCGGAATTCAACCGGCACAATTTGTTGAGGGAGCGATTACTTGGCAGTCAAGCGTATCTGCATTCGATCAGTTTGATAAAACAATCAAATTACCGCTAGACGGGAAGACATTTTATACGAATCCTTCAACTTATAATACCGGCTTTGGAAATGTCCGCGGTATCTATATGGAGGATTCATTCAAAGTAAATGACCAAAATGTAACTCCAGACATTGGGGCAGACGGATCGCTGACTTACACTTTCCCACAGGGAACAGGTGTAGATCCAAAGGTTGAATATAAAACATGGATTCCAAAGGAAGCCTATTATTACGAGCACCGGAATCCGCCAGGCAATCTTGGTCGTAGCTATCGGGATATGAATGGCAAAGTGGAACTGAGACAGGGCAATAATATGTTGGTGCAGGCAGGTCAGGAAATTTCTTTCGCACCCGACTGGATTCAAGCCAGCGCCTCGTATGACAATCCTAATGAAACAATCACATGGAAAGTCACTGTTAACCAGTATAACAAAAAAGGTTTAAAGAACTTTACCATCACAAATGTACTACCTGAAGGGTTGGATTTTACTTCAGCCACATGGCAGACATGGGTGGATGGCACTGCATCTGAGGTACAATCAATTGCACCGGATGCGAACAGTGTTTATTCCTTTGGGGACATTAACGGTAAAGTGGAACTAGTGATTAAGACTAAGGTGAAAAACGGTTCAAATTTCAGAATCGATCCACGCGCTAACTGGAATTTGGACACACCAGGCGGTATTCAGAACAATGATGTGATAACTGGTATAAGACCTGCCGCAGTAACTGACGAGGCAATCGTTACTATTGGTGCGCATAATTTTACAAAAAATGGATCTGTTTCAATGGAGGATTATAACCTGGGCGGCATCACGTGGAGCGTTAATCTAACGCCACAGTATGCCCTGCCAAATGCGGCGGTATACGATGTGCTGGTGCATGGCGGAGATTCGAACGTCTTGGACAACGCAGTGGATGCAACCGGCGAGGTGAGCGCGGAAACGATTGCGAAAATCAAGGCAAATGTTAATACTACTCAGCTTTGGAAGCAATATCACGAAGGTACCCTCAAGAGCACAAACGGCTTAACCTTGAAGGTTATCCCTTTGACAGTGAACGGTGAAGTCGTGGCCGATTTGATCAAGGTAACCGGATACACCGACAAAGCTGCATCCTTCAGCTTCCGTTCACTTGAGACCAAGCCGGATATCCTCTTCAGACAGGATATTAATGCAGGGAAAACAAGTTGGAATCGGGCTTTGCTCTTTGACGGAGAAACCGTAAAAACTGCTGCGCAAAACGCTGTTAATCTTCATCTGCGTATGCTGAACAAGGATATGCTCTTTGCGTCGAAGCCATTGAAAGCAGATGGTACACTTGAAAATGTTAATCCAAATAACGTAAGTAGCTACATTAGAAACGACAGCAATGAAGCGTGGACGATTTCTGGCTATGACAGGACAACCAAGACTGTTACATTCCGCTTAGGGGTGAATATGCCAGGATACAACACAGAAGAAATGGCTAAGGACGGTGGTAGCCGAGTAATCAGCAACATCAAGCTAGTGGATACACTGCCTGAAGGCTGGGAATTCGTTCCGTTTTCTGAGAGCAAAGATGTTGAGCTTTGGAAAGGCTACTCGGACAATAATGGAGGTACCGAGTATGGTGTCAGAAACGACGCCAAAACAATGATTGAACCAGGCACTAATGCTCATGTGGTAAACTTTTCCCATAATGGAAACGTAGGAACTTTCACCTTCTCTAAATTGGAAAGTCCTTATGTTATTTTGGTAAAGGCAAGACCATCCAATGTGGCATTAGGCAAATATTTAGAGGAATACACTACAAACGGCACAACCAAGCAGGTGTTGTATAATAAAGCTGACCTTCATATGACATGGGGCGGAGAGGAAAAGGTTCTCACTGAACAACGTAAGATTATCGTACCTATTCAGACCTTGGGCAAGTCGGTAACTAAGCCAGTTCCAGGGGTGCTGGAATGGACAGTGAACTATACCCCGCCATTTAACATGAAGCAGGGCGTTTATCTGCAGGATACCCTAGGTGCAGGCATGAATCTGCGCTATGAAGAAAGCGGAAAGCTTGTGCTGACAGCGCCTAGTATGGCAGTCTATCGTGCTAAACTGACTGCCAGCGGTGCTCTGGAACGAGAGGGCGCAGCACTGAATCTAAGCGACCCGAATGCTGAAGTTCAGGTAGAAGCTGCACCAGGCGCGGGAGGCACCACAGTTTTAAAATTCAAAATGAACGACCCTAATAAGTTTTACCAGTTTGTGTACCAAACAGAGGTTGATTCATCTAAAGCGAAAGCCGGAGACAAAATGGGCAACGAGGTAAAGCTGGAGGGTGATGGCAATCTGAAATCTGTCAGTGCCAGAAGCGAAAGCACGCTGGACAGTTCGGACGTAGCCGGCAGTTCAAGCTCCAATGCCCTGCTGCCCCTGAAAAAGGTGGATCCTAATGGAAATCCGCTAAAAGGCGTAGAGCTTACGCTCTATAAGAAGGACGATGGAACTCAAATCGCCAAAGGAACAACCGATAGCGGAGGGAAACTTAATCTGCTATTCCCAGATCCAGGGTATTATGAGCTGAAGGAAACTTATATTGACACAACGACATGGTTGCCGACTACAAGAATTTATCAGGTGTACGTAGGGAATACGCCCGGGAAGCCCATCTGGGTAGATGGCGTAAAAGTAACCTCTGATAATCCGCTGGTTGTACCTACGCCGGCGCAAGGAAAGCTGACTATTAGCAATAAGGTTGGAGGAAACGGCAGCGATTCTTCCAAGGAATTTGAATACACCGTGACCTTTACCGGCGAAGGCAAGGACGGAGAGTACACCTATAAGAAGCCGGATAATACGATTGGCACGATCAAGAGCGGAGATAAGATTACCCTCAAGCACGGGGAATCTGTGACGCTCCCGATATTGCCCGCGGATCTGGTCTATACCGTAACCGAGGCCGATTATACGACCGTTGACGGTTATATCACCACGCCGGGGACGAGAGAGCTGTCCGGCACAATCGTGAATAAAGGCGACCACAAGGCGGATTTCATCAATGAACGGACCGTCAACAAACTGACCGTCAGCAATACGGTCATGGGCAACGGCGGCGACAAGACGAAGGTGTTCGAGTACACCGTCGTCTTTGAGGATGCAGGCAAGGATGGAAGCTACTCTTACTTGAAGTCGGGCGGGGGCACAGGTACGATCAAGTCCCGCGATACCTTCAAGCTCAAGGATGGAGAGACACTGGATATTTCGGGTCTGCCTAAGGGTCTGAAATACACAATTACCCAGAAGGAATACACAGCCGACGAATACGTGACCATTCCTGAGGAACGGTATTATACCGGAGTCATGGAGGGCAAAGATGAAGATGCCCCGTTTACGAACGTGCGAGTCTTGGAGGGCGACTTGCTAATCAGCAACACGATTAAAGGCAAAGACGACGACAAAAAGAAGCCGTTCAAGTACACAGTCACCTTCACAGGTGAGAGAGCGAACGAATCCTATTCTTATGTGAAGTCGGATGGCAGTAAGGGCACGATCAAGAGCGGAGAGACCTTCGAGCTTACAGATGGCCAGACGCTCATTGTGCAAGGACTTCCGACATATCTCCAGTATAAGGTGACCCAGGATGATTATACGAAAGACGGCTATGTGACAGATCCTGAAAGTCTCGTTCGCACAGGCACCATTCCACAGAAAAAAGCGGCCGAAGCACACTTTGTCAATACCCGCCCGTATCTGGAAGGCGTGCTGCGTGATAACAACACAGGAGAAGTCATTCCGAATGCCCCCATCACGGTGACCGATCTGAACACAGGCAAGGAGCTTCAGACGAAGACAAATGAGAAGGGTGAATATTCGGTCCCAGCCGCAGCGGATACCGACTATACGATCACATATACGAAGTGGTATCAGGTAGGTGGGAAGGGTGTGCCTGTCGAGTTCACGCAAAAAGCAAATGTGGACGGCAGCGTGACGGACGAGACCGTTCCGGCGGACATTACGGCGGTAGGGATCGTTCTGTTCAAGCAGCTGAATGGAGCAAAAGAGCTATTCAACGATTCGTTTACCAACCAGATGCATATCTATTTGAAGGACAAGGACGGCAATTATATTAAGGAGAACGGTCGTCCTAAGGCGTTTCCGATGGCTTCGAACGGAACTTTCTCTGTGGAAGGGCTAAGCGAGCAGAAGTACACAATGGAAGTTCGCTATAAAGCTGAGACCGGCGAGGAACTGCTCCTCAAAGTGACGCAACTGGACGTGAAAGCTAACGGAGAGCTGAATATTTCCGAGGAATTGGTCGACCCTTATGGTACGGTTTATGATGAAACGACAGGAGATGCCATCACTGGCAAGAAAATTGACGGAGCCAAAGTTACACTGTATTATGCGGATACGAAGCGGAATAGAGATAACGGCCGCATTCCGGGTACGAAAGTAACGCTTCCTCCGGTTCCGAATTTTCCACCGCACAACAACGAGAGCCCGGAGCAGGATAGCGATGCAAATGGCTCCTATGCGTACATGGTGTTTCCTGAAGCGGATTACTATCTGATCGTAACGAAGGACGGATACGAGACGCACCGTAGTGATACGATTTCTGTCGATTTTGACATTATAAAATACGACGTGCCAATGAAGCCGATCAGTTCCGGCGGCAACTCCGGCAATGGTAACAGCGGAACCGACAACGGCAACAACGGAACCGGCAACGGCAACAACGGAACCGGCAACGGTAACAGCGGAACCGGCAATGGCAACAACGGAACCGACAATGGCAACAACGGAACTGGCAACGGTAACAACGGAACCGGCAACGGTAACAGCGGAACCGGCAATGGCAACAACGGAACCGACAATGGCAACAACGGAACCGGCAACGGTAACAGTGGAACCGACAACGGCAACAACGGAACCGGCAACGGCAACAACGGAACCGACAACGGTAACAACGGAACCGACAACGGTAACAGTGGAACCGACAACGGCAACAACGGAACCGACAACGGTAACAACGGAACCGACAACGGTAACAGTGGAACCGACAACGGCAACAACGAAACCGACAACGGCAACAGCGGAACCGACAACGGCAACAACGAAACCGACAACGTCGGCAACGGAACCGACAACGTTGGCAACGAGCTGGACGATGCTCCGAAAACCGGAGACAACAGCGTATCGCCAATCTTCTATATGGTTTTGGCGCTGATGTCCTTGATGACGATTGGGTTCTGTCTACTCGGTAACAAGAAGAAAAAGCACATCCAGTGACCGGGAAGGCGGTAAGAAAATGAGCAAAACTAAAAAGTTTCTTATCGCCGTTTCCTCCCTTCTGTTGGTATTTTCCCTCGTTAATATTGCGAGAACCTTTCTGGGGGATTATGCCGAGCAGCAGAAAATCGAAGAGCTGACAAAAGTTTGGGAGGAAGGGTCGGACAAAGGCGGAGGGGATGCATTCCCCTCCCTTTTGTTCAATAAGGCGAATGAGCCGATTATGCTTCCCGAATTTCGAGAGCTTTACGAGAGGAACTCGGACATCGTCGGCTGGCTGAAGATTGATGGCACCCGAATTGAGTACCCAGTCATGCAGAATCCACAGGATGCGGAGTACTATCTCAATCATGATTTCGATAAAAAGGAAAACAAAGGGGGCCTCCCCTTTTTAGACGCGCATAGCCGGACCAACGGTTCGGACATTTTGCTGATTCACGGACACCACATGAAAAGCGGCTGGATGTTTAAGGATTTAATGAAGTACAAGAACGAAAGCTTTTATAAAGAGCATGCTACGCTCCAGTTCAGCACGCTTTACGAAAAGGAAGAGTATGAAATTGTTGCCGTTATTCTGTCAAAAGTTTATCGCAAATCGGACGACGTTTTTAAATACTACCAGATTGAGAAGGTAAGTACGCCCGCCGAGTTTGACTCATATATTCAGAACATCAAAAAACTCGCTCTTTACGATACGGGCGTGACAGCCCGATATAGCCACAAGCTTATTGTACTGTCTACGTGTGAATACTCAACCGAGGACGGCCGGTTAGCGGTGATCGCCCGAAAGCGTAAATGACGATATTGAAACACGGTGTCAAGCTGCTTCATATGCGTTATAGAAGAGAGGCAGGGCATTAGTGCCTCTCTTCTATTTTTTTGTGACCAATCTCTCCATCTGACGCCACCGTTTCGTTCCTTAAGCAAATGCACCTCCAGCATATCCTCTTCATACAGACAAGGAAATGGATCATCCCTTATTAGTCATGTTAGCCATGTGTATAATATAGGAAATTAGTGAAAAATACTACAGCATACTACATTTAAATGCTCTGTAAGATGTGCAGCTCTTAAATAGTTTTACTTAAAGGAGGTTTATTACAGGATTGGTTGAGCAAAAGGTGGGCTACCTGATGAATGAAGAACTTATACATCTCCCACGTCTTTGTTCTACTTTTACGATATAAACTGGGCGTTTGCCGTTACTAGGACAGGTGTCCCTACATAGAAATAAGTTGATGAGAAAGGCTTATGTCATGAGCAGGGATGGTGTAAAGTAGATGGCACAAAAGTTGCAAAAGAAAAGTACACGATTAACCGGAAGGATCGTAATTCCGGGCAATCCATCATACAATACGGCCAGAATGGAGTTCAATAGGCGCTTTTCCAAATTTCCAAGGGTCATTGTTTTTTGCCAACGGACTCAGGATGTGATCAACGCAGTCAAATGGGCTCGTGAGCGGGGCATACGTCTGCGAGTGCGCAGCGGGCGGCATAGCTATGAAGGCTTCTCGGCTGTAAATGGCGGCATTATTATTGATGTGAGCGAGATGAATAAGGTTAAGGTTGATCGAAAAAATAGAGTGGCCATTGTACAAACGGGAAATCCACTTGCCCGTGTGTACAAAAAGCTGTGGGATAAGCGTGTGGCCATTCCGGCGGGGACTGCGCCCGACGTAGGCGTAGCTGGGCTTACCCTGGGAGGAGGCATTGGACTTCTTTCCCGCAAATATGGACTTACGTGCGATAACTTGAAACAAGTGAAGATGGTCGTAGCTTCGGGACGGTATGGGGCAAAGACGATTGTGGCAAACCGGAAGAAACATTCCGATCTGTTGTGGGCATCACGAGGCGGAGGGGGAGGGAACTTTGGTGTTGCTACAGAATATACATTTCGGGTTAGGCCGATTTCATCGGTATCTATTTACAGTATTACATGGAAATGGAGTGACCTTGAGAAGGTGTTACCAGCTTGGCAGCGCTGGGCCCCGTCTGTCACGAACCGCTTAACCTCAACAATTGAGGTGGCTGCCAAGCAGGTGGGAACCATTGTATCTACCGGGCAATTGCTTGGCGGTGCAGAGGAGCTGCGTCGATTGATTAGACCGCTCTTGCGAGCAGGGACTCCGATGAAGGTGATGGTGAAGACAGTACCTTTTATTGAAGCAACCAAATTTTTTGCCGAATCGGACCTGAATTTGGAACCGAAGTTTAAAATAACCGGGGCCTACGGGTTCCAAGCTTTGCCGCCTGAAGGAGTACGAATTATACGTGACTTTTTATCCAAAGCACCCAACAGACATTCTAGCGTGTGGAGTCAAAGCTTAGGTGGTGCAGGAAGCGCGGTGAGCCGAGTATCGCCTACTGCAACGGCCTATCCTCATCGGAAGGCTGAGACAATCTACGAACTGTCAGCCCGCTGGAGAAACAATGGGGAGCAGGAGCGGAATATTCAGTGGGTGGAAAGGTTTCGCAGAGCGTTACGTCCCTTTGTTAAAGGGGATTATGTGAATTTTCCCGATCTACAGATTAAGAACTGGCCCAAGGCGTATTATGGCGTGAACTTTGGCAGATTGAAGCAGGTGAAACGAAAGTACGATCCTCATAATGTGTTTCGTTTTGCTCAGAGTATTCCAGTGGATAAATAGGTCGGAAAATGACAATATAATGGCATAAAATATTAAAAAGGATAACTGATATTGAAAAAAGCAGTGAAAGTTCCTGCCTGTCTCTTTACAAATTCATCATTCTGTTTGTGATGGCGACCATGCATCTGTTTTTATGAATGATTTACAAATATTAGCTAATGAAAGCGTAGACTGGGTTTAGTCTCGTTTGTTGATAAGTTTGGCGTTCGATGGTGCTTGATGGTTTAAACGTATGTGATTACAAGGTAAGGGCCATCCGACAAAGGATGGCCCTAAAACTTGCCAGTTACAGACAGCGCGGTGAACCGTATCAGAAGCGGATAGTTAGGGAAATGTATACGCATTTTTTAGATAAGCTTGTTAAACTATAAGTAAGAAAGCAGATTTCGAATATATTATATGCTTTTATAATGGAAACGAATCCGCTCGCTTGAAATTCTCCACTTGGACCCTTAGAAAAAATAATAAAATTGCTGGTTAAGCAAACAAAGGAAACCTGGCTATAGTCAATAGGAGGGTTCAAATATGTGGTTTGGGAAGAAAGAAACGCAACTGGATCGAATAAAAAACAAACTGAATCAAGCCATGCGCAAAGACACGGCTTTCTCGGTGTTTGGAGCATCCTCACATCAATACAAGGTTAATGAGAGGCTTACAGCAAAAGAGCTGGCGGACTGGCAAGCCCACAATCAGGTCACTCTTCCTGAGCCTTACGCGCAGTTTTTAACGAAAGTCGGCAACGGAGGCGCCGGACCCTATTATGGAATTTATCCGATTGAAAAGGCAGCTTCCAATACCGAGCGCCAGGCACTCCTTGCAAAATCCGTTCTGCATCCCGGGATGGCCAAAGAGGAATGGAACCATCTGATTGAGCCCCTGACCAAGGATGAGGACATCCCCGATGAGGAATACGACGACGTCTGTAATAAGGTGCTGGGCGGCATGTTGTACATAGGCACCCAAGGCTGCGAATACGACATGTATCTCGTACTTGAAGGGAAATACAGGGGGAGAATTGTGTACACCTCCGATTTTCATCCCGATCATCCTTTTTTCTTTGTCTATGAAGACAGCTTTCTGGACTGGTACGAGCGCTGGCTGGATGAAATTATTCTGGATTATGATATCGGGTGGTTTGGTAGTCGAATGCGGGGTGATGAGAATGCGCTGATCCAGATTTATCAGAGCGCTCCAAACGAAGAAATCCAAACAAAAGCGCTTGATGGAATGTTCAAGTTTAAGAAAATCTCTCAGCCAACCCTTGGTTTTTTGAAAAATATTGCGGAGCAAAGCCCAAAAAATCGGACCGCAGCCATTTGGCTAATCTGCAAAACTTCTTTTGACGCGGGTAGAAAATATCTTCTGGAGCTGTTGCAATCGGATGGGCATGAGGGTTTTCTGCAAGCTTTACAGATTCTACATGATTACGGTAAAATTGTGAATTTAACGGAATGTATTTCAGTGATCTTGCAAAGGCTTGACAGGATTCATGACCCGGAAACGTTGCGTTATGCAGGGTATATTTTGGAAGATTACGGTGCGATTACTCTCCAGAACTTTGCGCCTTTCTTGTGTCACGCCGACCCGAAAATGCAAACCACGGCCATCTATGCCGCGCGCAGTTGCGAAAACAAGCTGGGAGGCTGGCAGATCATTGAACAGATGTTGATGGGAGGCGGTCCGCAGGTTATGAATAACTTAATTTTGTACTGGGGCATTATTCCACATGAGAAGTTGCTGCCTTACTATAAGGCGGTATGGCCGAAATATCAAAGAGATCCGAAATTCAGAGAAAAATTTATCGGTTGTTTGCGAGAACTACATTTGCCAGATGATTATTTTGACAAAGAAGAATCGTGAGGAAGGTCTAGATGATCCCGTTAGTAGATTTGAGCCTATTGAGTAGCAGCAAGTTTTTTGGGGAATAATGAGATAAAAGGAGAGATGGAAATGTCCTATATGGTTGATTTTAATAATGTGTCTACGGCTGGTTTAGAGTCTTCACCTGTAGTAGAAGCGCTCGCTGGTTTGCGTGCTAATGAAGCCCGTTACTTTATGAACAAATACAAGCATGAATTTACGGTTGTGGCAGCTAGTGAAAGTCAGGAGACCCTTGATTATGTGAACCTAATTTTGAAAGAAGAACGTGATATTGAGTTTGCGGCTAAACCTTTAGAAACGTCGCAGTTTCAAGTGGAAAATATCAAATTTGCTTACGTCTTTTATGAGGATGGTCTTGAGGTCAACGTCATGTATACGGTTGATGACCCTAAGAAGCGGGCCGTTGGCTTTAAGCTTTCTGAGGGGATGGAGGTACCAAAGGAGCTAGAAGGAAAGTTTAAGTTTGCCAGGCAGAAGTCTAAACTAGCTGGAACAATCCGAGGTTCGTTTTTTGTAATTAAAAGAGAATATTAAATTAAGCAAAAGTGCAATTTGGAGGAATTGATTCACTTGTTCTATTTGCAAAAAAAGATACGATATCAAAGAATGGACCATCCCGCAAAAGGATGGTCCTAAATCTTGCCGTTACAAACAGCACGGAGAACCGGATCATAAGTAGAGCGAAATTTTTTCCAAGGAAAGGGTTGAGCGTTCTTCCGTCTTTCAACCCTGATCTCGATTTCGATGAAGGACCTGCTTCGGTAAAAGAAATACGGACACAGCTGAGGGAGGCAAATGATGTACTTTTATGTACATCTGAATATGGGAATGGCGTGCCCGGTGTGTTAAAAAATGCCTTGGATTTGAATGCTGGGATTGTAGAAAGAGGGAGCTATTTAATGTTTTTCTTTAGTAACAGTAGACGTTCCAATCCCACTGCTCATTTTTTTGAATAGCAAGATGGCAAGAAGTAATGCAACGCTTACAGCAGCCAAACCTACCCAATTCAAATTCAGAACAGAGGTACGACTGATGACAAGGCCGCCTAATCCAGATCCTAGCGCAAAACCAAATTGGATGAAGGAAGTATTTACGCTCAGGGCAATGTCTGGATTTCGAGGTGCCAGAGTGACCAAAAATAGCTGCTGAGCAGGGGAAATGCTCCAGGTTGCTAACATAAAGATCATTAAAACCAAGATTAATACAATGATATTGACACCAGCTAGAGTGAATAAAAGGAGCATTGCTCCCTGTAACAGGAGTCCAATACAAATTGTGAATTTCGATCCCTTTGTATCTGCCAATTGTCCACCCACTTTGGATCCGATGAAGCTGCAAATTCCCGATAGGAATAAAACACCGCTAATTTCGGTTATGGAAAGAGAGGATGCGGCTTGCAAGAAAGGTGTAATATAAGTAAAGAGCGTAGAGTAACCACCAATATAAAATAAAGTAATAGCCAAGGCAGTTACAATTTTTGAATCCTTTAAAATAGAGAGCTGCATCCTGAAGGTAACAGCTTCTTCTTCTCTGATTGCAGGAACCTTTTTATAGATGATAAACAATGGAAGAACGCTTATTATACCGATCAAAATAAACAAAACTCTCCATCCAAACATCTCGCTAAAAAATGTACCAGCTGGAACACCCAGAACTAACGAACTACTGAGCCCCATCAAAATAATACCGATGGCATTGCCCCTTCTTTCTTTTTCGACGAGTCGTGTCGCTACTGCCATGGCTACTACGGTAGCGATTCCTCCGCTAGCCCCTTGAATAATTCGTACCCATAGTAATGTTTCGTAAGAAAGGTTTACAAGCATAAGTCCGTTGCTGGCAATAAACACACTGAGGGCAGCCATCAGTAGCTTCTTGCGATCCATATTAATTGTTAATGCAATCAGAATCGGAGCAACAATGGCCGCTGCGAGAGCAAATACAGTCACCAGTAAACCAGCTTCGGAAGTAGATACTCTCAAGTCCATGGCGATCATTTCAATGACTCCTGTAATAATATATTCAATGGTTCCAATTAGAAAAACAGCAAGTGCAAGGACATATATAATCAATTTATTTTTCAATTTAATCCGCTCCTCCTCAGCTTCATTCAAGCAAGAAGCTTTTTAGACTGTTATCTATAAATACGGAATCTGGCTCATGCTGTCCAATGCCTGCGCAATGACCCCACTTCGATTCAATCGGGAGGAAGAATGCATTGGGCATAAGTGATGCTTCAGCTTTGTTATCCTGGGGAGGGAAGAAAAGGTCTGTACTTCCCGGCATAACCAGGGCCCGTGCTGTTATCCTGCTTAATGCAAGGTTAAAATCGCCGTTATACGTCGGATTAGCGCTAATGTCACCTGTAATTCCGGTACGTAACATGGTGATCAGGTCATTCGCGTCAAAGGTCAAAAATACGTGATCCCAGTAATCGACGAGATATTCCTCCAGTGTGTGGTAGCCCTCTTGCTGATAGAGCTGCTCTAGATAATAAGCCTGAGAGAACCCCCAAGCTGCGTAGACTCGACCCATGGCTGCCAATCCCGTTTTGGGTTTCTGCGTGTAAAAGCCATTGTTCCAAGCAGAATCAGCCTGAAGGGCAGCGATCATTCCTTCAAATACAACCTTTGCATGTGTCCGGGTCATGGCAGTCCCGCCGAATGGAGCGATTCGTTGTACCATATCAGGATAACTTGCCCCCCACTGAAAGGTCTGTACAGCCCCTAGTGACCAACCTACAACGAGGGCGATTTCTTCAATACCAAACTTTTGATTCACCAGTTGATGCTGTAGTCGCACATTATCATAAATCGAAATCAGCGGGAAATTTGCTTGATGATAAGGCGGTGGCGTATTGCTTGGCGAGGAGGAGAGTCCATTGCCCAACATATTGGGAACGATGATAAAATATTTTTCTGGATCCAGTGCCTTGCCAGGTCCGATTAACCATTCGTTATCAGTATGCAAGCCGGCAAACCAAGTGGGATATACAATCACATTATTTTTGGCTGCATTTAGCATGCCGTATGTTTTGTAGGCGAGAATGGCATTTGGCAGAGTGTCACCGGATTGCAGCAGAACATCTCCTAGTTCATAAATTTCATAATCTCTCATATAAAAAACTCCTTTTCATAGCTAAAGTATGGACTTCCTTCCTTGTCATCACTCTACGATGCTGCTATTGTTAAGTCAAAGAAACGTTAATGAAGATAACGTTCATTTTTTTTGAACTAAGGAGCAGGAACTCGATGGAATTGCGCCAATTAAAAACCTTTTATACGCTTGCTTCCACACTCAACTTTACCCGAGCTGCCGAAGTGCAGAACTATGTCCCTTCCACGGTTACGATGCAAATGAAGGCCTTAGAGGAAGAATTGGGTGTCAAGTTGGTGGACAGATTGGGTAAAAATGTGACTTTGACCGATGCAGGGAGAACGTTCCTGCGCTATGCAGATAACATATTGAGTGTGGTTGAAGAAGCACAGCATGCCGTCAAGCAATCCGGCGAATTGACGGGTACGGTAGTCATAAGTGCCGATGAAACGTTGTGTACGTACCGGTTGCCGGCTGTATTACGCCAGTTTCGTTTGTGCTATCCAGCGATTCGGTTAATGTTTCGACCGCTGGCTAATTCGAACCTCAAACAGAGCTTGCGTGAAGGGGACGCTGACATTATTTTTATGCTGGATGAGGATAAGGGCGAGACCGGATTTTGCGGTGAAAAAATGCTGGATGAGCCCTTTTATCTATTGGTATCACCAGATCATCCTTTGGCTGCACATCCTGCATTGGCCATTGAAGATTTTCATGGCGAGACCTTTTTGTTGACGGAGAAGGGATGCTCCTATCGCACTTTTTTTGATCGAAGTCTTTCACAGAAGGGCACGGGGGGAATTACCGAATTGGAGTTTTACAGTGCCGAGGCTATTAAACAATGTGCGAAAATAGGAATGGGCATTGCCATATTGCCTGAAATGGCCGTGATCGGAGAAGTGAATCGGGGAGAACTGGTTCCGTTGCCGTGGGATTTGACCGCCACATCGTTTGCAACCCAAATGATGTGGCATGAAGAGAAGTGGATATCGCCTGCAATCGAAGCCTTTTTGAGCTTGACCAGAGAAACATTTTTGAAAAATAACACCTAAAGAAATTTCGCGCACAGGTGTGCAATTAACTCATGATCCTACGCATGCTGAATGCCAGTCTTGATCATTCGCTGATTTAGAATATAAGAATAGAGTCGCTTGAATTCGGCAGGTACTGGTCATACTTTATCTGCTATTTTGTATGCGGCTAGGATGTCGACAGAGTGTTTCGTCGCACTGGATTTTTCGCCGATAGACCTGTTAAGCTGAACCGTACGCTATATCTCAAAAGAAATCGGTCCGGCGGTTTCATAATCCACGATGACAAAAGCATCCTTGATGTGAATTTCAAAAACATCCAATGTGTCGCCAATGGCTGAGAGTGTCTCATTATATCCGGGAATTTTTTGGATAAACAGGTCCTTAATCTCTTCTATGGTGTACTGGCTCTTATGTACAACTGCATGATTGGAGCGCGCATGCGGCACAGAAGAAGCATCAGAGGGAACGGTTGTGAAGGCAACATTGTTATTTTGAGCAAACTCGACCACCTTCTGGTTCTCTCTGTCTGTCGCAAAATACAAGATTCCTGGCTTGCTGACATCATAGCAGAAGTTGACGATCCTAACATTGGGTACGCCTGCTACCGCTGTTGCCAGAGCAATTTCGTTGGTCTTGTCTAAAGTGTGGTAAAATTCGTTCTTGTAATCCATTTATAGTTCCTCCTTAGTATTTGATAAGCTTAGTATAGCAATGTATCGCTGACAGCATTTATGTCAGTCATAGTACATAAATTTCAGGAGGATGATTATGAAGCTGGAACGAATAATCGCTATCATTATGCTGCTCTTGCAAAGAGAGAAAATGGGCGGGAAAGAGCTGGCCGAGCTGTTCGAAGTTTCACTTAGAACCATTTATCGTGATATTGAAACAATTAATCAAGCAGGTATTCCAATTGTGACCAGCTCCGGTGTAGGAGGGGGAATTGGGATCATGAATGAATATAAGATAGAAAAAGGCTTTTTTACCGTCAAGGACATAACCACTCTACTGATGGGGCTTGGCTTTATTTCCAATGCATTATCCAGTGAGGAAACCACTGCTACCCTGGCCAAAGTAAAAAGCTTTATCCAGGAGGATAAACAGCATGAAATTACGCTGAAAGCCAACCAAATCTTTTTTGACTTATCTGCTTGGCTGGGCAACAATGATCTGCAGACCAAAGTTGAAATGATTCGAACAGCCTTGGAGCATTGTAGCATACTGTCTTTTATGTATCTAAGCGCTAAAGGAGACAAGGTTATGCGGACCTTGGAACCTCATCGTCTGTTATTGAAAGAAAATCACTGGTACGTGCAGGGGTACTGTTTGAAGCGGCAAGAATTTCGGGTATTCAAGCTATCCCGCATATCTGAATTGGAGAGAACGGAAGAGCGTTTTGCTATGCGTGAGATTCCCCCGGCTTTTTCAGAGTTTACAGATACCATGTCCAGAAAAATGCAAAAAATAAAATTGCAGCTAGACCATTCCATTCTCGACAGGATGTTGGATTATTGTGGAGAAGAGAACATTACTCCCCTCGGCAATGGCGAATTCTATGCATATCTTGATTTTATTGAAGATGATTATGGTTACGGAATCCTAATGAGCTTCGGGGATAAATGCCAATGCATTGAACCTAAGCATGTGCGCGATGAAATGAAGAGACGGCTCAATGATTCAATAAGAGCATATTATTGAGATACAAAGCACCCACTCTTCTCATGGTAACGCCGCTCACCACCGGAATTCTCTTTGAATTCGACAAATGGTTTGTTTTCCTTGCCAAGGTTTGCTAAGAACATCGATTCAACTTATATTATAAATGTACTCAAAAATTGTGTGAAAAACTTGCCCCTTCAGCCATCGCGGTGAATCTTATCATAAGTGACGGCAAAAAATAATGTTGTGGATAAAACCATATTTTTCTATATTTATAGTAACTTGATTATACGCCTGGGGAGGTAGAGCATGGACAAAGAACTAATCGCGCAGCTGACGCAGTGGCATGAAGATGATGAACACCAGAAGATTGTAGACACCCTGATGGAGATTCCTCCAGAGGACAGAGATTACGAGGTGGTCAGCATCCTGGCAAGAGCATATAACAATCTGGGACGTTATAAAGAAGCGCTTGAACAGCTTGAGATGATTGCGGAACAGGGGCAGAATGAATGTTTGTGGCATTTTCGTGTGGGATATGCCTACTACTATTTGAATCGATATGAGGAAGCAGTGAGAGTACTGGGTATCGCCCATGACCTCGATCCTGACGACGAGAATACGGCCATGTTACTGAACTTCAGCCAGCGCAAGTTAGGCAAAGGACAACACGCCGCGGCTAGACGGGCAATCAGAGAGCAGCATAATGATTCGGGGACGGCTGCAACTCCTTTTGAAGGGATGGATCTCTCCGATTTTTGGGACGATAGCGGTTATGCGCTAAGAGAATATGTTTCTGCCCCGCCTACGGATGAGCTGATTGCTTCTATAGAAGAAGAACTCGGTTACAAGCTTCCTGCTTCTTATATCAGTCTGATGAAGCAGCACAATGGGGGAGTTCCTTATAATACTTGTTTTCCGACGGAGGACGCGACCTCATGGGCCGGGGATCATATTGCGATTACGGGCATTATGGGCATCGGACGCGAGAAAAGCTATTCACTCGGTGGCGATCTCGGCAGTCCGTTTATGATTGAGGAGTGGGGGTATCCTGACATCGGCGTGGTGATTTGTGACTGCCCTTCGGCAGGCCATGATGTCGTGATGCTGGATTACCGGAACTGCGGGAGGGACGGCGAACCCGAGGTGATTCATGTGGATCAGGAAGACAATTATGAGATTACGGTCCTGGCCCCAGACTTCGAGACCTTTATACGCGGCCTGGTAAATGAGGAGGAATACGATACCTCTCAAGAAGATAAAGAGGAGGATCTGCGCAAAGTAGCCGTAGGCAAATTCTCGCTTTTGCTCGCGAAGCTGTGCAGCCATGTGCCTGGGGTGGACCAGCTTGAGCAGAAGATCCGCAAAGTCTGTACCCGAATTGTTGAAGAGAAGGGACACTTTTCCTTTCATGCGGATGAGCTTTCTACTCTGATGTACGATGTGCAGTTCTGGCTGTACACAAGCTCTTATCCGAATACGAGCCGTCAACAATATCTGGATGTATATGAGAAAATGATCGCTTTTGGCGGCGAGTTCGGTCAAGGCGGGTATGCTCCCGGCTGGATCAGCGACTGGCTGGATGGGCGGATACGGGAAGGGCTGATCGTTCAGGAAAATGGGGTGCTTTGCTTTACGGATCAAGCACGCTCAGAGGTCATTGCACGGCTGGAAGCGGAAGCCGCAGAAGAGGACGTTGCCCCTTTTATACTCGTGGATCAGCGGGGTGGAGGCATGTCTGTCATTCTAAATGTCGGCAGCTACCGATCGGAATTGTTCGAGACCCGGGCAGACGAAGGGTTTGAAGGCAACGGGTACGATTGGGCTTCTTTGGCCGCTGTGTTTATGAACGAATATATGCCTGAATGGGTAGATACGATTCATTTTGACCCGGAAGCAGATATGTTCTGTGCTTATTCGGAGAATAGCGAAGCTATTAAGCGGTTCGCGGTACGGTTGAAGCAGGTCTGTGAGGATGAGATGGTGATCCGGGATCTATTCTCCCGCGCGGAGCTGGATTGAGAGAATGCATCAGGTATGAAAATGCAGGGAGTCAATAACAAGTTAATGCTCCGGTGACGGCGAGTCCATCAGGCGATTTTGGGCGTGCGCATACCCCATTCGCACAAGCAGGCAGCCCGCCCCTGTCGTAAACTGAATTATAATCAGTGAGCGAGGTGAACTTCCATGGCACAATCGAATGAGATGCGTGAACGGGCTAAGAAGCTTCAGGGCCGTCCGGTCTGCGTCACCCTGCACAGCGGAGAGACTTACGTCGGCTACATCACCGACGTTAATTGCGGCGGGTTGTTACTTGCCAGCGCTGGAGCCCCCCCACGTGTTTCTTCCGGGAAGCAAGGCTCCCGATCTCCCAAACACAGAGCCGGTTCGCATGCCCCGGGCGTCCGTCTGGGCAATCGGAGAAGCGGCGCGCGCAAGCCGTCCATCCGTTCGCGCTCCCGCAAGCCGGGCGCCAAGGTGTCGGCATTCCTGCCGATGATGGGCTCGCTGCTCGGCGGCTTGGGTGGCGCCAGTGCAGGCGCAGGAGCGCTCGGCGGTGCGCTCGGTGGCGGCCTGCGGCTGTTCGGCATGATCCAGAAATTTGTTCCGGTCGTAAAGATGGGCTACGGCATGATCAAGTCCATTCGTCCGTTCTTCGGCGCCATTCAAGGCTTGATGTCCCCGGCCGCCCCGGATAACGAATAATACGAGTTAAGGGAAGGTGTACGCTATGCCTTCCTTTTTTTACAATAAAAAGGAGTACCCTATCGGGAAGATAGCTATGATTCTGGACAAGCAGTCTTTTCGCTGTGTTTCAGACAGTGTGGTGAATTGTATTATAAATAATGGAAATTTTTTGGTATAATAATCTGGGAGGGAGAAGAACATGCATACAATAGAGAGCTTAATGAAGCAATTAGAGCAAATGGGTATTGACAGCAAAGGGACATTGTTGGTCCATTCTTCGATGAAAAGTATGGGAGCGGTCGAGGGTGGTGCGGACACAGTCTTGGATGCGTTTACAGAGTATATGAAGGATGGGCTGTTGGTGTTACCTACCCATACGTGGTCCTACATCAATGCGGATAATCCGAGATTTTACGTGGAGCAGTCATCATGCTGCGTGGGTATCCTACCTGAACTTTTTCGCAAACGGCCTGGCGTGATACGTTCTTTACACCCCACCCATTCGGTGGCAGCATTAGGTCAGGATTCCATAGCTTTCACCAACGACGATCATCTTTACGATACGCCATGCGCAAGAGGCTCCGCCTGGGGGAAGCTGCTCGATCGAAAGGCGACCATCTTGTTGGTGGGGGTCGATTTAAAACGCAACACATTTATCCATGGAGTTGAAGAATGGTTGGACATCCAGGGCAGACTAACGGATGAGCATGAGCTGCTTTACACGGTTCTACCTGATGGAACGGAAATCCCTGTACCTTCCCGCAGACATTGTGGGTTGTCGTGGTCGGAGCATTTTTGGAAAGTAGATGAGGTCCTTGAACGTAAAGGTGCAATGTATAAGGGACAGCTTGGCGATGCGGTTGTAAGGGTTTGTGATGCGGCGATGGTGGCGGACGTCATCACGGAAATGCTCAAGGACAATCCGGATTTGTTCTCGGATAATCTTCCCCTGGATCATTAATATGGATTATGAAAGGGCCGTCCGGTAACGGATGGCCCTAAAACTTGCCGTTACAGACAACCCGGTGAACCGTCAGAGATTGGACTGCGATTATGTAAGCTAGATCACTCTTTTTGCTATATGATAAGATGTAGTTAATTTAACTGAACGCAATAGTAAAGGAATATACGATTTGAGGATTTTGCAAAATCCTGTATTTCAATGAATCGTAGTTGTCGAATCAAAAAAGGAGAAGATTTGTGAGCCCATCAGTATGGTATGATCTCGTTTTATTCCTCCTATTGTTTGCTTTATATGTTTATGTTTTTGCTACCGTTAGGATTACAAACTTACATAAGGTTTACTTCTTATTTCATTTTTTAATGATGCTTTGGCCATTGTGTCAATTTGCCACAGATATGGCTCATGATCGGCGGTTGCAGTTGTTTTATGTGGCCATGTCCTTTGTCTCACTCTCCATGTTGGGGAGCGGTTGGCTGCTTCTTACCGTTTTTCTTACCGGAAATGCTGATAAATTAGGAAAAAAAAGATTATTCCTGTTGTTTGCGCCAGCGGTTATTGCAGCAGTTGGAGTGGTCATAAACCCGGTTGGTCTGTTTGTAGCTCCGCTGGAGGGCGGTTACATCTATAGAGCATATGGCCCATGGTTCTGGATTGTGATCGTTATTCTGGTCAGTTACTTTTTTGCTTCCCTCTTTGTTTTGTTTCGGGCACTGTATTCCTCCCAAACGTCCCTAACGATTAAAAAACAAGTAAAAATAATGCTGTGGGGAATATTCGTGCTGTTCGCTTTTGCAGGTAGCGACGCCCTTCTTAATGTGGTCCTAAGCGAGTGGTTGCCGATTATTCCAGGATTGACTTCTCTTGGGATTTTTCTTTCAGATCTATTTTTCGTATATGTGATTAAAAAATACAATGTGTTTGATCTTGTTTACATCGCTCATGAGGATGTGATCAATACGATTCCATATGGAATACTTGTGCTAGATGAAAATGAATCCATTGTTGAAGTCAACAAAGCTTTACGATCCTTTATAGATCTACATGTGGGCGATCACTTTGATATGGAGGCGTTTCTGGGGTCTGTTCGTGTAGAGGACAGTAGCAAGAGATTTCTGGAGCATTATAAGCAAAAAGAAAATACCTTGTCTCCAATGGAAATCATCGTTGAGCGCGACGGCGTGCGTCATTTTATACTACAAGCTTCTCCGATTGTTGATTCTTACCGTATGCAAATCGGTCATATCCTTACGTTTCAGGATGTATCACAAGAGCGCTATCTTGTTAAAGAAATGAATCGACAGAATGAGATCCTTCAGGAACGAAATCATTCACTTGATCGCATTCGTCATGAGTTATCCAAAGCCAATCGAAAACTGGAAGAATTAGTTCTTACGGACAGTTTGACAAACTGCTACAATCGCCGTTATTTGACCCAACACCTGACTCATGAGGTGATTACCAATATTCATTATAAAACCCCGTTTTCACTCATACTCTTCGATATTGATTTCTTTAAAGCTATCAATGACCGCTATGGACATGTAAAAGGGGATGAAGTTCTTTATCGTACTGCTCAAGCAGTCAAACAATCCATTCGTAGTACCGATATTCTAACTCGATATGGCGGGGAGGAATTCATGATCTACCTTCCGCATACAGAACGCCAGTTAGCCAAACAATTAGCGGAACGAGTGAGATTATCGGTAGAGTCGAACCACATTGTAGTGGAGCATGAGATCGAACAGGTTTCCATTACGATAAGTATAGGGATTTTATCCATTGAGGATTTTGATCATGAACATGTACTGGACAATCCAGAAGAGTATTTAATCCAACTTTTTGCTGCGGTAGATAAGGCGCTCTATCAAGCCAAGCAAAATGGACGCAATCGGATCGAATTTGCAGAATTCCAGAGTATAAAGGAAGGCTACACATATGATACAAGGAATTTTTGAAACTCATATTCACGTAAGTAACTATGAAAATTCGAAAAGCTCTGGGTTCCTTGGTGAAGGTACCCAGAGCTTCGCTTTGTTGATGATATGCTGGGAGCCGCGCACCCCACTCTTCGGTCATACATCGGCTTCCAATCTCTCTCTGCAAACATGGTCATGACTTGGATTAATTATCTTTGGAGTGTCGTTCCCCCACTTGGTATTCATTCGCATGTTCAAACATATATTTCACCGTTACGGGATCTTGGCCCGTCAGCTTCTTGAAGTCGTCCGTAAATATATCCATTTTCCCTAAGCGAATCGCTTGTCCAAAGGTAACCATACCTTCTGAAGAGAAGGGGGCTTCGGAATCTTCTGCAAATTTGCCATCCGTTGTTCTGGGAACTCCCATTGCATCAAATACGCCGTAATTTTCTTCATCCGTGATCTGCTTGTAGGTTACATGATGACCCGTTACTTCATTTGCAATCTCGATAAAGTCGGACATTGTTATTAATTCAGGACCATTTATATTTAATATTGCCTCATGATAGTTGTCTGCTGCTAATGCATAAGCGACAGCCTTTGCACAATCTTTCCGTGAGATATAGGCCATCTTGCCGTCACCCTGGTTATTTTTCAACACGCCGTCCGACTTCACAAAGGTGAAGTAATTGGTAACCATGGCTTCCGCATATTGCGAATTACGCAGGAAAATATAATCTAACCCGACATTTTTGATATAATCCTCCGTATACACATGGTCCAGTTTCTCAACACTTGGATTGGATTCATCAGCCGCGTTAACCAATGAAGTATAGATGATTTGTTTTACTCCAGCTTCTTTCGCCGCATCGACCACGTTTTTGTGTGCATTTTGACGCTTTTCCCCTACAAAAGGCATGGAGATTAAAGCAAGCTGATCTGCATTAGCAAAAGCTTTTGCAAGACCGTCTATTTTATTGAAATTGGTCACATGCGTTTCAATACCTTGTTCTGCATATTCTTGTAAAGATGCCGGATCATATGCACAAAAAATAATTTGGTCTTTTTCCACTAATTTCAATAAATATTCAGCCGCTTGTCTGCCCAGATTGCCATCTACACCCGTTAATAGTAACTTACCCATACTCATCGTCACTCCTTGCTGAAATGATCTACACTTATATACTATGTGAAAAAAATAACAATGTATAACACAAAAAACTTATGGACTATTGCTAAATCGAATTTTGTATTTGATGCAGGAATGAGTATAATGCCGGATTTGAATTATTTTTTAAGTAGCCTATTTCGATTTTAAAAGTATGGTGAGAATCATGTATGGGAATGAATCGGACCTCTTCCTTCAGGTCAGCAAGATCATAGTTATTTGGGAAAAAGCCAATTAAATTCTCTGTAATGATATAAAACAGCTTGGTTTCGACATCATCTGCGGTTCTGAGGATGTTGGGCTGGTAACCATCTTCCATGGCATGTTGAATCATTAAATAATAGGAGTCTCCAATAACCATTGGATTCAGCATGACAAGCGGATACCTATATAATTCATCCTTTGAGATGGATTCACAACAGAAGAGGGGATGTTGTTTACTTACAGCTGCGTAGTATCGTCCGCTATATAAGGTATGGGTTAGGATTTTCTCTTTCCCTGTAAACTCTGAGTCAAAGGCCACGGCCACGTCATATATTCCTTTTTGCAGATACTCAGCGACATCCTTTAGCAATACTTTATTTAATTCAAGTTTAATCTTTGGATAATTTTCTTTAAATGGTGGAATAAATTTTAACAAGCTTTGGATATCTGTGAACGCAGCATATTCGATACTCAATAATTGAGTATTGTTTTTCTGAAAATTTTCCATGCTTGTTTGCATATGATTATATTGCTTCCAAAGCACGACGGCCTCTGCATAAAATAGCCATCCCGCTTTTGTAGGCTCAATCGGAATTTGTTTTCTGTCGATCAACTGAATGTTGAACTCATTCTCAATTGCGGCAATTTGTTGGCTAATCGTAGTCTGCGATACAAAATTTTTCTTTGCTGTTTCTGTAAAATTTCTGCATTCAACGAGATCTATAAAATATTTTATCCTTTTTAGATTCATGTTTACCTCCAAATGTATGAAATTGAATATAGCTTACGTTCCCGTCATAAATTCAAGCCGGCATACCCTAATGTTAATGGCAAACCGGCGGTTCATAATTTGAAGGTATTTAGCACAGGATAGTCACCAAAATTATCATGATCATGCGGAATCATTTCATAGGGCAAATCGTAGATGGAACACATTATGGTATTGGTTGTTGGGCAAGCAAGGATAATTCCTGATTAGTATATCACGCTCACAGGTTCTTAGACATACCAAGCAGACATGCAAAATGTGAACTCAAGTATTTGCTTTATATGAACGATGCTTTCAAATTTTCTCTTTTCAAGAAAAATGCTGAGCTATATTTGCTAGATACTCTTCTTCATCCGTATTTTCTTTCATATGAATGAGCATCTTTGCATCTTCTCCTACTACATATCGGAATTGATTTGTGCCGTCTGTAGCCGCTTGATATATTGTTTCGGCAACAATATCTGGAGGCGAAGCGTATGCTGGGTGTTTTTCCATTTCACCCAATTTACCCAGAAATGCAGTAGTAAACGGCTTATAGTCCGTCAATGCATCATTAAAAAAGAACTCCATTGATCTTCCACCAAAGTCCGTATTAATAGCACCTGGTTCAATCAACTTTACTTTGATGTTTTGTGATGCTAATTCATAAGATACGGATTCAGAAAATCCTTCTACCGCGAATTTGGATGAATGATACAGAGACATCGTAGGAAAGGTCACTTTCCCTCCCATAGAAGAGATATTGATCAGCAAACCTTCTTGATTAGATCTAAAATGTGGCAGCATGGCTTTAGTCATACGGATAAGACCAAAAACGTTCACTTCAAACTGTCTTCTAATCTGCTCATCCGTAGCTACTTCTATAAGACCCATTGTTCCATATCCAGCATTATTGAGAAGAACGTCAATTTTATCAAACTGTTGAATCGCTTCCGCTAACGCAGATTGAATAGTGTCTTCTTTCTCAACATCAAGCCTTAGCACCAACACATTATCTAGTGTAATGAATTCAGTTTCTTGTTCAGGTGAACGCATCGTGGCTACTACGTTCCATCCTCTTTCAGCAAAATGTTTTACCGTAGCTCTCCCAATGCCCGATGAAGCACCCGTGATAAAAATTGTTTTCATTAATAATTCCTCCTAAAAATTTTGTGAGCGTTGCATCTTGAACATGGCTGGTACAAAACTTACTTCGTAAGCATTTGAATTCACTAAATTCTGCTCTCCTCTTGCACTAACTGCTCCATGCTTAACAATCCCTGGGCAATGGTTGTAAGTTTAGCTTTATATTCTTCTATCCCAATTTGGATGCAGATGATCTGTGCTGGATGCATTTCATCTTTATAAAGCGAATATTGCTCAAATAATCGATCTAACTTTTTGTGTGATTCCTCTTGTACTTGCTTCAACCAAATAATCACCTTGTCATACCCAACAAATTCACCGAAATAAAGCCTCATCATAAAATCAGATTTCTTAATACTGTCTCCCTCTAGTGGCGCTTGTAAATAGGCGTTAAAACAATCTCGTCCTTTAGCCGTTATATTTAAAACATTCTTGTTAGGCTTACCTTCCTGGAGCACAAATTCTTTAGTTATCAATTCCTCCTTCTCCATTCGAGTAAGTGTGGGATAAATCGTTCCATAACTTGAACTATAGAAATTGGAGAATACATCCTCCAATAACTGTTTTATTTCGTATCCAGTCAACGATTCTTTCATAAGCATGCCTAAAATAACATCCTGACTGTTCAAAATAGAACCTCCTTGCAACTTAGGAATATTTGTATATCACGATTACAATATATCAACATGATATATGCTATGTCAATATATAAAATTATTGTTGCATGTAGGTAACAAGAAGAAGCCCCATCTTTAGTCTAGTTTATGCTTATTTGTTCAATAATTTCGAGAAAATGAAGTGGAGAACGATACCACAAGTAACGGCCAATCCAAGCTATAACCCTTACAAAAAGCTGAGTTAAGGCCTGGGTATTATATTCTTGGAGCCCTGTGGACAACTTATCACTTTTTTTTCCATACTCAAATGGTTTATAATTATCAGATAATAGTCGATATCATTTTTAATATATTATATTTTAGTTATAATAGAGACAGACAGAAAAGGTATGTTCCTGAGTGGAGCCTTGCTTCTTGTATCACCTAAGCAGGAGGGCCTGCTCTTTTTTGCAAAATAAGAGATAAGGAAGGTTTTTATGAGTAGCATACAGAAAAAAACAGACGTTATCTTAATTGGTGCCGGAGTCATGAGTGCGACTCTGGGATCATTGCTTAAAGAGTTAGCACCGGAATGGGAAATCACAGTGTTTGAGAAACTCGCAAGCGCAGGAGAAGAAAGCTCTAACGAATGGAATAATGCCGGTACGGGCCATGCCGCACTGTGTGAGCTGAACTATACATCCGAAAAAACCGACGGATCTGTAGATATTAGTAAAGCTGTAAATATTAACGAGCAATTTCAGCTCTCAAGACAGTTTTGGTCTTTTCTTGTAAACAGCAATTTGATTCGTAATCCGCAGGACTTTATCAAGCCAATACCTCATATGAGTTTGGTACTAGGGGAACAAGACGTATCTTTTTTGAATAAGCGATTTAAAGCGCTATCAAACGTTCCTCTGTTTCAAGGAATGGAATTTTCTGATGACCCTGAAAAGCTGAAGGAATGGATTCCGCTGATCATGGAAGGTCGTACATCGAATGAACCGATCGCGGCAACCAAAATCGACTCTGGAACAGATGTCAACTTTGGTGCTTTAACACGCATGTTGTTTGACCATTTACAAAGTAAAAACGTCGAGATCAAATACAAGCATAGTATTAAGAATATTAAACGTACGAGCGACGGCTCGTGGGAAGTCAAAGTGCATAATCTTGAAAGCGGTAAAATCGAATACCATACTGCCAAATTTATCTTTATTGGTGGTGGTGGCGGAAGTCTACCTTTACTACAAAGAACGGGTATTCCTGAGTCCAAGCATATCGGAGGATTTCCGGTAAGTGGACTGTTTATGGTATGTAACAATCCTAAAGTTGTCGAGCAGCATCATGCAAAAGTATACGGTAAAGCTAAGCTTGGTGCTCCTCCCATGTCTGTTCCGCATCTGGATACAAGATACATCGGCAACAAAAAAGCACTATTGTTTGGACCGTTTGCCGGCTTCTCACCAAAGTTTTTGAAAACGGGTTCAAATTTGGATTTGATCTGTTCTGTCAAACCCAATAACCTCTTCACGATGTTAGCGGCAGGCGCAAAAGAGATGGCATTGACCAAATACCTGATCCAGCAAGTGATGTTATCGAATGAAAAGCGTCTGGAAGAATTACGTGAGTTTATTCCGAACGCCAAAATCGAGGAATGGGAGATCGTAATAGCGGGCCAACGTGTGCAGGTGATCAAAGATACGGAGGCTGGAAAAGGAACCCTTCAATTTGGTACGGAAGTGGTTAGTGCCGCTGATGGCTCGGTAGCTGCATTGCTCGGTGCTTCTCCCGGTGCTTCTACTGCTGTTACTGTTATGCTGGAAGTATTAGAAAGATGTTTCCCACAATATATGAAAGAGTGGGAACCGAAGATAAAAGAAATGATTCCTTCTTATGGTGTGTCACTAGCAGAAAACCCGGAGCTTTTCCAGGAAATTCATGCTTCCACAACACAGGCGCTTGGTCTGGGGGAAAAAGAACCACTCCATCGTTAATTTTGAATGTAGAACCTAGCCCCAGGCTCAACAATCTTACGATAGGTATTAAAATCGCATAAACAACAACGTCAAGCGGTGGGGAATATTCCCCACCGCTAAAATGCTTGCATAAGAATACAAAATGTTGCAATCCTCCCATGTTTCCGATCATAGGTGTCTGATATAGTGATCAAAGTAATTATGTAAGCGCTTCACATAAAACGGAATCGTTTATGGTATTCGGGGTTGAAGAAAGGGGACAGAGAGATGAGAAGAAAGAGACAGGCATGGTGGCTGCTGGTGGTGGCGATTATGTTCAGTTCGTGGCCGATGCGGCTGACACCAGCGGTGGCGGCAGAATCGGCCAGTGCCTCGGCAGTCGTAAACGGGGGATTCGAGACGGACTTCTGGAGTGATCAATCGTGGCAGGTGGAAGCATCAGATTGGAATCAGGTGGATATTCAGCATTATGCCTATGCCAGTGATCCTTTTATTACGCCGTCTGAAGATACGTATGCACTCAAGTATTGGATCAACGACGCGGCGCCGACGGACCAGCAGGTCACGGTCAGCCAGAAGCTTCCGACGCTGCAGCCAGGCAGTTATGAGCTGTCGGTGCAATCGATGGGCGGCGCCGATGCCGAAGCGGGACATGTACAGGTATTCGCAGGTACCGATCAGAGCAGTGAGGTGGCAACGTCAGGCTATAACCAATGGGGAAGCGTGACCTTGAAATTCGTGCTGACCGAGCAGACTTCCGATCTGGTCATTGGGGCGAGGATCAGCGGCGCTGCGGCTGCGTGGGGCTATCTGGACCGCCTTACCTTAAAGCAGGCCAGCACGGATACGACCCACCCGGTGGCAGCGGATATTTTCGTAAAGAAGGTCGAAGGATTGAAGTCTGATTTTATCAAAGGTGTCGATATATCCAGTATTCTTTCCCTGGAGCAGAGTGGAGTACGCTTCTATAACGAGCAAGGCACAGAGCAGGATATATTCCAGACGCTAAAGGAATCCGGCGTAAACTATGTCCGGGTGCGTGTGTGGAATCATCCGTATGATGCAAAAGGTAACGGCTATGGCGGCGGGAACAACGATCTGGCCAGAGCGATCGAAATCGGTAAGCGGGCAACCGACAACGGGCTGAGGCTGCTGGTGGATTTCCACTATTCCGATTTCTGGGCCGATCCGGGCAAGCAGCATGTGCCGAAGGCCTGGCAGAATCTGAGTTTTGCTGACAAGGGACAGGCGGTGTACGACTATACCCGGGACAGCCTTCAGCAGTTGCTCGATCAGGGCATAGATGTGGGGATGGTGCAGGTCGGCAATGAGACGAACCAGTCGTTTATCGGAGAGAAGGATTGGACGAAGATTAGTGCTTTATTTAATAAGGGAAGCCAGGCGGTGCGTGCCGTCGATCCGAATATTCTCGTGGCACTGCATTTTACCAACCCGGAGACGCCGGGCCGCTATGCTTCCTATGCGAAGGCACTGTCGGACAACCATGTGGACTATGATGTGTTTGCCAGCTCGTATTATCCGTTCTGGCACGGTTCACTGAGCAATCTCACAGCAGTGCTGAAGCAGGTAACAGATACGTATGGTAAAAAAGTGATGGTGGCGGAAACGTCCTATGCCTATACATCTGAGGATGGCGATGGACATGGGAATTCCGCCCCGGCAAGCTCGGGACAGACGCTGGACTATCCGATTAGTGTTCAGGGGCAGGCCACGTCGGTCCGTAATGTCATTGAAGCGGTGTCCAAGGTAGGCGATGCAGGCATTGGTGTATTTTATTGGGAGCCAGCCTGGCTGCCGGTAGGAACACAAGCAAATGTAGAGCAGAACAAGCAGCTATGGGAACAATATGGTTCCGGCTGGGCGGCCAGCTATGCTGCGGAATATGACCCTGACGATGCGGGCAAATGGTATGGCGGCAGCGCGGTAGACAATCAGGCGCTGTTTGACTTTACGGGTCATCCACTTCCTTCGCTGAAGGTGTTTAACTACGTCAACACAGGAGCGGTTGCTTCGCTCCAGGTCGATGAGGTCCAAGCGGTAACATTAACGGTCAACGCGGGCGAGAACATCTCGCTGCCACATTCGGTCACCGTGACGTATAACGACGGCAGCACCGGAACGCTTGCTGTGGAGTGGGATCAGGCGGCCTTAGCGCAAGCGGTGAGTCAGGGGGCGGGCAGCTACGTGATTAACGGGACAGCCAAAGGAGGTTATCCGGCGCAGGCGGTGCTGGAGATTCGTCGGCCGAATCTGCTGGTGAACGGCGGCTTTGAACTGAGCGATCTAAGCATGTGGAAGATTACTTACGGTGCCGAAAGCACACCGCACACTGACTACCAGAACAAAGCCTCTGATGCGAAGTCGGGCCAGTATTCGTTGCATTTCTATTCGACGGATGCGGTCCATTTCCAAGTGGAACAGGCGGTCTACGGTTTGAAGCCCGGCTACTACGACCTCTCGATGTCGATTCAGGGCGGCGATGCGAAGAACGCGCAAATGAAATTGTTTGCCGCGACCGGTGGTAAGGAGGATAAGGTAGATACTGGTGTAAATGGCTGGGTACAGTGGAATCAGCCGGTCATTCGCGATATACGGGTAACCGACGGCAAGCTGACGGTGGGTGCTTCCATCCAGGCAGACGGCGGGGCGTGGGGATCGCTGGATGATTTCTATCTGACGTTCGTCCGGGATGTAGAGGCAGCACCGGGCAAAGATTCCTCCAAAAATTTGTCTACTGGTGGCGGCAGTATATCTGCCGTACAGAGCGAGAATGTGACAGTCAGTGTGGACGGCGGCAAGAACAGCAGTACTATGCTCTCCAATGTCATCATTCAGCGGACAACGCTGTCCGACGGGACGAAAAAAGACCGGGTCAGCTATGGAGCTGCTCAGGCACGGGAGGCATTGAGCAGCGTGAAGGCCGAAGGACGTTCCAGCGTCCGACTGGTGATGCCTGATTCAAAGGATGAAGTCTCCGAGCTTGAATTCGCTCTGCCAAAGGATACGGCGAAGACGCTGGCGAATGCGGGGGTCGGTCTGGAAGTATACACTAACCATGCCCGTCTGATCCTGTCCCCATCAACGCTCGGTTTGATGGACGGGAACCGTCAGTTTACGCTCAGTCCGCTAAAGAGTGAAGCCGCAATCCAGGCGATAGCGGAACGGGCAAAACAGAATAGCCTCGTGCAAGCAGCAGCCGAACAGGGTGAAGTTCGTGTTATCGGCCGACCGATGCTGATCGAGACGAATCTGCAGGGGCAGTCAGTAGAACTGGTGCTGCCACTGCCGCAGCAGTCGCTGCCGAACTCTGCCGAAGAACGCCAGGCTTTCCTGAGCAATCTGGCTGTGTATGTGGAGCATAGCGACGGCACCAGGGAGCTGGTGCAGCCGACCCTGCTGTGGGACGGTAACCACCCGGCAGGACTTAGTTTTAGTGTAAACAAGTTCGGCACCTTTACGGTACTGCATCTGAACAAGCAGATCGCGAGCGTAGGCGGAGAGCAGGAGAGTGAGCATTCGCAGCCGTATATGCAAGGCTACCCGAATGGGACATTCCAACCGGCGCGTAGGATGACACGGTCGGAGCTGGCAGAGATTCTGTTTCGTCTGGCTGTTAACCGATCGGAGCAGCCGTTGGTGGAATCGTCAGCATCGCAGAATCGCGCCAGCTATACGGATGTTGCTGGGCAGAACTGGGCTGCCGAAGCGATTGATACCGTGACAACGGCCGGATGGATGAAGGGATACAGCAGCACATTCGCACCGGAGCGTCCGATCACTAGAGCGGAGATGGCGACAGTGCTGGCACGCTGGAAGAATCTGAACGGAGCAGCTTCGGCTACCTTCCCGGATACGACCGGACACTGGGCGAAAGATGATATTGCACGGGTGCAGCAAGCTGGCTATATGCATGGCATGCCGGACGGCAGCTTCCAGCCGGATCAGACTCTGAGCCGGGCAGAGGCGGTTACTATGTTCAATCGGGTATGGAAGAGAGAGCCGATATCCTTCGCTGACTCGTCCAGATGGTCAGATGTCCCGGTCGGACATTGGGCTTTCGGGGACATTGCCGCAGCAACAACCCGCATTCGCTAGGATATTACTGGTAAGCGAAGCTTAGCGTCCCCCGTTTGATCTTAATTCTGGGCATGTCCCGTTCATTCTGGTTGGAAGTCCATCGTATCTAGATCAGTATTGGAGCAAGGGCGTCTTCGGAGTAGAAGATGCTCTTGCTCTTTTTTACCTCTCAAAGCGGACAATTTATCAAAAAATTATTAACAAGGTTTACAATGTACGTAGGGGATTCGGATATAATGATATTAATGCTAATGAATGAATCTACAAGATGAAAGGAAAGCCAAGCGTAGCCTATGGAAGCAATTAATACTAAGATTAATCCCTATTCATCACAGGTCGTTTTTAGCCGATAAACCGTTAAACTGAGCCATGTCGTAAGTAACTATTTTTTTCTTCGTTATTTTATATACTATCTCTCTTGTTCAGGAGGTCCTCTGTGAAAGTCCTATTAGTTGATGACGAACCGTTAGCGTTGATCGGGCTTCAAAAAATACTTGAAAGTGAAATAAGTGATATAGAGATTGTGGCCGCGTTCTCGAATCCAAAAGAGGCTATTACAGGCGTATTAGAGCATCGGCCCGATGTAGTATTCCTGGACATACAAATGCCCGAGATCGACGGTTTAAAACTTGGTATGCAGATACAGGCAGTCGCTCCGGGCATCGAAATTGTTTTTGTGACCGGTTACAATCAGTATGCAGTGCGCGCTTTTGAACTTTATGCCCTGGACTATATTATGAAGCCAGTGCAAAGAGAGCGTTTACGAAATACTGTTATACGGATAAAAGAGAAGCTGAACATGAAAGTCTTGATGAAACGGCCGGATACGAACTCGCCTTTGATCTGCTGTTTCAATCGGATTCAGTTCAAACCGAACGGTATGGAGTTTCAAAACGTTAAATGGAGGACAAGTAAGGCACAAGAATTGTTTGCCTATTTGCTCCATCATCGGGACCGGATGGTTAACCGTAGTGTGTTGCTTGAATTGTTATGGCCGGATGTTGAGGAGGCAAAGGCAGCGCAGAATCTCTATACGGCCATTTATTATATTCGTCAAACCTTAAAAAAACATAGTATGGAAACGGTATCCATTCACGCCGGAGATTTAGAAGCTGGATACCAGCTTGAAATTGGAGAAGCGCGTGTAAATATTAATATATGGGAATATGAGATGAAGCAATTGGGCGTCATGGGTGAGCGTACCGTCGACGCTTATGAGTGCGTGCTTGGGATGTACACGGGTGATTACCTTGGAGATTGTGGATACTTGTGGGCGGAACATGAACGGGAACGCTTGCGATTACTATGGCTGTACCAGATGAATAGACTAAGCGAGTTTTACCAGCAGCAAGGATCGTTGGACAAAGCCATCCAAGTGAACCTACGCATTCAACGAATATGTCCAGACGAGGAAGAATGCTATTTTTCGTTGATGAAGCTCTATCACGCCGCTGGCAATCCTGTCGACGTAGAAGAACAATATTTGATTCTGAAAGAGAGAATAGAACGCGAGTTAGAACTGCCGATTAGCGCCGACATTACCCGTTGGTATGAGCAGTGGAAGTCCCAGGATACCGCCTCGTCGTTCGTAGTATAAATAAAGGAATAACTCCGGCTTTTGTCGAACTGTCACGGTATGAATAGACTAATTCCATCCAGAACCTCTTGTCGTAACATCATTTTCATCCTTTTGTTGCTTAGTATTCTCTCGGGACTGAGATGGGCTTGGTCGGAAGTTTTTCCGGTGGAGAAGTCTTTCCGCGCCGTCGACGGGATCGTCGACTTGCGAGGATCGGATCTTAAGGACTCCTCACCGATAACCTTGGACGGACAATGGGAGTTCTATCCCCGTCAGCTGCTGACCCGTCAACAAATTCAATCGGAGGATCACGAGGTTCACGGCATTTCAGTACCGGGGGACTGGAGGGAAACGTTAAATCCTGATTCCAATACCTCCTACGGGTATGGAACGTACCGGCTGCGTATTATGACCGATCCCCTTAAGCAGCCTGTCGCGTTCTGGATTAAAAAAGGCATTCAGGCTTCTTCGGAAGTCGAAATCAATGGCACCGTCTTGGGCGGAGCCGGTCGCGTCTCTGCAATAGCAAGCGAGTACACCCCGAATAACGTTCCGTATAAGCTCTCCTATTGGGGAAAAGGGAAGACAGAGATCGAACTGCTCATACGCGTAGCCAACTATGACGCTCCCTTCTCCGGAGGGATTGTGAGCTCCATACGGTTCGGCTCGCAGACGGCGATTGATACCATGAGCTGGTATTCGATCGGGTTCCAATTAATAGCCGTCTTAATTATTCTGCTGCATGGTTTATATGCTTGTATCGTCTACATGTACAACCCCAAAGACCGCTCTCTATTGATCACGGGCTTGATCTATTTGTCGACTGGCATCGCGATATTCAGCGGTCACGAGAAGGTGTTGTTTTGGTGGCTGCCCGCCAACTATGAGTGGGCGATTAAGCTAAGAACGATCATGCTGCTGTATCAGAATTTATCCATTCTGCTGGTCTACAGAAAGTTTGCCGGAGCACCACCACGCAGTAGAGGGCTACAGACTTATATCGCCGTTGTTGTGCTCCTAACGGTGGTTATTCTGGTGGGGCCTGCTTGGGTCGTGAACAGTGTAGTCGATTTGCAGATTTTTCTCTCATTCTACTTGATGTCGTACTTTTGGTTTATTTGGATTGTAGGAACGATGGTGTTCAAGAAGCACAGTGACAAAGATGTGAATCTCTTGCTGTTTACTGCGGCCAGCATTATGTCCAATCTGGCATGGAGCATTATCGAGTCGTTCAAGGATATGACGAGCGTCTATTATCCGATCGATGTCACGGTCGCCGTAATGGTATTTTCCGCGTATTGGTTTAAAAAATATTTACGCAATGTCAATGAAATCAGCGAATTATATGAGCAGTTGAAAGTTGTCGACAAAATGAAGGACCAGTTCCTGGCCAACACCTCGCACGAACTGCGGACGCCGCTGCACGGCATTATGAATATTACGGGGACCATCTATGCGAGGGAGAAAGGGAAGCTTGAGGAGAGCAGCCGCAAAGAGATGGAGCTGCTTGGCACCATTAGCCGGCGCATGTCCTACTTGCTGGACGATTTGCTCGACATCGCGCGGCTTCAGGAACATCGCATCACCTTACAGCTTGAGGTGTTAAAGATTCAAGCGATCGTACCCGGCGTATTGGCTATGCTCAAGTATATGACGGAAGGAAAACCCGTCCAACTGCAAATGGAGATTGCGGAAACGATGCCTGCCGTAATGCTGGACGAGAAAAGATTTGTGCAAATCATGTACAATCTTCTGGAAAATGCTCTCAAATATACGGAGAAGGGAACGATCTCTGTTTCTGCTAAGGTTAAGGGCGAACATGCCTTGATCGAAGTCGCTGATACTGGCGTCGGCATGGACGATGAGACGCAAGCGCGTATCTTTATGCCATATGTGCAAGGGGCATACGGAATAAGCGACGGTCGAGGGATCGGGCTGGGCCTTAGCATTTGCAAGCAGCTGATCGAATTGCACGGTGGCACATTATCGGTGGTTTCAGCACCGGGCCAAGGCTCGACGTTCCGTTTCCAGTTGCCGCTTGCTCTCAAGCCAGCCCCTTTGTTGCCGCCAACGGTTCTGCTTCCCGAGCAGGAAGCAGCCGCAATGATCCCAACGTATGCCCGCTTCCGTGCGTCAGATCATGAGCTGCACAACTGGGCCGCTCATGACGGAATTCCGCCTCTGCTGCAGGACAAAAAGATTTATATTCTGGCGGTAGACGATGATCCGATCAATCTGAATGTGCTCGTAGGCATCCTTTCGGCGGAGCCGTATCACGTCACGACGGTTTATTCGGCTCAAGAAGCGTTGGACTTGCTGGAGACGCAACCATGGGATTTGTTGATTGCCGACGTGATGATGCCGCAAATGTCTGGTTATGAATTGACACAGAAGGTGAGAGAGCGTTACTCCATGTCGGAGCTGCCGGTGTTGCTGATGACCGCACGCAGTCAATCCGTCGACATTTACACCGGATTTTTGGCAGGGGCAAGCGATTACGTCACCAAGCCAGCGGACGCGTTAGAGCTCAAATACCGGATTCGGGCGTTAATTACGCTGAAGCAGTCGATCCATGACAGGCTGAGAATTGAAGCTGCTTATCTGCAGGCGCAAATCCAACCGCATTTTCTGTTTAATACGTTTAATGCGCTGATGGTGCTTAGCGAGATCGACACGGAGAAGATGCGTATGCTGGGAGAAGCTCTCACGTCCTTCTTGCGGATTAGCTTCGATTATCTCAATACTGGGGAAATGGTCGTGCTATCCCATGAGCTGGAGCTGGTCGAATCTTATCTATATATTGAAAAGGAGCGTTTCAGGGACAAGCTGTCAGTCGTCTGGGAAGTAGAGTCGGATATTAGCCTGTTACTGCCGCCGCTGTCGATCCAGCCGCTGGTTGAGAATGCCGTGAATCACGGTCTTATGAGCAGAGCAATTGGTGGTACTGTTCATCTTAGGGTGGTTCGCCAGTACCACAGCATCCTCATCGAAGTCATAGATAACGGCATTGGCATGTCCCTGGAAATGGTGGCTCATCTGTTAAATCCCGCCATGAAAGAGAAAGGTGGCATTGGCATTTCCAATACGAACCGAAGATTGATCCAGCTGTACGGTCGAGGACTGTCGATTGACAGCAAACCCGGCGAGGGAACGACAGTGTCCTTTGTCATTCCGATGAAGTAGACGGAGTTATTGGCGGCAAGTAAGCAAGCCACCCTAACAACCATTGACGATGTTCCAAGTCGTCGATGGTTGTTTTTTTAATCCAATGGCCTTGTATAATCAAAACCCTGCCTTGTTATGAAGAAAAGTGAACCCAATCTTTCCCTTGGGTGGCACCCATCTTTTTAAAGAAAATTTGAGCGCGTTTATTCTCAGTAGAAGTGATCCAGGTCATGCGAGCATATCCATGATTTTGTGAGTACTTTTGGCATTCTAAAAAAAGCTGAAATTCCACTTCTGTATCTCTAAATGGCTCCATTACAAAAAGGTCGTTCATAACTGTGATTTTGTCTGCTTTCATCGTGCTAAATGTAAAGAATAATGTGGCAAAGCCGATTAACTCTCCATTTTGCTCTACCACAAATTGTATACCATTGTGCTGTTCAAAAAGGGTTTGGATCAAATTATGAATTTTTTCGACAGGTGGCCTAGGGTTTTGATAAAAACCAACGATGTACTCATACATTAACTCGGTCAAACTGTGTAAATCATCAGGCGCAGCGTTTCTTACTACAAATGACATTAAATAGACTCCTTTTTCATTAATTTTGAATTATTATACTATATTAAGCATGAATATTCAAAGGGGCGTGTACTGTGAGAATGTGGACAGCGCATACTAACAACCATTGCCGACGTTCCACCAATAGGTTTATACAGGGTTAGATGGCTTAATCCCTATCAATTATAGGCCGTTTTTGGCCGATAAACCAGTTAAGCTGAACCGTATCATAAATGAATGACCCAATCGTGATTCCCATTCGTTAAAATTGAACTCATTCCGAATTATTTAAGCAATGTAAGTGTCACCTCTATCGTATTATCAATAAATGATCGCTCTGGACGAGACTTCATCATTACGGTTAGTCCAATTAACGATACGATTAGCGCCTGTGATACTGCCTTCGCATCTAACCCAATCTCAAATTCACCTGATCGTATACCTCGTTCAATGGTTTCTTGAAATATGACAGATAGGTACATTTGATGTTCCCTTGTAAGAATTTCAAATTTCTCATCATGAGGCGCAAGTTCGACCATTGTATTGATGCAAAAGCATCCTTTTCTAGGGTTTCCTGTATATTCCTCATCGACCACACCTTCAAAAAAAGTGCGAAATGCTTCTGTTACAGATGGGTTGCTTTGAAGTCTGGTTCGGACCAGAGAAGCACGGGACATCATGTATTTGCGTAGCGCGACTTCGAACAATTCCTTTTTGCCCCCAAAAGCTGAGTATATACTGGGGCGTTGAATTGCCATTCTGGAAGTTAAATCACTTAATGAGGTAGCCTCATATCCCTTCTCCCAAAACAGTTGTATAGCTGCATCTAATACTTTTTCTTCGTCAAATTCGCGGGTCCGTCCCATAATCAATACCCCTCGTTACTCTTGATTTTATTTTAATTGCTCAATGACTCCGATCATGTGAAATTGTCAGCAGTCTTTTTTTGCGTACCAAATAGTATATATTATCTTATAATTAGCCGTTTATATTGTCAAATGTGGATTAGCTTATCCTAGCAAGGGAAGTTTATTTATTGACATTATTCGTTTGTGTGAGTTATATTTACTGGGAAAATTATCGTACCAATCGGTATGTTATTTTCGAGAAACTTAAAACCAATGTAGATAGAGGGCAGCATTAATCTGAGGCTACACATCAACCTGCTTGAAAAGAACCGGAATAATAGTTTGAAGCTGATGACAGAGAAAGCTATTAGTATAGGAGAGATGGATCATGGAAATAGGTATTACTTCGTTTGTAGAAACGAAACCGGACGTTCAGACAGGTGAAGTAATGAGCCACGCACAGCGATTGCGTGAAGTTGTCCAGGAAATTGTCCTTGCTGATCAAGTGGGACTTGACGTGTTTGGTGTAGGTGAGCATCATCGGAAGGATTATTCGGCAGCTTCACCAGCAGTTGTGCTGTCTGCGGCTGCATCGCAGACGAAACGGATTCGGCTGACCAGTGCAGTGACGGTGCTTTCTTCAGCTGATCCGGTGCGCGTTTTTCAGGATTTTGCTACGCTGGATGGTATTTCGAATGGACGTGCGGAGATTATGGCCGGCCGGGGCTCCTTTATAGAATCTTTTCCACTGTTTGGCTATGACTTGGACGACTATGATGAGCTGTTTGAACAACATTTGGCATTGCTCCTTAAAATACGGGAGTCCGAAAAAGTAACCTGGAAGGGCGGGCATCGGTCAGCGATTAACAATTTGGGCGTGTATCCACGGCCCGTTCAAAATCCGTTACCTATATGGGTTGGCAGTGGGGGCAGACAGGATTCTGCGATCCGAGCAGGTCTGTTAGGACTGCCATTGATGCTGGCGATCATTGGTGGAAAACCGACGGATTTTGCACCGCTTGTGCAGCTTTATAAGAAAGCAGCAGCGCACGCTGGTCATGATGCATCAAGGCTTAAGGTTGGATCGCACTCGATAGGATTTGTTGGAGAGAATACTGAACGGGCTGCTGATACATTTTTCCCCTCTACCATGGCAGGTATGAATAGATTGGGCAAGGAGCGGGGTTGGGCACATTATGATCGTTCTAGCTACGATGCCGCGCGTAGCTTTGAAGGTGCACTGTATGTTGGCGATCCCGAGACTGTTGCCCAGAAGATCATTCATCTTCGCAAAAATGTAGGCGTTACACGATTTATGCTGTATGTTCCGTTAAGCACGATGCCGCATGCCGAGGTGATGAGAGCCATTGAGCTGCTAGGTACAGAGGTAGCACCCCGAGTTCGGGAAGAAATAGCCAAGTGGGAAGCCGAGACAGAAAAAAGGTCATAATTCAATTACAGGAGTGATTCGGATGAATTTTGAAAGTCGGGTATTGCCAGAATTAAGGCCGATATTAGCACAATTTCCTGGTTTTCAACTGGAGGAAAATTTAGAACTGAGCAGAAGCTATTTGTCGAGTCCTCCCATTGAGAAGTCGGAGCACGTACATACGACTAGCCGGATGATTCCAACCGTAGCAGGCGAGATATTGGTCAAAATCTACGAGCCTGCCCAGCGCACTGACGCTAAGCTTCCGGCCATGCTGTGGATTCACGGGGGAGGCTATGTGATGGGGCATCCTGATATGGACGACGCTTTGTGCGAACGCTTCGTGCAGGCGGCCAAATGCGTCGTCGTATCGGTCGATTATCGACTTGCTCCGGAGCACCCCTACCCAGCTGCTATTGATGACTGTTATGCCAGCTTGACGTGGATGACGGGCGAAGCTGAGCTGCTGGGCATTGACTTGGATCGGATCGCGATTGCCGGTGCAAGCGGGGGCGGCGGTCTGACCGCAGCGCTTGCTTTAATGGTTCGCGACAAAGGCGGGCCAGCCCTCGTCTTCCAAATGCCGCTGTATCCGATGCTCGACGACCGCAATATTACGGCGTCAAGCCATGAAATTACGGCCGATAATGCAACATGGAACCGGACGGACAATTTGGCGGCCTGGAACATGTACTTGGGCGATCGTACCGAAGATAGCGATGTGTCCCCACATGCCGTCCCGTCGAGAGCGGAAAGCTTGGCGGGGCTACCGCCGACCTATACGTGCGTAGGCCAGCTCGATCTGTTTCGAGATGAGACGATCGAATATGTGGCACGCCTAGCTCAAGCGGGTGTAGACGTCGAATTCCATCTGTATCCTGGCACATTCCACAGCTTTGAAGGGATGGTTCCGCAAGCGGAAGTAAGCCAGCGTGCCAGCCAAGGTTATGTGGACGCCATTGCAAGAGCGCTTAATCCTTAAATCATCCAGGGGCTGTCTTCAAAGGTCTGAAACGACTTGGGAGATAGCTCCTTTGTAATACACAGTTCGGGATTTTTCAAATTGCTCAGTTATCAAAGATGGTAGGGAATGAAAGGCACCTTTTCCGTAGAAAATTAATACAATGGAGCATGACATTAGCCCAGAAAGGTGTGTGATTATGGACGGAACGATCCTTAGTTTCTATGCCAGCGGCAACACGGCTGAAGGATTTGCTAACCTGTATAATTCGTCACTTCAAGGATTAACACGTTTGTTTGTCTTAAAAGGAGGCCCTGGAACGGGGAAATCAAGGCTTATTCGAGAAATTGGAGAGCATATGGCACAGCAAGGCTATGAGATATGGATTCTCCATTGCGCATCGGACAACGATTCGTTGGACGGAGTAATTATACCCAAGTTAAAAGTAGGAGTCGTGGATGGAACGGCACCACATGTCATTGAGCCCGAACTGCCTGAGACAGTCATCGTGCACGTGGATGTAGAGCAGGCAGCCGATAGGCTTCAGTTGAATCTGCAAAAGCAAGAAATAGACAGCTTGACCGAACAAATCACGCAAGCACATAACCAAGCCTATTCCGGCTTTGCCAAAGCACTTCGTATTCACGACGAATGGGAAACCATATATATAGCCAGCATGAATTTTCAATTAGCTGATGAACTGACCCAGGAGTATATTGAACTCCTCTATGGTGATCGGAAACTGGAGAGAGTAAGTCGGGTAGACCGTCGTTTTCTAGGTGCGACTACGCCGAAGGGGGCTGTTGATTACGTCCCTAATCTGACTGCGGGCTTAAAGAGATATCTGGTTAAAGGCCGCGCCGGATCCGGTAAGTCTACTCTGTTAAAGAAATTAGCGGATGAAGGAATACAACGTGGCTTTGATATCGAAATCTACCATTGTGGCTTCGATCCGAACAGTCTCGATATGATTATCGTGCGAGAGCTTGGTTTTGCTATTTTCGACAGCACGGCACCGCATGAGTACGAGCCGGTCCACGCCACCGATGAAATCGTCGATATGTATTCGCGATGTATACAGCCCGGCACAGATGAAGCGCATTCGGATGCTATTGCCGACATTAAAGAGCGATACTCTAAAGCCATGAAGCAATCCATACAGCATCTGACACAAGCTAAGTCCTTACGGGATGAGTTAAAGGAAATCTATTCAGCGACGATGGATGTCCACCTTGTAGATCAAATAAGATCCCGGATCGAACAGGAAATTGGGGGATAGCTGGCAGCCATGAGCAGGAACAACTGACCTCGATAATTAAAATGGCTAGAGGAAAGGTGCGTCTATAGCGCCTTTCTCCCAGCCCTTCTTTTATAACGAGTAGCCTCTACCTATTCCCCTTGCGTACCTTTAACAGTTTACCTTTTACGGTCGTATTCTTCATAATCTCCAGCACAAGTGGACCCTTACCATTCAAAATCTCAACATCGGTTACATGATCAAGAATCGTAATGATCCCGATATCGCCTGCGGTTACCCCATCAAGCTTAGCGATGGTTCCCACAAAATCTACGGCTCTAAGTTTCTTCTTCTTGCCGCCATTGAAGTTAAGCTTCATAATCTGTTGGTTTAATTGCTCACGCTTGTCTTTTTTAAGTACAGTTCTGACATGCAGCTTCTGCTCAAAATCCTCTCTACGCCGATCTACAGCCTCTTCTGAGGGAGCTTTTACTTTCGGAATCGCGAATCCAATGTATGCTTCAATATCGGCTAATCGTCTGTCATCCTTAGGGGTAACCAGGGTAATGGCTTTTCCCGTCTTGCCTGCACGTCCCGTACGTCCTGTGCGATGAACATAGCTTTCCTTCTCAAGAGGAATATCGTAGTTCATGACATGGGTGATATTCGTGATATCAATACCTCTAGCAGCTACATCAGTCGCAATCAAGTAACGAAATTGTCCTCTTCTGAACGCATTCATCACCTCGAAACGCTCTTCCTGCTCCATCCCCCCATGAATACGATCACACGGATACTCCAGATCAGCCAAGGCTCTGAATAGCTTATCTACATTCTCCTGCGTACGGCAGAAAATAATGCAGCTCTCAGGATTCTCAACAATGAGCAGATTTTGAAGTAATACCAGCTTGTCCGCCTCTGCCACCTGAATCAAGGAGTGATCAATGGTAGCTGTCGTTATACCGGTCGCTTTTATTTCAATTTCAACAGGATTGTTCATATACTTGTGTGACAGTCTGGCTACATCCTCAGGAAAAGTAGCGGAGAATAACATCGTAGCCCTGTCACTAGGCAGGGCCTGAATGATCGACTGAACTTGCTCGATAAAGCCCATATTCAGCATTTCATCAGCCTCATCAATCACGAGATAGGCCATCCGATCTAACGATAGCGTGCCTCGTTCAATATGATCCAGTACACGACCTGGCGTACCTACAGCCATATGTGTTCTTTGCTTTAGCTCGGCCTTTTGTATATGAAAAGGATGTTTCCCATAAAGGGATGTTGCTTTTATCCGCTTAAAGCGTCCAATATTCGTGATGTCTTCGGTGACCTGTAACGCGAGTTCACGGGTTGGCGTCAGGATTAAAGCTTGGGGCTTATTTTCATTCCAATCTACTAGCTCACAGAGTGGAATACCATATGATGCTGTTTTGCCGCTACCTGTTTGTGATTTGGCCACAAGATCCTTCTTCTCAAGCGCAACGGGAATGACTTTCGTCTGAACTTCTGTTGGCGTCTCATAGCCTAGACTATCCAGCGCTCTCACGATTTCTTCACTTAATGGATAATCTGAAAAATGCTTCTGACTCATTTTCAACCTCTTCTGCGCTGTATTTGGAGTACCTATACATATAGAATGTCATCGTGCATCTAACGTATGCTTATATAGTATACTCTATATCCAGATTCACTCTAATACATATCGAATATTCCCCAATCTTGCCGTTACCGACTGCAAAAACAGATGTTTGGCTGTCCCGCAAGGATGTAAAGTTTCTTGGGTTAAATCTTTATTTTCACAGGTAGCAGAAAATAATCACTCATCCTTATAATTGGAAATGTAAGCGTTTTATTTTAAAGGGTGAGGTATTAAAAACTATACCTATGAGGAGGAGATTTTATGTTGAGAGTTAAAGTAGGCAAGTTGGTAAGCTGTTTGGCGTTGACGGGTGTATTGTTATCGTCTGTTCTGGTAAATCAGGCTGATGCTGGTCTGGCGAAGGGAAGCAAATTCCTCGGGAACGTCATTGCCGGCAGTGTCCCTCCTAGTTACGGAACGTACTGGAATCAGGTGACGCCGGAGAATTCAACCAAGTGGGGCTCGGTTGAAGGCAGCCGTAACAATATGAACTGGTCGCAGGCGGATACCGCCTACAATTATGCCCGTAATAATGGCTTCCCATTCAAGTTTCACACCTTGGTATGGGGCGCCCAGGAGCCAGGATGGATTGGCGGACTGTCGGCTGCTGATCAGAAGGCGGAAGTGACCCAGTGGATTCAAGCTGCCGGTCAGCGCTATCCGAATGCGGCGTTTGTAGATGTGGTGAATGAGCCACTGCATCAGAAGCCGTCCTTCCGTCATGCCATCGGCGGTGACGGGTCGACCGGATGGGATTGGGTCATATGGTCGTTCCAACAGGCCAGACAAGCTTTTCCCAATGCCAAGCTACTTATAAATGAATATGGAATTATCAACGACCCTTCATTAACCGACCAATACGTCAATATTATTAATCAGCTCAAAAGTAGAGGCTTAATTGACGGAATTGGCATTCAATGCCACCAGTTCAGTATGGACACCGTCTCAGTTAACACGATGAACACTGTACTGAACAAGCTATCGGCAACAGGATTGCCAATCTATGTGTCGGAACTAGATATAACTGGTGACGACAACACCCAGCTTGCCAGATACAAGGAAAAATTCCCAGTATTATGGAAGCATTCTTCGGTGAAGGGCGTTACGCTCTGGGGATACATTCAGGGGCAAACCTGGATATCGAATACACATCTACTGAACTCGAACGGCTCGGAACGTCCCGCGCTCCAATGGCTGAGACAATATCTGGGCAGCTAGTCCAATGGCGATGCAAAACCAGATGTGGGACTTTTGCTGAGCGTTTGGGGTAGGGGAGACGTTTACTTGACTAAGTCTATGGTCCGATTAGCTATAGACGGTTTGTGGTTTGCGGAAATGTTCGGGTTAGCTCCTCCGAATGAAGAACTACGGAAGAAAATTACGGAAGAATTAAAGACATGTATCAGGTAACAAGCACCAAAAAGCAGGCTGCTCTTAAGGAGTAACCTGCTTTTTCTGTCTTATCCTTTTTATTTCCAGCCACGCAGTCTAATGATGAACCTCGCGGAAGCTATAGGTAATGTCGTGCAGTTCTTTCTTTAAACGGCCGTCTTTAGACGCTGGTGCATATCCAAGCACCTGGTAGTAATTCTTTTCGGTCTTAATAATCGCTACATGGGTGACATATTTGTCCACATCTTTCTTGCCATACTGTTGAAGAGTTATGTGCTGTTCGTCCAAAAAATACACCTCTTCTTAATAATTAAAAACATACTCCTTATATTAACGGTCATTTTGCAATCCATGTTTAGGAAAATATTCTATAAAAAAAGAAATCACTATAAATATCCCTTCCTCTCATTTACTCTACAATTGGAAGAAGAAAGTAACGATAGACTCAGGAGGCATAGGTATGCAAAAGATTTAAATGTGATGAACCATTATCGTTGAAGCGGCATACACATTTCATATTGCTCAATGGGGTCTTTCGAGAGACCTATTTTTTGAATAAAACGCTCAATAGAGTCATTGTCGGGCAGGCTGATATACACCTTCTCAACCCTTTGGAGCTTTGCTGCTCCATGAAGGAGGGTGCGTCCAAGTCCTTGGCTGCGGTGCTTGGGATCAACCCAAAGAAAGTTGACTTTACCCTGCGGACTCATGGCCACCATGCCGAGGCAGGCTTGATTCACATCGTAGATACCGAGAAAAGCTTCCAGTGTACTGGCGGCGTAATAAGGTGTGTCGCTTTGCCAATGGATGTGACAATCGGTGAGTGTCTTACGGAAAGCCTCAACTTCCTCAAAGGTAATTTTCTTAATTGTGTACAAAGTTGAGGAAGCATCGGGTGGTGCAGAAGGCAGGGTTCCGTTGTAGTATTTCAACGTATAGCGCGTCTGGTAGCCATGTTTTTGATATAATTTTACAGCCCGATGATTATCCTTGATGACTTCAAGCCATAGCTGCTGGCAGTCCGCCAATAGAGCTGATTGTTTATGCAGTTCAAGCAACTTGTTGCTAATCCCCTGACCACGGTAAGCCGGAGCGATGCACAGCGTACCGCAACGCATGGTCTTGTACCCGTCAAACTGCCGGATACCGCCGAGGACCAAGCCGATTGGTTGATCCTGATCCATGGCAAGGAAAGAGTGATCCCGTGAATTGCCCTCCGGACCCAAAAAACGTGCTGCGAAATCGTCCTGGTCTGCGGACAAGCGAATCGAATAATCCGAGAACCCAAGCGAAAATGCCTGAAAAATGTGTTCCATGCCAACGTCAGTGCTTCTTTTATAGGTAATTATTGTTTATTCCCTCCTTGGTTAAGTACAAAGGATATGGAGCGAGTTCGGGAAAAGCTCTTTTGCGTGAGTCATCAGCGTTTCCCACGTGAAATAAGCATGATGCCAAGGGAGACAAAGCCTACACCCGCCAGATGAGCAATTGAAAAAGGTTCCCGAAGGATGACATAGGACAGTAGCAGCGTACTGAACGGAATACAACCGGTATATACAGCTGCCGTACTGGCCGGTACCCTAGATACGCCCCTGAACCATAATACATAGGCTAATGCTGTGACAAAGATACCATAATATAACACAAGTCCAACCTCCCCAGCACCAACGTGATTGAAGTTGAATTGCCGAGCCTCTCCAAAGGAACAAGCCAGGAACATGAGGAACGAAAAGAGTGTTATATACATGGTTCCAAGTAGGGAAGAGACATGGCTGGATAGCATCTTGCGTAATACCGTTAGTGCCGCTTCCCCGAATACGGCGGACAGGATAAGCAGCATGCCAATGAATGAGGTTGCCTTGGGCGCAGAAAACCAGAGAGCGGATATGTGAGGGGCTTGTAGCGCCAAAACGCCGAGCAACGAACAGGCGATCCCGAGTCGGGGGCGTAGCGTAATCTTTTCTTTCAGCAGCACATACGAAAGAAGGGCAACGATAGCTGGCGTCAAGCTTGTCATGATACCGCTTTCGGAAGCAGTGGCGTAGGTGAGCCCGTATAGCATCAGGACACGGAAGAGAAACATGCCGATCAGGGCCTGAATGAGCAGGATTAAGGCATCTCGTTTGCTGATCCTTAGTGAATATTTCCTGATTAACACAATGGGTACCAAGAACAGAAGGGCAACGGCCAGACTGGCAGATTGCGATAAAAAAACAGGCAGCCGCATCACGACCAGTTTACCGACTACCACAGAACTGCCGACGATGAAGGTTGCGATTAGTAATTCCATGTAAGTCGAAAGGGTGGGTTTGTTCATTCCTTCTCACCTCTTGTACAAATATTATTATATACTGTAACCATAGAAAATGGTTCGTTGTAGATCCAGTTGAACAGGTCTTTGACAGTACCGCTTGAGGGGGCAGCGTATGTGGGTATCTATTGATAAGAATGTGACAGTTCCTATGCTGCGTCAGGTGTATCAGACCATACGGGAACGTATTTTAGCTGGAGAACTGCATGCAGGATATAAGCTTCCTTCGACCCGGGTGCTGGCCTTACAGTTGAATGTCTCCCGGAATGTTATTCTCGAAGCTTATGAAATGCTGCTGGCCGAAGGTTTAGCCTCGGCGCGCCCAGGTTCAGGTACCTATGTAGCTGAGGGAGCCGTCCTTCCAGGCTATGTATCCTCACCGCCTATTGAAACGTCTGTGTCTGCAATAGGTATTCCATCTTCAAATGAGGTGTCGGTCATTTCCTTCCGGACCGGCCTGCCCGCGTTGGAGTTGTTCCCGCGCAAATCATGGGCCGACTTGCTTCAGTGCGTATGCAAAGAGGCTCCCGATCTGGCACTGGGTTATGGTAACCCTGCTGGTGAGCCTGAGCTACGAAGGGAGCTGGCTGACTATCTGATTCGCACCAGAGGAGTGAAAGCCAGACCGGAGCATATTGTAATTACTAGCGGAGCGGTACAAGCGATTCAGCTTGTCACCCGTCTGCTGCTGTCGGCGGGGGACGAAGTCTTGGTGGAGGAACCCACGAACGAAGATTTAAAAAGTATCCTGTCGGCTACAGGGGCAACACTGCGGAGCATGCCTGTTGATGATTCGGGAGTTATAACAGCGGATCTGCCGCAAATAAATCACCCTAAACTGGCCTATCTAACACCCTCGCACCAGTTCCCACTGGGGGGGATTCTGCCGATCCAAAGGCGGATCGAGCTCATCCGGTATGCCGTTCGGACAGGATGCCTTTTGCTCGAAGATGATTATGACAGTGAGTTCCGATTTGATGGGATGCCCGTTCACTCCTTGCAGAGTCTGGACCCGGAACGGGTGCTATACGTCGGAACGTTTAGCAAAATTTTATTCCCTGCACTGCGGATTGGTTATATTGTTCTTCCTCCGTCACGTGTCGCGGATTTTATCAGGTTAAAGCAACTGGCGGATTACCAGACGGCGAGCTTGGAGCAAATTGTATTGAGCCGTTACATCAGGAAGCGACTTCTTCATAAACATGTACATAAGATGAAAAAAGTGTACGCCAAACGGCGTCAAGTCCTGCTTGATAGTCTGGAGCAGCATTTTACGGGGGAATTCCGGGTATGTGGTCGGCCAGCTGGTTTGCATTTGGTAGCAGAGTTTCAGTTCACGCTCCGAGAGAATTTGGCGGAATGTTTCCGTAGCGAAAATGTATTTGCGGCACAGCTCGAAGGAAACCGACTGCTAATGGGCTATGGGCATCTAAATGAAAGCGAGATTCGTGAAGGGGTTAGCAGGATTAGGAATGCCCTGCAACGGTACATATGAGCGAATACGAAACCATTTCGTTGGAAGAGGTGTAAGTTCAGCCATTTCCAAGACGCCCTCCATGAGTGGAAATTATTATTCCTGGTGCGACCGCTTTGCCTGAAGAAGACCGCTCAGGTCTGAAGAAGGTTTTGGTGAGAATCCTGAGTTCTACACCCTGATTGCCGATGAAAAAAGGAGGCTATCAAATTGAGGTTTTATGAAAATAAAATAGTCCAAATTATCATTGCAATTCTCTATCCTATTGCGGCTTTCGTAATACTCAGCAACGGTCGCTTGATCGGCTCATGGACTATTCCAGCGATCCTTGCGATATTGTTTTGTTTTTTGTGGAAAAATCTTTGGTATCTAGCTATCTCCAATGTCTTAATGTGGCTGGTATCCGTACCTATGTGGTGGCTGTTCGTTGAGCGCATGAGAGAAGACCAAGGTCCGGCCATTTTTATTTCATCCTTGCCATTCATTGTGCTGTTACACGTATTTATTGTATTGATCCCCCAAATATTAATTGTTCTATGTAAGAATGTTATCTTGAAAAAAGCTTAAGACCCCTCACCACGGGGCAAATGCAAACCTTCTACGCCCCCGCGTACCTCTTTAACAATTCACGTTAATGCATCAATCAGCCTAACATTAATTTGCTGACAGCAGCTGTGTATTCATCAACTCCAAATTAGACAATTGTCATATTTATAGTTACTATAGAAAGGTAAATAAAATCTGAATGGAGGATTTCTTATGAAAATCGCATTAACAGGAGCAACCGGGCAACTGGGCTCCATCGTAGTAGAGGCGTTGCTTGCATCCGTATCGGCAGAAGACCTTATTGTTAGCGTGAGAAATCCGGAAAAAGCAGAAAGCTTGCGTGCCCGTGGTGTTGACGTTCGTCACGGCGATTTTGATAAACCGGAGACGCTGGACCAAGCGTTTACCGGTGTAGACCGACTGCTGATTATATCCGCAGACGGCGATAATGATACGAGAATCCGCCAGCACAAGGCTGCTGTGGATGCTGCTGTACGTGCGGGAGTAGGCTTCATTGCGTATACCAGCGTTGCCAATGCGGCTGACAGCACGCTGTTCCTTGCACCTGTACATCGTACAACGGAAGAGTTCATTCGCGAATCAGGCATTCCTTACTCTTTCCTGCGGAATAACTGGTATCTTGAAAATGAAGCAGGCACGATTCAATCCGTGCTGGCCGGGGCTCCTTGGCTGACCTCAGCAGGCTCCGGTAAAGTAGGTTGGGCTACCCGTGCAGATTATGCGCAAGCGGCGGCAGTCGTTTTGTCCGGCGAAGGGCATGAAAACACAATCTACGAGCTTTCCGGCAAGTCGATTACCCAAGAAGAGTTTGCCGCGATTCTTGCTGAGGTGCTGGGTAAGGATGTGCCTGTACAGCAGGTAGACGATGCTGCGTATGGCGATATTATGCTTGGTGCGGGTGTTCCGGAAGCCGCAATCCCTATTGTGGTCGGTATTCAGCAAGCGATTCGCGAAGGAGCTTTGGATGCTGCAAGCAACGATTTCGAAAAGCTTCTGAAACGCCCACTTACGCCGCTTAGCCAAGGAATTCGTGAGCTGGTTGAGCAAATAAAGGCATAACACTGCCGTAGAATACATTTTCAAAATATGATTCTGCTTATGATAAAGGATGCTCCCCTAACAAGGCGGGCATTCTTTTTTAGTCATCATTATCATCCAAATGAAAAGGGAAATCCCAAACTAATTTCCTCTATTAGTGGAATCGTTGCTGATTTTCCAATATACTTGTAAGGAACTCCAGGGAGGGCTTGGAGCAAGGTTTGTTCATAGGGTGATCACAGTAGTAGAATTTTGAAAATGAATGGAGTACATAAGACGATGTCTAATTTGCCAAATTGCCCGGAATGTAACTCAGAATACACGTACGAGGATCGGAGTCTTTTCATTTGCCCGGAATGCGCTCATGAGTGGTCTTCCGATTCAGAAGCAGCGAATAACGAAGATGTAAAAGTCATCAAGGATGCCAATGGTAACGTCCTGAAAGACGGTGATTCTGTAACCGTCATTAAAGACCTTAAAGTCAAAGGAAGCTCATCCGTCCTGAAAATCGGCACAAAAGTAAAGAATATCCGTCTGGTGGAAGGCGATCATGATATTGATTGCAAAATTGATGGCTTCGGAGCGATGAAATTAAAATCGGAGTTTGTGAAAAAGAACTAGCGATCGTTTGAACGCAATCCAACGAGTGTGGAGCTTGTACTGGGAAACCCCTTTGAAATAAGAGGGGTTTTTCTTTATGTTCGGACACTTTTTAGTTCAATAAGGATTTAGGAAAAGGAGAAGCTAGGGGCTTCTCCTTGGAATATACATCGTTTACAGCGGTGCCAGCCAAACGGTTCCGGTTCCTCTGTACACATTAACCAGACCTTCGCCGGAAGCGGCAGAGCCAAGCTTGGTCTTTCCAGATTTCTCGACGGTAAACTGTAAGGTATTGGACCACATGAGGGCAAAATTGCCGTCCACTTTTAGCACATCATTTTGCAATTCAACAATGACGGCTTCCTCGGATGGGATAGGCGCTTGCAGGGCAAGAACTCCTTTTCCCCGGGCGCTTAAATTAAATAATCCCTCTCCACCCAGTGCGGCCGAGGAAAGGTTGCTACGGGCAACGACGGATATGTCCAGCGTGGTTTCACAAGCTAGAAATAAGCCGTCTTCGATGGCAATGTGATCATTATCGACATCAATGAGCCAAATGTAACTATAAGTAGGTTCCAGCATAATCGTACCCGTGCCCTTATAGTGAGGTTTGATGGCACTTGTTCCCGTTACCGCACCAGACACCAAATTTCGCATTAAGCCGCCTACGCCTTTTACGCCGGTAGTCATCTCCATACTGCCCACCGTATATTGCATGGCGCCCGCCTTCATCATAATTTCACTATTGTTGATTTCGATCATGAGCTGCTTGCGTCGCATGTTACTTTTGCTCATATAGTAATTGGCTTCCGCAGCCGCAACCGAGGTGCAGCTTAAATCCGATATGTATTCCAATACGCTAAATCCACCTAATTGGTCTGTGATGGCAACATTGCTGTTATCCTTTAGGTTATTGATGACAAAAGCCATGGATGTATGAGCCTCCTTGTTGTATTCATGTTGTGAGGATGGAAATCTCTTTTACTCCATAAAATATTCGACAAAAAGATTTCGTTTCCTGCGGCGAATCTTGACACTCCCTTTGGCTGATTTTCAGACTCAGAAAAGGAGAGCTTGAAAAAAACGCGGAAAAGGTTCAATATAAAGATATCGGTTTTTAAAATGGTTTGCTCACAAAGCAGCCTATGAGAACGAGACATTGAAGCAGGGGGTAGGGCAAGTGGAGATAGGTATCAGCACATTTGTAGAAACAACGCCGGATACACAAACGGGTGAGGTCATCAGTCATGCGCAACGAATACGTGAAGTTGTCGAGGAGATTGTGCTTGCAGATCGGGTAGGACTGGATGTATATGGCGTGGGAGAGCATCATCGTAAAGATTATGCGGCATCTGCTCCTGCGGTAATATTAGCTGCTGCTGCTTCGCAGACCCAGCGGATTCGGCTGACCAGCGCGGTCACGGTGCTTTCCTCAGATGATCCGGTACGTGTATTTCAGGATTTTGCCACATTGGACGGCATCTCGAATGGACGAGCTGAGATTATGGCAGGCCGGGGTTCTTTTATCGAATCGTTCCCGCTGTTTGGCTATGATTTGGATAACTATGACGAACTGTTTGATGAAAAACTCGAACTATTATTGAAAATACGGGATTCTGAAAAAGTCACCTGGAAGGGCGGACATCGGCCTGCGATCAATAATCTGGGTGTGTATCCACGTCCGGTTCAAAATCCGTTGCCCGTATGGATTGGTAGCGGAGGCAATCAGGAATCTGTAGTTCGTGCCGGTTTGCTCGGATTGCCGCTGGTACTGGCGATTATTGGTGGTAGCCCTGTGCAGTTTGCACCACTTGTGGAGCTGTATAAAAAAGCGGCTGCGCATGCAGGGCACGACGCATCTCTGTTACCTGTGGCATCCCATTCGCATGGTTTTATCGCGGAAAATACCGAGATTGCAGCCGACAAGTTTTTCCCTTCTACTCAGCAAAGTATGAATGTGCTTGGGCGGGAGCGTGGATGGGGTCCTTACACTCGTTCCAGCTTTGATGCCGCTCGTAGCTTTGAAGGGGCGTTGTATGTAGGCGATCCCGATACGGTTGCCAAGAAAATCATCCACCTGCGTAAGCAGGTAGGCATTACACGCTTCCTGTTGCACGTACCTGTTGGTACGATGCCGCACGAGGATGTCATGAGAGCCATTGAGCTATTGGGAACAGAGGTAGCCCCACGGGTGCGCGAGGAAATATCCAAGTGGGAAACTGAGAGTAAATAAGCGTTTTTCTTCTAAGTGGATGGATAAAAAAGAAAGGAGCAGCCTTCGGTACAAGGTGGCTCCTTTCTTTTTTGAGAGTTATCGAGTATTCAACAAAGGGCATTTAAGAGAAGGGATTGGACAGGGATCTCCTAATTACTAAAATTGAACCATTTGCTGACATCTATTTTTTGATGTTCATACCTATATCGCCACTCGTTGGAGTCGGGCTGGTACGTATAATCCTTTTGCCACGCTATGATATTTTCTACAACCGCTCGTATGGAAGAGATCAGATAGGAGACTTCCTGAATCGTCATTATGGGATGGAGGGACAGGCGCACCCAGCCGGGTTTTCTCGATAGGTCTCCCGCATGGATGAGGTCTGACATCTGATGAGAGGTTTGTTGGTCGATGCCCAGCAAATAGTGTCCATACGTTCCTGCACAGGAGCAACCGCCGCGGACCTGAATTCCGAACCGATCATTCAGTAATTTTACGATCAGATTATAGTGGATATGGTCGACAACGAAAGAAACGATTCCGAGCCGTTCTTGGCTTGTTCCTCCTAGAATGTGCAAGCATGGTATTCCTTTCAACCCTTTTAACAATAATGACGTTAACTCCTTTTCTCGCTCCAAAATGCGGCTTTGGCCCATCTGTTCTTTTAGTTGAATGCAGAGCGCCGTTCGAATGGCCTGTAGAAAAGCAGGAGTTCCTCCATCCTCGCGTGCCTCGATATTCTCCTTATATTCGTACTCACCCCAAGGGTTGGTCCAGCTTACCGTACCGCCCCCAGGCTGATCCGGGGCATGGTTGAGGCTTAGCCGCGAATCCATGATTAGAACGCCGCTTGTTCCGGGGCCACCGAGAAATTTGTGGGGAGAAAATACAATAGCATCTAATCTTTCAAGCGGCTCTGTGGAATGCATGTTGATCTCGGCATAAGGGGCGTTTGCGGAAAAATCAATGAAACACACTCCGCCATGCTCATGCATTTTGCGGGATAGCTGATAAATCGGCGGCTCAAACCCCGTAACATTGGAACAGGCTGTAAAAGCGCCGATCTTGATAGGGCGATGACGGAATTGAAGCAGCAAACGTTCCAGATTTGCCGGATCAACGGTACCACTGGGACCGGGAGGAATGCACACGACGTCTCCAATCGTTTCCGCCCAGGAAATATGATTCGAGTGATGCTCCATATGGGTGACAAAAATAACGGGACGTTCTTTTTCAGCGATAGGGTAGTGATGCTTTAACTTTTCATGTATTTTCAATCCCAGCATGCGTTGAAGCTTATTTATGGCCCCTGTCATTCCGGACCCGGCAAACAGAATGATATCGTGTTTGTCAGCATGAGCGTGGTTCTTAATGATTCGCTTTGCCTCTTCGTAGGCTTGGGTCATCAGGGTACCTGTCAAATTAGACTCTGTATGGGTATTTGCTACAAAAGGGCCAAAATCGTTAGCTATTTTGGACTCAATAGGTCCGTATAGACGGCCGCTGGCTGCCCAATCCGCATACATCAGCTTTTTTGGCCCGTATGGAGATTCAAAGGTTTGACGATATCCAATCGTACCTTCCCGATATCGTGCGAAATAAGCCTCGCCAGAAGGCTGGTACGCACAATTGTTGCTTCCGATCCGAGCCTTGAGCATACTGCGGCGCCTCCCACGTGGTTCTGTCGTTCTAGGGTACGTAGGAAGACCCGAATGGGTTAAGAAAAATAGGCGAATGTCATCATTTTGACAAAATAAAAACCTCATCCGAAAGCCGTACTCATCCAGCCCAATTGGAGGGCAACTATCGTAAGAAGGAATGATGGGAAACATTGGGCTAGTCTCTTCTGTGCCTCTTCGCTACTTTACCTCCTTTCAGTAACACTGTAAAATACAAAGTATGCATATGTATGTCTTATACCCACCCAAAGGAGAGTGTAACTTATGAGTGAAAGTTGTGTTCCTACTGGTGTGATGCTAAAAGATACTGGGTTCGGATATACGTTGTCCTTAATAGGCGGTAAATATAAAATGATCATTTTGTATTGTTTAGCTGAAAATAAGGTTATGCGGCATAATGAGCTGAAGCGAAGGATCGGTACCATTTCCTTTAAAACGCTAAGTATCATGTTAAAAGAACTGGAGGCAGATGGCCTGATCATACGCAAGGAATTTCCCCAAGTCCCTCCAAAAGTTGAATATTCATTATCTGAACGTGGTCTTTCTCTCATTCCATTGTTAAATATGATGTGCGAGTGGGGAGAGAATAACAGTTCGCCAGCTCTGGAGGCTATACAGCGGTAAGCATAGCTATTTAGTCTAATTCAAAAAAAAGTATCTCCTAAACAAGGAAATACTTCTTTTTTGTAGCTTTAATTAAAGCTACCTATTACAGGTTGTCCACAAAATTTAAATAATCTTTCGCGCTTTTTTCCAAATGAAGTGTAACCAGCTCATTTTCTTTGCCAGGCTCATTTTCACCAGGTTCGCTTTCTATACCATAAAACGCAAAAAACGAACGATAATCCGCATTGCAGTATAGCAATGTAGTTTCAAAAGGAGATAATAAATGTTCAAGCGTATAGTGGTATCTTCCCTCTTCGCTGTAATCTTCTTTTTTGATTCCGGCAGATACAGCTAAGCCGACTTTACGATTCTTTAATTTATCCCCTCCATTTGAGCCATATGCCCAACCATAAGTAAAAACATCGTCAAGCCACTTTTTAAGAAGTGGCGGACAATTAAACCAATAGAACGGGAACTGTAAAACAAGATTACGATGTGATTCAATTAATTGCTGTTCTTTTTCCACATCAATGTTTCCGTCAGGGTAAATTTTATACAATTCGTGTACAGTATACTTTTCAGGATATTTTTTGAGTTCTTCTACCCATCGCTTATTAATCACGGAATTTTCTATATTTGGGTGCGATACAATAATGAGAGTTTTCAAAGATTTTCCCTCCTTGAATATGATTTACTTCTAGAGTATAGAGTACGCACTGCAAATAAGTAAGTATGCACTTTTAGTACAGGTACTTACATAAAGGTTAGTGTCAATTCAGTTTTGTATATTTTTTAGCCTACAGATTTATAGAATACTATTATCTTTGCTAGGCGGTTGGTATGGGTTGTTATAGGCATAATGCGAGTAAAATACATGACCGGATAAAGCCATGTCTTCTCGGTTATATGCGTGTATTCCATACCATTCATTTAGAGTGACCGTTACCAATGTCATATCTCCAAACCGCTCCCATTCTGTATAATCTCAAGGGAATTCAAGACACAAGCCTGAGATCGGGAGGATCATGAGAAAGTGAGTATAGAGAACAAATATAAAGCGCTTGAACTGGAAAGGCCGGGTATCTACGAGTTGGAGGGGCTGGAAGTTGGGGTCACCTCCAATTGTAATTTTAAATGCGATTATTGCTGTGCATACCAGCGGAATGATGGACAATGCATCAGCAGTAAAGAAGTGATACGCATCATCGATGAAATCCCCACCTTAAAGCGCGTCCGGCTGTCAGGGGGAGAAGTGACCTTGAAGTATCAGGATTGTCTGGACATTGTGGCTCATTGTTCGAGCAAGGGAATCGCTACCCAGCTTAACACTAATGCGAGCTTGCTCAGTCCTGAACGGATTGAGAGGCTGCGTGATGCGGGGCTTTCCAACATCCATATCTCCTTCAACTTCACGGACCCCGAGAAATATGCGGCATATTATCATGTTCATCCTCGCATGTATGAGAAAATTGCGCAGAATATTCGATTATGTACCGAAGCCAAGCTGGAAACGGTGCTGGAGACCTTGCTATTTGCCGAGACGCAGAACAACATGCCAACGATCAGTGAAAAAGTATATGAACTCGGTGTACGCATCCATGAAATCCAAAATAGCATCGTGATGGATCATACCAACTGGAACGCTATCTCCACCAAGGAGGCACTTGTTCGTTCCGTTCATGACTTGATCGCACATAAAAAGGACGATACCGTGCTGTATTTCACTTGTATGGATCGTTTTGCAGAAGCACTGGGCTTCAAGGAGCAGCCGGGTGTTTATTTTTCAAACTGCGTAGATGGTAAAAAGCAGCTCCACCTTCACGGGAATGGCGATATTCTGATCTGTGAGCTGTGCCATCCTGTGGTCATTGGCAACATTTACAACGGAACTTCCTTAAAAAATATTTATACCCATAAACCCAAGGCACTAGAGGAGTTTCTCGACAAATTGCCTTGTCCTGCATACGATGCGCTTTTTCCGAACGGGATCTGAGAGGGTAAAGATGTAAATAACGGAGTGATTGCCCTTAAAAGCGGCTATTGCTAAATAGCAGGGATGTTACAGCATCCTTGCTATTTTTTATTATATATTTGATCACAGTTTTATCAGCATTACAATGCGGAAAAGTGAAATGAGGCAACTATCTGATTCCTATGGAATTCGTTTTCGTGAAAGGGTTTACATGCTAGAATATAAGAAGGCTATCCTCTTACGAAAGAAGGAACAGATATGAAGTATAGAAATGTAGGCAACAGTGGTCTTAAAATCAGTGAAATCGGTCTGGGCAGTTGGTTGACGTATGGTACAGCCGCTGAACAGGAAGCAGCTCATACCTGTATTGCCAAAGCCTTTGAACTTGGGATCAATTTCTTTGATACCGCCAATGCGTATAATCAGGGTGAGGGCGAAAAGGCTATGGGAGCGGCTTTGAAGCCTTATCGAAGAGAAAGCTACGTGTTATCTACGAAGGTTTACTTTCCTATGGATTCCGGTCCCAATGACAGGGGACTGTCCCGCAAGCACATTATGGAGCAATGCGAGGCTAGTCTTAAGCGTCTTGGCACGGATTATATCGACATTTACTTCTGTCACCGTTACGATCAGGACACTCCTTTGGAAGAGACGCTGCGGGCTCTCGATGACCTTCAGGCTCAAGGCAAGATCCTGTATGCTGCGGTAAGCGAATGGAGCGCCGCACAGCTCACAGATGCCTATGGCATTGGAAAAAGGCTGAACCTGCGCCCGTTGATTGCCAACCAGCCGATCTATAATATGTTCGAGCGTTATATCGAGCGTGAGGTACTACCTGTATCCGGGCAGGTAGGTATCGGCCAAATTGTATTTTCGCCGCTGGCCCAAGGTATCCTCACGGGTAAATACAAACCGGGGCAACCTTTACCGACGGGCAGCCGCGGAGCTGATGCCTCCGTCAATCATGTCATCAACAGTTATATGAACGATGCTGTTCTTAACTGTGTACAGGAACTGGATAGCCTGGCGAAGGATCTAGGCATCAGTCTGTCACAGCTTGCTCTTGCCTGGATACTTAGAGATCCGGGTGTCAGCGCTGCACTCATTGGGGCCACGAAGCCGGCACAGATCGAAGAGAATGTAAGAGCAGTCGAGGTGACGCTTCAACAGGAGCAATGTGATGGAATTGAGCGGATTCTGAAGCAAGTAGAAGGATTTGAGCCTTTGCGTTAAGCATGTATACTGTTCTTGAAAATGGAATATTCCCACACATAAAGCCTCACGCTTCTCTGTCACAGACAGGAAGTGCGAGGCTTTTTTATATAAAGTGTATAGCAAAATTGGTTTGCGTGCTATATGTGTAAGTCCACTTTATACTGCGCTAATCTGCTGTTAATAGTTGAGCCCTATAGTAGGAGCTATATCCACAAATATCATATAAATTAAAGGATGGATGCAAGTATGGGGATTCATACGTATTTTCGATCACTAAACGAGTTGGAAAGGATCATCCGCTGTCCAGGCAAGTTTAAATTTGAAGAACACAGCGTATCTGCTCATTCATGGAAAGTGGTACAGTATGCCAAAACGCTGGCTGATATTGAAGAGCGAAACGGCGTGAGCATTGACTGGAAAAAGCTTTATGAGATCACAAGTAGTCACGATTATGGGGAGATTTTTATTGGAGATATCAAAACGCCTGTTAAGCATTCCTCCAAGGAACTCCGGTTATTAATCCAGCAGGTCGAAGAAGGCATGATTGAGTATTTTATTGAAGAGAACATACCGGAGGATTTCAAAGCCATTTTCCGCAAACAGCTCCGAGAAGGCAAAGACAATTCAGTAGAAGGCTTGATCCTTGAAGTTGCTGACAAGATGGATCAGGTGTACGAAGCATTTGCCGAACTACAGCGGGGAAATACTGAAAAAGAATTTATAGTCATGTATCGTAATGCGCTCGTTAAAATCAAAAATATCCAATTAAAATGTGTTGATTATTTTCTGGAACATATTTTGCCGGATATGGTTAAGGAAGAAACGCCTTCATCCATTGATATTAAAAAGATTACGGAAGAAGCCTTAGCTCTGTAAATGAATTTTCTTACCGTCCAGAAGCGCTTCTGTTCATACATAAAAATAAAGAGCAATAAGTGGCAGTTGATTGAACTGCCCTTATTGCTCTATATGGTTTGGAGAATGTTATTTATTCCGAAAAAATAATTGCGAAGCTGTTTCAGAGTCGCCTTTTCGTGAACAACCAGGTAGACCTGCCAAATATTATTCACGACTTTGAAGCCCAGGCCATTCTTTTTCCTCCATCTTCAGCGACAGGCTGCCGCCGCTAATAATAGACTTATACGTAATCGAGGTCCCCATTAATCCCATAGTCGGTTTGCTGTGTGATCCGGCTTCTAATATTTTTATTTTGAATATTCGAAGCTGGCGTAATGATCACATGAAAACCATCGGACGTTTTGGTATAAGAGTAGTTTGTTGGCATTATGGGCAACCTCCTGATGAAGTATTTTGAAACCGAATCTCGCGCGATAATTCGTTTCTCATATATATAGGAAATTTACAGCCGTCTCTTACAACCTGGAAATCAAATTTTTCTAAAAATATTTGATATAGCGTGTACTGAGACAATGCTTGACTTAAAGTTAACTTTAAGTAGTAACATACTGGATGTAACGTGATGGTGATTAGAAAGGCCGATGACTATTCTTTCAATATAGGAGTTGATGGGAATTGAAAAAGAAACAACTGGGTAAAAGTGACCTTCAAGTATCTGCACTGGGTCTGGGCTGCATGGGAATGTCCGAATATTATGGCGAGTTGAATGATCAGGAGTCGATCAAAACGCTTCATCGTGCGTTGGAACTGGGGATCAACTTCTGGGATACAGCAGATGTCTATGGTGTGGGAGAAAATGAAAAATTGATCAGTCAAGTCCTGCGGAGCCACCGGGATGAGGTGGTATTGGCTACCAAGTTCTCCATTATGCGCGGAGAGGATGGGGGATTCTTGGGTGTAAACGGCCGTCCTGAATATGTGAAGGAAGCGTGTGACCGCAGTCTTCAAAGGCTGGGTGTAGATGTCATTGATTTGTACTACCAGCACCGTGTCGATCCGAATGTACCTATCGAGGAAACGGTCGGCGCGATGAGTGACCTGGTTCAGGCGGGTAAAGTCCGCTATTTGGGACTGTCCGAGGCTTCTCCTGCGCTCATTCGACGCGCCCACAAGGTTCACCCGATCACAGCCCTGCAAACGGAATATTCCTTATGGAGCCGGGAAGCGGAGGATGAGGTTATACCCGCTTGCAAGGAGCTGGGAATTGAGTTTGTAGCATACAGTCCGCTGGGACGCGGTTTTTTGAGCGGGCAAATTCAGAAGTTTGATGATTTTGCAGAAGACGATTTCCGTCGTACCGTGCCACGCTTTCAGCCTGAGAATTTCCAGAAAAATCTCGATCTCGTACAGCATATTAAGGACCTCGCTGCTCAAAAAGGGGTCAAGCCTGCTCAACTGGCCTTGGCATGGCTGCTTGCGCAAGAGGGAATTGTACCGATTCCAGGCACCAAGCGGGTTACTTATTTAGAGGAAAATGCGGGGGCAGTCGATATCGCTTTATCTACGGATGAAATGGAAAATATTAACGAGATCATTCCCAAAGGAATGGCAGCCGGCCTTCGTTATGCGGCAGAGCGGATGCCGAATTGGCAAGCCGAATAATTCCAGCTTTATAACCCAAAAAGCCGTCCTTAACGCGGATCGGCGCGGAAGGCGGCTTTGCGGGACATACATATACAGCTAAGGTCGAGGTTTGAAAATACCGAAAGGACGTCCTACAGGCAGGAATGTACGGCCAAAATGTGCATTCAGAACAGCGGCTCCTGTACCGTACAGCGAGAGTAGACCAATACCCATTTCAGCATAAGCGGCTATGGTATGGAAAATCTCTGGAGCAACGCCGAATGCATCAAAGCTAAGACCGAGGAACAGAAAATCAATCAAGACAAAGATAAAGAATAGGACCTTATGCGTCTCCATCGCTCCAATGGTCATGAATAGCGTGAAGATGAGATAGCCGGCAAAGGCAAAGCCGAGCTGCTTACCGTCTACAGCAGACGCCAGCTCAGGGCCGAATACACCCATTTTGATCATCCAGCTACTAGCTACGGCTAACCAGAAGAAGGCGTAAGCGCCAAAAGCCGTCATGCCAAAGGTGTTGTTATGCTTTGCATCCTGAATGCAGGCAAATAACTGCGCAAAGGCACCAAGGAAGATAGCCCAAGGGATGATGAAGCTCAAGCCCTCGGTGAGACCGAGCTTTTGGGATGAAGCGACAAGCGTTACAATAGCCAAGCCAAACAGACCGATCGCGCTCGGATCGGCCGTTACGATTTTTACGTTAGAATGAGATTCGTTTTGCATAAAAAAATAGAAGCCTCCAATAATGTTCAAATACGCGTCAATCTGCCGATGCCAGAATCACACTGACATATTGTAACGGAAACAGAGGAACTAGCATAGTACATAATTCTGCTACCGATTGCGGTTGCCTGTATTCACATTATTGCTCCCACCCTCAATACTGACTGATTTGCCTGAAGTATCTGTGATGTTGTCCCTAATTTCATTGGAGCTGGAATCAGTGACACGTATTCCTATGTTGGAAAATCCGGAGTACGTGGTCATTTCGTTACCCATAATTTTGTTGTTGTTTGCGTTAGCAAGGCGAATGATTGTGTCAGGATTAAGTGAAGAATTGGTTTGAAAAAACTCATTGTCTGTAAAAGTATTGCCGTCCGATTGAACCAGCAGACCTTGCAGGGATGGATTTTTTATCGTATTTTTGTATACAATATTATCTGTTGCTCCAGTCAGTACAAAGATTCCCCGAGGATAATTTTCAATTACATTATTGTTGACGGTGTTATGGGCACCATTATTAGGGATGCGAATGCCTGCGTAGCCGTCAGATTGATGGGTCTTGTTAATAATTTGGTTTCCGGTGACCGTCGTGTAGGTTGCGCGTGACAGATTGATTCCACTGCCGCCGCCCGAATTGGTAATTTGGTTATTCGTAATTTTGACGTTACGAAACTCGCCTGCCGGATAGCTTTCATGTCCGGTGGCAATGGCATGTCCATTATTCCGGTCAAAGCGGCTGTTGGTAATCTCTGAATCTCTGGTTCTGCGAAGTAAAGCTCCGATGGTTGTGTCACGAATCTCTACTTGATCCAGCGTGAGGTGCGAGACGGCTACATCTATAATCATACCGCCTACCTGACTTTCGTCACGGGCTTCACGATTCGCACGGTCTGCATCAATGGTGAGATTCGACAGCTTCACGTCTAGTCGGTCAGAATTGTTTCGTAGAATCGGATTCCCAATCACGTATTGGTTTTTAGACCCTGTTTTTTTGAAAATCGTTTTGCCCATTCCGTCACCGTTCAGACTAACTCCGGCGTATAAACGAATCGATTCGTCAACCATGTACGTGCCTTTTGGGAAATAGACCGTTCCCTCTGTACCACGATCATAAAAATACTTCAATGCATTTTGAATTTCCCTGGATTGTGAGGATTTCGAATTGGGTTTAACACCAAAATTCTTGGCATTAATCACGTTGTCGGCTGCCTGGGCCATATGCAGGTTTCCTCCTATAGAGCCTTGAATAACGAGTGCAACGACAGCTACCAGCAACAAGCTGAGCCTGCCCTTGCGATTAAAAATCCTAGACATTGTAAACACTCCTCCTAACAAGATTGTTGAAACAATTACATAACCACCTTTAATATATCGGTTAAAATGGGTTTTATTTCAAGTCTTTACTACAATAAAATTACAGAGCCACTAACTTTCAGCTTGCTTTAATTTTATTTTCAGCTTGACCGGGTACAATCAAGGCAATTTTTCTGGGGAGGACACATAACGAATGAAAACGAAAAAGACCGTTTGGATTCCAGCAATAATCGCAGTGACGGCAGCAGCTCTGCTCGTAATCTACTATTACCACATGTCTTCGGTTTCCAGCGGCGTAAGTAACCTGCCTACAGGGCCTGTGGGAGGACGTCCCGGTGGAGAAGGAGGCGGGGGCAACGGGGAAATATTCAAGACTTTGGGTACGATCTCCGTATTCCTTGGCGCGGCCGTTTTTTCTTGGTTCTGGTTTAAGAAGAAGCTAAGATCTCCATCGATATGGGTCAGAAAAGCCGGGAAGTTGTTACATTCCCTGCATAAGCTGCTGGGTTGGGCGACCTTGATCCTGATTGCTGTTCACGGTATCTATTTCCTGATTACCAAGCTTCAAGATCACAAAACCTACACCGGGCTTGCGGGCTTTGCCATTCTGCTGGCAATCGCCGGGTATGGCTTCTTCATTAACAAAGTGCGTAACAAGTGGATGCGGACCGTGCATCGTTTGCTGGGATTGCTTTGGGTTCCCGTGTTGCTGCTACATGCTGGCGGATCCGCGATCATGGCGGTCATCGCCAGCCTTGCAGTGGGGGTTCTTGTCTGGGTACTGGAAAGAATGGCGGCGAAACCGACGAAGCCTGTCCCGGGGGACGCTCTCTGATGATCTTGAATGGTGTTACGTCGGGATTTGTGATAGTATTTACACCTATATAGAATGAGGAAGTGACATAGTGATAAACATAACGATTCCAACCCCGGACATCACGATTACCAAACAGGCTAACCCTGAACTGAGCCATATTTACGGATTTACGGATTTCCACCTGATTCCCAGAGATAAGAGCGGTATTTTTATGTTCTACAACGCGCAGGAGGAATTGTTGTTCGTTGGTAAGGCAAGAAAGCTGAGACAGAGAATCAAAAAGCATTTTGAAGACACTGTATCGCCGATTAAGGACAATCGCAACGAAATGGCGATTATTGAGGTTTGTATTGTAGAGGATGCGGTAGAGCGAGAAATCTATGAAACCTACATCATCAATGCACAGAAGGCTAAATATAACGTCGAAAAAGTGTTTTTTAAGTAATAAAGCAACTTCCGTGTGAACATAAAGAGCAATAAGTCGCAGTGATTGTACTGCCCTTATTGCTCTTTTGTATTACTGTATTGAGATCCTTTCAGTGAGGGTGACGTGGTATGAATAAAACAGACCGTCTGCTAGCGATCTTGCTAGAGTTGCAGCGTAAGGATATTTTACGAGCCGAGGATTTGGCGGCTATATTCGAAACGAGTGTAAGAACCATCTATCGGGATATTCAGGCTCTAAGCGAATCGGGCGTACCGATTGTAGGAGCGCCGGGCATTGGATATTCCTTGATGGAGGGGTATTTCCTGCCCCCAGTGAGTTTTACCGTAGAAGAGGCTGTGGCATTGCTAATCGGGACGGATTTTGTCGAACAAAAATTTGATGCAAATTACGGAACCAAGGCGCAGGCTTCCCGAAGGAAAATTGAAGCCATTTTACCAGAGAGCGTTCGCAGGGAAGTTTCCCGGGTGCGTACGACCATCAGGCTGCTCGCGGTAGGTGAAGGGGCAAACCGTAGAGAGAAAACCTATTTGGAAACGCTGCGTCTCGCTATATTGGAACAACGGAAGATACGATTCGGCTACTCCAAAAGATTGCCAGAGGCTGACGGGAATCGTCAAAGTGTGTGTGTGGTCGCCCCCTATGGTCTTGTACTGATTCGTGGTTCGTGGGTGTTAATTGGACAATGCGAATTGCGGCAACAGCTCCGCCATTTCCGTTTGTCTCGGATGGACGAGCTTATCGTGCTGGAGGACGGCTTTCAGTTCCCCGCCGATTTTAAATTGCAGGATTACAAGCAAGCAGATGATCGCCATATATACGTTCGCATACTAGCCCGTCCTGAGATTGCTGATAAAGTGAAGGAAGCGAACAATTTTTACATGGAGGCTGTAGAGGAGCATCGGGATGGACTGCATGTACTCTTCCGTGTCAGACAGCCGGAGGAGCTATTGCAATGGATACTAGGGTGGGGTGCAGATATGGTCGTGCTGGAGCCTGAATCGCTCCGGGATCGGGTACGAACAGAAGTCGAAAAAATGTTGAAATGCTACTGACATAAGGCTGTCAGTAGCATTTGTGTATAGTAAAGCTACTTGAAGGAGAGGGGCAGTTCATAGTATATGAATACAACTGAAACATTGCAGCGCTTTGAACAAACGGTACAACACTATCTTCTTGAATTGGACCACTTTAGCTTGGAGCAATTGCAGTACACACCACAGGAAGGCGAATGGTCGCTTGGACAAATGTACCTTCATTTGGTGAACTCTGCTCTTTATATGCATCTTAAGAACATTGACCTTTGTCTACAGCCTGATGGAGAGATGGGGACTAAAACGGAGGCAGGCACGGCCATTTTTAATCTGGGAGGCTTTCCGCCAATACGTATCCAAGTCCCACCATCCCCGCAGTACACTCCCCCGCAACCCACAAGCAAAGAAGAAATTGTGGAGGGATTAAACGTTGTGATCCACAAAATGAGAGAGATTGAGCCGACCGTTGGGAAATCAACAGGGCCGTCTACCGTCAATCATCCCAGATTCGGTGCATTGAATGCTGGAGAGTGGTTTGCGCTCATCGAGATGCATTATCGTCATCATCTTTTGCAGAAGGAGCGCTTGAAGCACGCAATAGCCGATTGATCGTCTCCCGGCGCAGCCCGATGAACTGACCAATTTCCTCCTGTGTCAGCACGTCCGTTAACGTGGCGGGGGCGATATAGGAGTGGAACCAGCGTTGAAGCTTCCGAAGCTTCTCGGCAGGTGACACCTCGGTGAGCTGGTCAATTCGTTGCTGCATCATGCGCAACTTGTCCTGTAGCTGCAAAGCGATAGCCCGACATTGAGCCGGGTCCTGCTCCAGCGCCTGATACCATTCTTTTTGCGACAGAACCTCAACCTCAGAGGTTACCAGTGCCACCGCTGTACCATAATAAGGATTGGGACTGATCAGGGAGTGGTGCGGGATAATTTCATCGGGCACAATAACGTTGACTAAAATTTGTGAGCCGTCCTCATGGACTCGAATGATTTTTAACAAGCCACTCTTTAATAGATACAGAGGGCCGGATTCTCCTTGTCGAAATAGGGTCTCCCCTTTGTGTAATATCATGAACGTGAACAGCCTCCATTTCATGTATTTCGGTTTTTAGATGAACCCGCCTGGATCGTAATTTGTTTGCTTCTTCTTGGCAAGCTGACGGGTAAAATGCCAAAATCAGCGTGAAGTGCTATGGCTTTGTTTAAGAGATTCCTCTTTTTTCTAAACGAATTCAAAGGAATAAACAGAAACCCTACAACAGTGATTCGATGACAGAATCTATTTCAAAGGGCTCCGTTGTTGATTCAAATCTTCCATTTACATGACCATCGCGATCGATCAGAAACTTGGAGAAATTCCACTTGATCCCGTCACCAGCGTATATTTCCGGATACTTATCCCGCAGGAAATCCTCCATCCATTGACCGTCCTTGGTCTGGGTATCGAAGCCTTGAAAAGGTGCCTGTTGTGTCAGATATTGAAATAAAGGATGAGGAGATGGACCTCTTACATCCGTTTTCTCAAATAGCGGGAATGTTACTCCATGGTTAATTTGGCAGACTCCCTGAACCTCCGAATTGCTACCCGGCTCTTTTTCATTGAATTGGTTACAAGGAAACGCGAGAATTTCAAAACCCTGTTCCCGTCGACTTTCATAGAGCTTCTGTAGATCCGCGAATTGACGGGAAAAGCTACATTTGCTGGCTGTGTTTACGATGAGGAGAACTTTTCCGCTGTAGTCTGACAGTTTAATCGGCTTCCCGTTAATTGAGGTTGCTTGAAAATCATAAATAGACATATTAAAGTCCCTCCTCATATTACTTTTTTATACATCATATATCCAGAGTGTCTATTGGTCTAATATATTATTCGAATGACCTTTATAGGTAGAAGGGGGTTCGCCTCTTTTATAGCAAACTGTGGCATTCGCCGTTACCAAGATAGAATATGGATGCATATTCATGTAATGCGTGCAAAAACCCAACAGAATCGAGGGATACTCGTGCCCATTGGAAAGATGATTCAATATAAGGAAATGCGACAACATCCCGTTTTAAGTTCTTATCTGCCGGAGACCCAGTGGATTAGCAATGCAAGAACTTTGCGTATGCTGGACGAATATCGGACGGTTTTCATTAAGCCTAATTATGGAAGCGGGGGGACTGGTATCATACGGGCCAAAAAGCTAGGGAGGAGGTATGAGATACGTTGCGGCTCCAGTCGAAGAATTGTCAGATCCCACGCAGTGAGAAGAGCAATCAGGATCCACAGGAGGCCTCATCGTCGTTATTTGGTACAACAAGGACTTCGGTTAGCGAAGTACAAAGGCTCGATTTTTGATGCTCGAGTGTATATGCAAAAGCCGGAATCGGAATGGATCATTTCAGGAATAACCGGGCGTGTGGCAGCACCCTCCAAGGTTGTGACCAATTACCGCAAAGGAGGACATGCGGCACCCTTGTCCAAAGTGCTTTTAAAGGTCTTTAAAAATGACAGAACGAAAATGCAAGAGACTCTGGATCAGATCACCGAACTTTCTAAAATGGTTGCCAACACGATAGATAAAAATCATCCGTTTCGCGAGCTGGGTATTGATCTTGCTATTGAGAAGAATGGTCAAATCTGGATTATTGAGGCCAATCCGCATCCCGGACATAAGTTGTTCAAGCAGCTCCCCAATCATAAGATGATTCGCAACATTTTGAGAAACAAACGTCGGATTGAAAAACATTAGTATAAAGTTATACTCCATTTTTTCAGCCTGAATCAGGCCCTCATCAAGAGCCGAATTCAGGCTGATGTGTTATTTTGTCTTGTTTTATAGTGTGGTCATTGGCCTCGCGGTTCAACATATTCAATAAAAGTGCCATCCGGGTGCTCTACAAAAATACTCGGCCCCACAGGGAAATTTTTGAACAACTGTATGATCGTTTAACTCAATTGGAGCAACAAGAGGAAGAACGTATATTAGTCGAACGTATAGAAAGTCTTGATCGGGACCCAGCATCCGCGAAATCTTGGAAAGATATCCGTCGAACTACCTAAACTGAATGAAAGAATTGTTTGATATTCGTTTACATGAGGCTGCGGAAAAAGAATATAACCAGATGGATGGTTCAGTTCTTGATGAGGTCAATAAAGTCAATGAAGGAGTTAGTATTCCGGTATGGAAAAGACAAATGATTAGAATGGTGAAGATCATTATAGAAGCAGACTATCCTCACTTGGGAGACAGTCTGCTTTTTTAAAAGGTGCCTTTTGATATAATCTGGACTGCTGTTAACTACATGAGTCCCTCTTCCTTCATGCTAATGAACGTTTTGTCTCCTAATATGACATGATCCAGCAATTCGATGCCGAGTAAAAGGCCTGCGTCTCGTAATCGGAGTGTTGTGCTTACATCTTCTGAGCTAGGAACAGGTGTACCTGAGGGATGATTATGACAGGCAATGATAGATGCAGAGTTTGCAAGTACGGCGAGTTTGTAAGTTTCTCTGGGGTGAACCAATAAGGTATTCAATGTACCACAAGATACTTGGTGTAGCGCAGTGGGCTCATTTTTAGTATTTAAACAAAGAATGCAAAAGGCTTCACGATCATAGTCACCGATAAATCTTCTGAATAATCCGACTGCATCCTGAGGTGAGCTGATAATTCGGTTAGGATAAAGTAACGAAGTTTTTTCCCGAACTATACGCAAAGTTATGATTTCTACACGTTTGGCAGGTACACGCTTAGGTTTATTCATTTTGCGATCTCCTTTTGATACTTTATAAATATGTAATTTTTGGATTTTTATTTCGTAGCGTTTTGTGACCTCGGCATGTTCATTACCTCATTTAAGAATAACCGAGGTAACCCAAAGGATTAACCCTCTATATATGTTGATTTACTGCATTTTAACATCTAAAGATAATAATATAGCAGTATTTGTGAATAATCTTTTATTGGGGGGCTGGATCAGGAGATGGCTCTACAGGTTTTGAAATCGGTATTAGAGTGGGAGAAACACAAAAATCAATAATTTACAGCAATGAACCGACTGCCGTGGGCAATCGGTTCATTGTTTTACTTTTTCATAACCGGAATCCATACTTCGCAGCGATAGTCCTCAGCCCGCGAGTCCCCCATCATATATACCTCCAGCTCGGGTCCGCCTGAATGCTCATAAAACGTGAACTTCTCTTTCCCATTCTTCCCTGCTCACCGATCCGGACGCCAGGCGCGAGTAACGCTAAAAAAAGACGCTTCTGGTTTCCCAGAAACGTCTTTAATAATCTTCAATCCATAAAGATACATATATAAATAACACGTAAGCTACAAGAAAGAAAGCAATCACACTAAGGAGAAGAATCCATATAAGACGGGTTTTAAATGGGGACAGAATTTTTTTTAATGGTCTTAGGATTTTCTTATGGGTAGGCAGCAACTCATATTCTAATTTTTTTAAAATCCGTTCCGCTTTTTCTTCATCTCTAATTAAAAGTTCACTCCATAATTGTTCATATTGCTCTCGAATGACTTCTTTAGTAGAACTATCTTTTAGTAAAACCATTTGTGACCTCCATAGATCATAAAGTAGCAAGAAGACCTGAAGAACTGTTCCCTAGTCTTCAGATCCCCTTGCAGCTAATTTTAATTTCCGTATACATGCCCTCTTAATTTCACGGAATTACCAAGTTCCTCATTTGTAGCTCTTACGTGCACACCAGAATACTGAGTACCTGTGTATATCGTATTATAAAAAGCCGCGCCATTCCAAGTATTAAAACCAGTTTGGAATACCTGCCCGTAAGCATCATCACCAAAAATACTTTTTTTCACAATACTATACCGAACAGCACACTTTGACATGCTTCCAGAAATTTGCTGCCACCCCGTAATACCTACTCTGTCCTCAGTCATGTTAAACTGACCACTATAAATAGAAGCACCCGCACTGACCCATTGTGTATCACTACCATAACTTGTAAGCTCAGTAGATAAAGGTTTGACAGACGAGGTACTATTCTCTTCTGATTGAGACTGAATTAATTTTTCAACCTTTTTGCTTTTTGTCTCTTGCCCGCCTACCAGTACCTTCCAACTATCGCCCTTTTTAATGATGGGGTATGTGACTGTATTTATTGAACCATCATCTTTTCTAGTTAATTCAACCGTAGCAGTATAGTTGTCATCAGAAGCTGAAACGACATTTTTGATGCTGACATCAGAAAATGGATTATTGCTTACTGATTCCTTATACTCTTTCAATTGTTCCTGTTCACTATTAAATCTCGTATCTACCACCCATTTTGCGGCTTCCGAAGCATCTCCGGATATTGCGGCTTCCACATAGTTTTTTATTGATTGTTTGGCTAATTCTTCATTAGAAGCACTCTCGGCGCCAGTAAGACCAGGAAATACGGACATTGCAAGCAAAGGAATCAATAACATTGTCTTTTTATTTTACCATTAAAGCTTAAAAATTTCATTCATATTCCACCCTATCTTTTTTTTTACATAAATACATTCTTTTGAATTATTTGATATGATTAAGCTTTTCTCAAACTACAACGTGAACCCTAAGAAACAACGCAAAGAAGTCTCCAGACCTGAGGCCCAGAGCTTTCTTTGTTTAGGTCAGTTATTATTTTGCGTCCGAAGGCAATGAACCGGCTACGCCCCAAATTTCCACATTAACTTTGTTTGTACCACCTCGGAACTGAATTGTATATCGTCCAGAACGCAAACCGTCCGAAATTCCCGCATCAGTACTTCTCCAAACTGTTTCACTGTTTTTGCTGATTGTCTTGCCGTCAATATACACTTTACCAGAATCGTTGTGCTGTACAGTAAAATCAACCGGGGCATTAACATAGTTCCTAATGCGCAATTTAACATGCCCAAAACCCTTAGCAACCTCGAAGCTACCTGATGCAGTTGCACTTCCCCCTACAGTAAAGTTAAAAGAATTCCCCACGCTCTGAGGAGTTACTACATGGTCACCAGTAGTTGTTGTACTTGCATCTTGGGTCGCTGTAGTGGATATATTCGCAGAAATCTTATCAGGATGATAAAGTCTGTCTAGTACGTCAGCAGGGGGAACAGGATCGTAAGTAACGCTTTCGTTTGGAATAGGGGCATCGTGATCAGCAAGCACACTATTTGTAATAACAACAGTTAATACACTAGCACTTACTGCCAAAATAATGAGCCCCCAAGTTGTTGCTTTGAATTTCACAGCCACACATCCATTCTAATTATTTTGTAAACCCATTTCCTGATATGAAAAGTCAATAGGCGTGACAAATCCCGTCCATTATTGAAAGAATAGGATAGGAAGTGTAACTGTTGAACATTCAGAATCTCACGAACTAAAAAGGACGCTCCAGATCAATTCCAGAGACGTCCTTCGTGACTTTTCTGTTTTTCAGTAGCATTGTTTTAAAAAATCAGAAAGTTGCTGGCCCTACTCAGTTGTTATTGGTAAGCAGGTGCAAGGTAAGTATTGCGAACATTCGTAGCGACAAAATCCCATGAGCTTATTCTTTGTCCAGTGTAATCATCATACTGAACGGCTCTATACTTTTTAAGAGTTAAGTCAGCCGAAACCCCTAGTCTACTAAATCTACTCGGGTCTGCCGGGATTTGCGTTGCTACTGAATACAAGTACGAAACTCCGACAGTAAAAGATACATCGTCGTATTTTAGCGTAGTAGAAGCGGTATAGGTTTCCCCACTATTAACTGTATAATTACTTGCTTTGGCCCAGTAAGGAGTATTCTTATGATAATTGATAAATTGGTGATCTCTTGTAGTACCTGAAATAAACGTGTTGTCAATGTGGGTACTGGAAGGCCGTATTACAGAGTCGACAGCTTCTAACTGGACTGTGGTATTCTTATCATTTGAGGCAGCTACGTAAGAATCATAATCTTCTTTTGTCAAAAAGGACACTACATCGCCGTTATCCAAAGAAACCGTTTTATAGGCTCCATCAACCACAATAGTCGCAGAAACAACATCCGGTTGGGGTACTGCTGCATCATTTTGTGCTGCGTAAATGTTAGGTGTACCCACAACAAAAAGCAGTAAAGCAGAAAGAATAATCGCGAATTTTTTCATAAGATTTCCTCCTGGTCATATATTTACATTATAATGATAACAATAACATCTGTTTTGCGGACGTTTTATCACACTTCATAAAGGAGAGATATACATGTATTCCGTAAGCGGCACCATAGCTTTAATATCAAGCATGTCTATGTTCTGGCTTTTATACTATTTAGAACACATCAGTTCCGCAGGGTTTAATGATGCTTTTTACTTATTCCCACTGATCTTAATTGTTCTTTGTATTTATTTTTATTGGAAGGATCATGATGCAAAAAAGTAGGTGATCCTTCATCTCATTATCCAGACACTTATATCCCCTCCCTTCTTGACCGGTTGATGCACACATTCGGTCTTGGGTGGCATTTTCGCTGCCCTTGACCCGGTCACTCTACCGATTGATCTTGCTTCGTATGTCACTACATTTTCACAGCCAGGACTCCTTTCCAAACAAGTAGCTTAAATACCTTGTTAAGTGATATTTATACAAATTCCTATGCACTATTGAAGTAGATAGGAGGTGTATACATCTTGCGTTACAAAAATACATAAATTTTTAATTAATGGTAATCATTTCAATAATAATTATATCACACGATTTCTGTTTTTCTACGCAAATGTTCAATAATCCCCTATAAATGAATCCCCTCTCCTAGATAGCTAGCCTCACAAAGCTTTTAACAAGCTTGTATTTCCATTTCCTGTTAATGTATTTTTATTTTAAAAAAGCCATTATATAGAATGATTATATTAGTTAGATGAGAGGAGGGATAGTTCCGCATAAACAGCATCCGTTTTATTTACTTGAACGAAACCAGCGTCATGCTAAGGCAAGAAAAACAATGTAGGTGATGTAGCTTTGAAAGCATGAGGATGTTTGGTTATATCAGTTGGGTCAGCTTCTTGGTCTGGAACATACGGTTGTACTGATTTATCAGTTCATCCAAAAGCATAGACTGTTCAAGCACACAGGCATGTCCGAAACCATACTGTTTCGTACAGATCATGCAATCGTTGCCGGGCATCTTCCAACTGTCGATTTAACGTTTCATCTGTATTCATAGCGCATTTCCTCCTAATGTATCTCATTTTAGGATGGAATGTGGAAATATGAATGGCTGTTTTAGCAATCAAAAATCAGCAAAATATAGCAAAAAAAGACCAGCGGCTAGGCTGGTCAATGGTAATAAAATTAAAAACCGGATCACATTCCACCAATGTGACCTTGAGTTTCAATCGTGCCAGGGCTTGAGTGTCCAGGAATTGGATAATCAGCTTGAGATTGTGATGCGAATACCAGTAAAAAGCTAATTACCGCCAAGAAGAAAACCATCTTTTTGATCAATTTTTTCCCATAGACTGTGCAACTGATCTCGTGTTTCAGAAACGGCATACGCTTTGAATCGTTCAAATAACATTGCACAATTATGCGAAAGTAGTCCTTTATTAATGAATTCAGCCTTTTCCCATGCATTTAGCAGACATTTGAAACCATATGGATATCTACCTTTATTTAGGCTATATTTTGCTAGTTTATACCAAAATCGTACGTATTCCTCTGGTAAAACTTGTTGTGTGAATACGTCATCCGATGAAGATTCATGATAGTTTACGATTTGGGATTCAAAACGCTTGAGGATATGATCCACATCAATATTGTATCTATTGGCCGTTTCCATGACATTTAGGAGTTCAGCAAAAATGTGTTGTTCGCCTGCTATATACTCTACATAATCGGGCAAGATACTAATATCTCCAGACATAAGCTTGTTTACGTACGTATTAATTTTCGCCCATTGCTGATATTGATTCTTCCAATAAAGTGAATCTGGGTCATTCTCCTTTACCCAACTTAGATCAGCATAACCGCGAATGTGTGCTAATGCTTGTTCATGATCTCCTTTTGCATCGCAAGCATTAGCACACAGCAGCTTAGAATAAGCTATGTAGGCAAACAGCGGCTTACTTGGACTTTTCTGCGGCTCTGTTCCTTTTCGCTTAGAGTTATGAACCAAATCATATTGAATTTGTCCTAATTGACCCATTTGGTATGCAAATTCATAAACCTTGTCCCACAGGCTTAATGATCTATACACGTTTGCTAAATCTTTTAAGGCATCCAGTTGATCTATCTCATGTAAGCGATGGACAAACGTCTCAAACTTATTCGCTGCATTCAAGTTAAGATTCTGATCCTTTCCAACCGCAATCTGAAACAACCGATAATGGGACAAGGCAAGTCGTTCGGAATGCTGCTGCTTTTCACTCTCGGCTATATTTTCATACAGGTAAGCGGCTGCGTCCTGATACCCATTTTGGAAAGAAGCTTCGGCTAATTCAAAAAGGTTGGGAAGATAGCCAAGATTATCTAGTAGAACACTTACCACTCGCTGCAAACAATCCAGTCGATGAAACTGCACACATCGGTACAGGAAGGGGCAAATTCTTCGCCAGTTAATCGGTTCATCTACAGTGCACTCTTCAACATACCGTTCATAAAAATGATCCGGTGGTAAATTCATGCCCGCAGTAATGAGATCCAATTGGTAAACGGAAATAGGACGGTTGCTCGTCAGAATGCCACTTATCGTGCCGGGATTCAAGCCTGCGATGTGCCCAAATTGAGTCTTGCTCAAGCCTTTTTCTTTCCTTAATTGTACCATCTTTTGGAATAATAATAAATACTTCTATTTTATTGCTTTTTATCTTGGTAATAGGGAGTTGTTTCAATGACAAATATAGCAATGACAAGAAAGATAGACTCGCTAGGACGATTCGGATTGCCTAAAGAAATACTATATATGGTTGATATTAGACCAGGCGATTCAGTGGAAATTTTTATGGATGCAGAAGCGAGCACAATATCACTAGGTAAATACATCGGCCAATCCTGTAAATTTTGCCAATCAACCGAGGTATTAAGCACCTTTAAAAAATCTCTCATATGCAATGAATGTAAAAGTCAATTGATAGCTACTCAAAAGGATAAACGGAATCCACAACCAAAAGAGGTGATGACACAGCTGCTTTTGGTTTTGCTAGAAAAGTACCCTGACGCTACACAACAGGATTATTCTGATATGTTACGCATACCAATAGCTCGTTTAAGGAATCTTTGTCAAACAATTACACAGAACAAAAATAATGAGAAAGAGATTAAGTCCAATCCGGGCATCAATTCTACCATACTCAAAAGGAGAGGTTAGCATTGAAAAATACAGGTATGATACGCTCTCTAGATACGTTATTTCGGATCGTTATCCCCAAAGAAATGCGCGTAACCATGAACTTGGAGGTTGGTGATGGTATTGAATTTCTTGTGGATGATGAAGGGAGCTTCTTTGGTCTGCAAAAGTATGTCGGCACTTCTTGTAAGCTGTGTGGCTCAATTGAACGTCTAACCTATTTCAAGGGCAAGCTTTTATGTACGAACTGCATAACTGAAATGAAGGGGAATATAGGCATTAGTACAATACCAGTGCCCAAGATTAAGGAGCCAAGACAAAGAGAAAAACGAACGTATCAGCCGGCACAAAACTTGATCGAAAAACTAAGAGAATTGATGCGTGAACATCCCAATGCCAAGCAAAGCGAATACGCCAAATGGATTGGCGTTTCGCAAGGCCGTATATCTCAACTCAAAAAGTTATTGTAGGCTGACCGAGATCCATTTTCGATCATTTTCCGAGCAATTGTATACAACAAAAAAATGCCTGCTTGCGTAGCAAACACATCGAGAAATTCAAACAGTATGAAAAACCACCGGATAGTTAGGCTCTCGAACCTATCCCGGGTGGTTTTTCTGTCTCGTACTTGCTTATAGATGTTTATCAGCTTTGTTATGGGTTTACTTTTTCATAACCGGAATCCATACTTCGCAGCGATAGTCCTCAGCCCGCGAGTCCCCCATCATATATACCTCCAGCTCGGGTCCGCCTGAATGCTCATAATGGCTGGCAGGGAACCATTCCTGAAAAATTCTTTGCCATACCTTTTGAATCGTATGAGGCATAGGGCCGATGGATGTAAACACAGCCCAAGTTTCGGCTGGGATGGTTCTGAACTCTAATCCGTTGGAGGTGGCTACGTCCTCACTGCCTTCGGCGGCAATCAGGTACGTGAATTTCTCTTCCCCATGCTTGAAATCCAAACAAATACCGAGGATATCCTCGCTTGTTCCCAAGGCTTGAATCCGATCCGATGTACCATCCGCGTTCAGCTCGTCCCAGAATTTCGGGATTTCCCGGAAATTTTCACCGTCTTTCGTTGTGACTTGGATGGACTTCCCAATGACCGTAAAGGCCGCTTTCTCTACAATTTTATAATCCATATCCTGATCTCCCTTCAACGATAGATGGAAGGTAATACGTGGAAAGGCTTTCAGGTTCACCCCAGGGCTTCTGGCCTCAGAGGGAGATATACCATGTACCTTACGGAACGCTTTAGAAAAAGATTCAGGGGAATCATATCCGTATTTGAACGCTATATCCAGGACCTTGGTGGTAGAAAGACTTAATTCCTGTGCAGCCAGGGTCAATCGACGCTTACGTACATATTCGGCTACCGTGACGCCGGTAAGCATATGAAACATACGTTGAAAATGAAAGGGAGACGAATAGGCTGCCTTTGCAATTTCGTCGATATCCAGTGGCTGCTGCATTCTTTCTTCTATCAGATCCAGTGCGTTCTTGATCCGAAGTAACCATTCCAACCGCATCACCTTCCTTGGATGTAATCATATCATTAGCGGTGTCCGTAATCCTGTCTTTGCGTGCTCTTGTCGAACAGACTCTGTCGCCTAGTTTAATGGGACATACACTCTGTTTCAAGTCGGAATTTCATACTGAAATTTTGGAAGCTCCAATTCGCCTGCCCCCCTTGTGTTCATAATTAAAATTTGGGACAATGAAAGAAGCGTTTGAATAGCGAAGACTGCTTAAACATGCTATGATGCAATGATGGCTGAGACGAATTTTAACGTTTTGAAAAGAGGATCGAACATGAAAAAAGAATCCATTTATGGATTAACACTAGATCAGTTGACAGCATGGCTCATCGAGCATGGACATAAGAAATCCCGGGCGTTGCAGGTATGGGACGCACTTTACCGGAAACGGATTACTGATTTTGCCGCGATGACGGAGGTTCATGAGAACTGTACCCGCCTGTTGGCAGAGCATTTTCCAATTGAAACACTGGAAGAGCATGTGAAGCAGCAGTCTACGGATGGGACGGTCAAATTCTTGTTCCGTCTTCAGGATGGAAATCTGATTGAGACAGTATTGATGCGGCACAAGTTTGGGCTGTCGGTATGTGTGACCACGCAGGTGGGCTGTAACATCGGGTGCAGCTTTTGCGCGAGCGGGCTGTTGAAGAAGAGTCGTGACCTGTCCAGCGGTGAAATCGTCGAGCAGATTATGAAGGTGCAGCTGTATCTGGATCAGGAACGTCCGGGCGACCGGGTCAGTCACGTCGTTGTGATGGGGATTGGCGAGCCGTTTGATAACTTCGTGAACCTGTCCGACTTTATCCGAGTCATTAAGGATCATAAAGGACTGGCGATTGGTCCGCGTCATATTACAGTGTCCACAAGCGGACTTGCCGATAAAATTATTGAATTTGCCGATTCCGATCTGCATGTCAATCTGGCGATTTCCCTTCATGCGCCGAATAATGAGACTCGTACCCGCATTATGAAGATCAATCGGGCGATTCCGATTGAGAAGCTGATGGAGGCGATTGATTACTATCTGGATAAAACAAATCGTCGGATTACGCTGGAGTATATTTTGCTGAAGGATATTAATGATACCAAGGAGCATGCGCTGGAGTTGGCTGAGTTGGTAGGCCACCGTCGTAATTTGGCAAATGTAAACCTGATTCCATACAATCCGGTGGATGAGCATAGCCAATACCAGCGGAGTGAGTCGGAGTCGATTACGGGCTTCTATGATGTTCTGAAAAAACAAGGCATTAGCTGTAGTGTTCGGCTGGAGCATGGAGTCGACATTGACGCGGCTTGCGGACAGTTGCGCAGCAAGCAAATCCGCAAGGATGCAAAAGGGAGTCGCAGTCCGGAACGCGAAGCGATTAGTTAATACAGAAGCGTACTCTTTAACAGGAGTACGCTTTTTTATGCCTGGACTATTGAAAGAAAAGCGCTCCTACCTAACTTAGTCTATGAATGTGAAAATAGTCACGTAATTGCGGCTGTTTTTACGTTATAGTGAGTGGTTAGTGGAGGGGTTATATGGCTAACGTAATTTCGAATGTGGCGCTCGTTCCGGGCATTTATGTGATGAAAATAGAGGGAACCTTTACAGGGAAAATGGGCCAGTTTTACATGCTGCGTACCAGTATCGGTTACCCATTGCTACCTAGACCTATCAGCATTTACGATATCGGGGATGAGGACATTTCCTTTTTATATCGGGTTGTTGGAGAAGGGACAAGCCTGTTTTCCCGGTTGCAGCCGGGGCAGGAGATCCAGCTGGAAGGACCTTTCGGCAATGGCTTTCCTCAGGTAGAAGGCAGCTTGGCGTTAGTAGGCGGTGGAATGGGCACGGCACCCTTGCTGCTGGCTGCAAAGCATTATCCGCATGCACATGTTTATTTGGGATTTGCGCAGCAAGCCTTTGGGGTGAATGCTTTTGAAGCTGTGGCAGCATCTGTGCAAGTCAAGGTAGGGGGAAGCATCGTCGAGAAGGTCGATCCTCATCTCTATGCGAATATGTTTTCCTGTGGGCCGACTCCGATGCTACAAGCGCTTGCAGAGAAGACAGAAGGCTCGTCATCCCGTTTATATATTTCAACAGAAAGACATATGGCCTGTGGTATTGGCGCGTGTTTGGGCTGCACCATGCATACCCGTGGAGGTAATAAGAGGGTGTGTAAGGAAGGGCCTGTATTCCCGGTAGAGGAGGTGGATTTTGATGATCTCCATGGCGTGTAATATTGCGGGCGTACCGTTCAAGAACCCGATCATCATGGCATCCGGTACATTTGGCTTTGGACGTGAGTATGCGGAATTTTACTCTCCTGATCTGTTGGGGGGCATCGTCGGCAAGGGATTAACCCTTCATCCGAAGGCGGGCAATACCGGATCACGCATACATGAAACAGCATCCGGTATGCTCAATAGCGTGGGACTGGAAAATCCAGGTGTTGCGGCCTTTTTGAAGGATGAGCTGGATGATATGACGCGCTGGAACACGGCTGTGATTGCTAATGTGGGTGGCTCGAATCTGGAGGAGTACGTTCAGGCTGTAGCCATGATTACGGAAAATGCGCAAAAACGGCGCACGATGAACCGCAGAGGCGTCGATATGCTGGAACTGAACATTTCCTGTCCCAACGTAAAGCAGGGCGGAATGCAATTCGGCATCCAGACGGAGGTGGCGCGGGACGTAGTACGGCAGGTGCGCAACGTAACGGCGCTTCCGCTAGTCGTGAAGCTGTCCCCAAATGCAGAGAATATTACGCAGATGGCGGTCATGTGCGAGGAAGAAGGCGCAGATGGCGTCTCGCTGATCAATACCTTTTCTGCGATGAAAATTGATATACGTCGGCGGCGAAGTGTTTTTACGAATACGTATGCAGGTCTTTCTGGCCCGGCGATCAAGCCGATTGCCTTGCGCATGGTTCATCAGGTGGCGCAGGCGGTATCCATTCCGGTAATCGGGATGGGGGGCATCAGCTCGGTGGAGGATATTATCGAATTTACGATGGCAGGAGCAGCTGCGATTCAGGTGGGAACATACAATTTTGTCCACTTGCACGCAGGAGCCGAGCTGGTCTACGGTCTTGAACAATGGATGCAACGGGAAAAGGTGCAGACGTTGGACGAGATACGGGGAATCGTATAAAATACTTCCTCATTTTCATAATGAAAGCACATAGAACCTCCTTGTCTGTTCAAGACAAGGGGGTTTTATGTTTATATTAGTTATCCCTTATTCAGCATATTGTTTTATTTCAGATAGAGGCTACGTTTGTGGTCATTGGAGCTCTTAGAGTTTGCAGGTTAAGAGGGAAATTGTCAAACAATGTCGAATATATTAAGGGATTAATAGGACAGAAGACATGCTCTTCTTCCCAATGGAGAGCTTGAGAAAGAAGCTAGGTGATGGGATTGAGATTTAAAGGTAAGTCGAAACCGAGACGACAATTCAAAGTTTCGCTACAGTTTATGATTATTATTTTGGTTGTTTTAGTTATTATTATTTCCTTAATTATATCCTTGCTTCTCATTCGTAATTTCGTGATTAACAAGCATTTTGATAATACGAAGGAAAAACTTTCGGGTATTGCCAAGGTCATTGCAAGTGACAGCGATGTCATTCGAAATGTTGAGCAGGGAGTTCCTGTGAAGCAGATCCAGGACTATTCGCTCAGAGTAATGAATAACGTTAATGTAGATTTTGTTGTCATTCTGAACCGTGATTTAATTCGACTATCCCATCCGGATGAAACGATGGTTGGCAAACCGTTCTCTGATCTGAATGATGCCAGAAGAGCGCTATCCGGTCAGGGCCATTTTTCCGAAAATATAGGTATTTTGGGCTCAGGCTACCGATATTTTACGCCGATATTTAATAAACAGAATGAGGTCATTGGCATTGTATGTGTAGGACTGACCATGAGAACCCTGAATCATGATTTGATGCAGGCGCAGTATACCATTTTTGGAGGACTGATGCTTGGGCTCTTTAGTGGGGTTCTGGGCGCTATCATCCTGGCTCAAAAAATCAAAACAATTTTATTCGGGCTTGAGCCGCAAGAAATAGCAGCACGATTACGTGAAAAAGAAATTATTGAAAATGAGGTCGCTGAAGGAATTATAGCCATTTCGGCTGACAAGAAAATTATACTCATGAACAAAGAAGCTCAGGCCAAGTATCAACTGGCGAACCAGGACATGGAAGCCCCGATTGGCGAGCAGGTGGATACCAACTTTTATAATGTGCTCTTCAAGAGAGTGTTTGATGACAAGAAGAAGATCAAGGATCGCTCATTTTATGTGAATGGTATAGAAGTCATTGCGACAGTAACCCCTATATATATTGAAAATGAGTTTTTTGGGGCAGTTGCAACGCTGCGCGACCAATCCGAGATGATTCATCTTAGCAACCAGTTAAGTGGTACAAAATATTATATTAACTCCCTGCGCGGACAGACCCATGAATTTATGAACAAAATGCACGTGATATCCGGGTTGATTGAAATGAGGCAATATACAGAGGTTAGTCAGTATATCCAGCAGCTAAATCACCGGTATCAAAATGAGGTAGGCTTTCTGACCGAGAGAATTAAAGTTCCAGCATTAGCAGGTTTTATTATGGGTAAGATCAACGAAGCCAGCGAACAGAATATTTCGGTTCTTCTTGAAGAAAGCTCAAACGTCTCCAATGTGGAAATGCAGGACATCGTTCATGATGTCATACACATACTGGGCAATTTTTTTGACAACGCCATAGACTCGATTTTACAAAAAAAACAACCTGGTAGAATTGAGTTGAAATTGAACTATGAATGTGAGGGAAATGTATTCATTCTGAAAGTGAAAGATAATGGTATGGGGATTGATTATGAAATGCAAAAAAGAATATTCGAGCATGGCTTCTCAACCAAAGGTGAAGACAGAGGCTATGGCTTGAATCTGGTTAGAACCATGGTAGAAAATCATCAGGGGATCATTGAGCTCGACAGCCAACCGGGCCTGGGAACAAGTATATATGTAGAGTTGCCCTGTACATTGGAGGTGACAAATGAATGAAGGTTTTAATTGTTGAGGATGATCCCATGGTTGCTGAGCTAAATCAACAGTTTATTGAACGCATGGACAATTTGGATGTTGTATGTATGGCAGATACTGTTAAAAAGGCACAGGATTGTCTTCAAAAATGGACACCAGATCTGGTGTTACTGGACGTTTATTTACCCGGGAAAAGCGGGTTGACTTTATTATCACATATTCAGGAGCATCAGTATCACGCGTCTGTTATTTTAATTACGGCTGCAAAAGATATTCAAACGGTGAAGGAAGCTGTTTTTTATGGAGTTGCGGACTATTTAATTAAACCCTTTACATTCGAACGCTTTAAGCTGGCTGTTGAGAAAATCCAGCGTTTGGCTACGGTGATGGAGGAAGGGAACGGAATTAATCAAGCTGTCATTGATCACTATTTTAATAAAGAAGAGCATACGGGTATGGAGAAGAAAGAACCTTCTGAAAACCTATCCAAAAATCTTTCCAGAAACCTGTCCAAAAATTTGTCGAAACTGACCATGACCACGATACTGAAAAGCATCCAAGAGCTGGACGGTCCATTTTCCGTCGAAACCTTAGCTAGAGAAGTGGACTTGTCTCGTATTACGGTAAAAAAATATATCCAATTCCTGGTAGATGATAGCTTCTTGATTGAATCCATAGAATACCATAAGGTTGGAAGGCCGCTAATGCTCTATCAGGTGAATCCTAATTTAAAAGAACCGCTATTTCCATTGTAATTCTGGAAATAGCGGTTCTCTTTTGTCCAACGAGAGTGTTGAGCTTCTTGATTAGTTCATAGAAAGAACAGGAAGTGGGACCAGATTATCCGATGATTGGGTCGTAAGTATATCATGGAAGTTGTCGTAGCTAGTTTCAATCATGTTGGATAGCGCCGTAACGGTATTCGAGCCGGCATGAGGCGTAACCAAAACTCTTGGATACAGCTCAATAAGCTTCTGGATCGTTGGATCGGGGAGCATTTGCCATGGGTCAAATGCTCTGAAAAATAATTCATCTTCTTTAGGGAAGACATCCGTAGCGAAGCCTTCCAGATGGTTGCTAAGCAAAGCGTCCAAAATGGCTTGGTTATCTTGTAACTCGCCACGTGAAGTATTGATTAGAATAGATCCCTTTTTCATTTTTTCTAAAAATCTGGCATTAATCATTTTGTCGTTCTGTCCCGGCAGATAGGGAACGTGCACACTGACAATATCACTCTCTGCCAGTAGTTCATCTAAAGTTGTAAATGGAATGACTTCCTTGGCTGTGTCGGATTGGTACACATCATAGCCAATAACAGATGCTCCTAAGCCTTTAAACAATTTGGCTTCCGTCAGGCCAATGCGACCGACCCCGATGATCCCAACTTTACAGTTATGGATCTCTTTGCTGAATGTATGCTCGTCCACAATGAAATTTTTGAACGAGCTTTTGGTAGTCATATAAGCTGTATGACGGAACAGCATCATGGCCAGAGTTAAGGATAGCTCCGCGATGGCATTCGGAGAGTAGGATGGCACGCGTGCGACCTTCATTCCGAATTCGCTACAGGCATCCAAATCAATGTGGTTGATTCCGACTGTTCTGGTGAAAACATATTGAATGCCGTATTCCTTAAATTTCGTGAGATTGTCTCGATTCGCGGCACAGTTTCCTCTTAGCAAAACGGCATCGTGATGCTTTGCCAATTCTGCATTGCTAGAGGTTAACAGTTCTTCTACCAACGTTAGTTGGAAGTTGTATTTATTGAGGTCATGGAAATATGGTTGTTCATAAGAACGGACACCATAGCAAATTATTTTTAACATGTTGTTTTCCCCCTGATTTAGAAAATTCCAATTTTATCGATGATATTTAGCGTGATGATCCAAACTGGAATCATGACGACAGAAGTTATAGTAGATAGAAGCGATGCATTGGATGTCAATATGGCTTCCTTGTCAAAACTGATGGCATAGGCTGCCGCTACGGTAGCTGTAGGAGTAGCCATCATAATGACAATAGTAGATAAAGCGACAGAATCGACTGACAGAATATGAGATACAGTCAACAAGGTTAGTAAAATGATGTTAATAATGGGAACAATCCAAACTTTAACTATGCTGTAATACCAAGAGGTCTTATCAGTAGCTGCCGATTTGAAGCTGATCTCACCCAATGTCGAGCCAATGGATAACCAGGCTAATGGAGAAGCTAGCCCAGCAAGGTAGGTCATGGGCTTGAACAACCAGACAGCGGTTTGATCAATTCTTAGAAAAGCGAACTGCTGAATGGCCCCATCCTCTGTAGCTACGCTCATTTGTGGCAAATAGCCCTGAAACAACCAAACTAATAAGCCTAGAAAAGTGGCGATAACAATCGTATTTAAAAACATGGTTTTGAGATTTTTAAGCTCCATTTTTAAGCCGCTCATTTTGATATAGCCATAGGAGTATAAGAAGATGCGGTAGCCTATATTAAAAATGGAACTGTACATAACTCCGGTAGGCCCATAAATGGCCCCGACAATTGGAATTCCGAAAAAAGTAGTAGAACCGAAAATAGTCAACACTCGTAAAACATCCTGTTTATCCTTGTCGTAGCTCAGGAAGAAAGGTTTTGAAATAAAGATGAGAATAATATAAATGAGAATACCCCATATCAAAACATTAATACCTTGTTTTAACATTATAGGATTAATATCCTGCATGAAAGAATTAAAGGCTAGTGCTGGTAGAGCCACGGTTAGAACAACCTTGGATAACAGCTTTCCTACTGCTGCGTTAAAAATCCCCTTCTTGCGGCAAAAAAAACCAAGAAGAATAATAAAAACGGTGGAAGCAATAGAACTGACAATTTTGTTATCTGTTAAGGTCGCTGTAATCATTTCTAGTAAAGACATAGATAAAACCCTCTCTTGTACCTTTTTTCACATATATGACTATGCAATTCCCTGATCTTTTGGCCAAAGTGTTGGTTTGCACCTTTATAGTAAAATAACTTTGTGAAAAAAAGAACAATATGTAATTAATTTAACTTATGAAACTAATTTAAAAAATTTATAGGTTACATCAGATGAGAAAATGAGAGGTACTCACCAACATACATGCTATAATGTAAATCATTAAATCCCACTTAATCAGTGGGTTAAATAGAGGAAACAAGCAGGAGGAACCTATGAATCCGATACAGCATATACTGGCCGAATTTCCGCTGATCGTGCTGGATGGCGCAATGGCTACGGAGCTGGAGCGTCACGGGCATGATCTGAACGACAGCTTATGGTCGGCTAAAATACTTCATGAGCACCCGGAGTCTATCAAGCGTGTGCATAGAGACTATTTCGAAGCGGGTGCAGACTGCGCGATCACCGCGAGCTATCAGGCTACCGTTGAAGGCTACGTCAAACGGGGGCTAAGCGAAAATGAAGCGCTGGAGTTGATTCAGTCCTCGGTACGGATATGGGGAGTCCGCCGCTGAGTGCGCCGAATGGCTGGATGAGCATGAGCAAGTGGCTGCTGTAGGTATTAATTGTACTTTGCCGCAATACATTCCATCGCTCATCCACGAAATACGCAGTCATACAGATAAACCCGTGGTGGTGTATCCCAATCTGGGGGAGGAATATGACCCGGTTACCAAGACATGGCACGGTACGAGCTGTACCGAGACGTTCGGGCAGAGTGCCCGCCAATGGTATGAAGCAGGAGCCCGTCTGCTTGGCGGCTGTTGCCGGACTCGGCCTGAGGATATCCAAGAGATTGTGGCATGGTCGAGAGATGCATAAGCAGGGCTGAGCGTAGGATGAAGAGGTAATCCATATGGGATGTCCTTCGACTGTTCTGTAAAAGTAAACAGGCTGAATCAAGTGGTTCTCCAGCGATGGAGGGGCTTGGTTCAGCCTGTCTTTTGTAATGACGACTGGGTCTTCGCATCATGCAGGTGTGACGTACAACAGCAAGGACAGCCACCCCACCGGGTACGATAAGCAAGATAAGCTCCACGAGCTCCGGTTAGCTGTCTGATAGCCGTTCCAGCAACGCATCCCCGTTCTGACTTACCCGAATATAGGCATAATGAGCGTTCTGTTCAACATTACGCCCGGTTCCTTCAGGGATGAAATAATTCTCAATACCGTACTGAATACGCGTACCATCCCATTGCCCGTTCAGAATGACCTCATGATGGGCAAGCTTTTCACCATCCTGGTACAGTCGATCAGCGATATATACTCCTTGGCTACCCGGCGTGAGAACGACTTTAACCTTGCCCCGGTTCCAATTGTCCTGCGAAAAAGGGGTAGAGATATCGTAATTCAGCATGACATAATCGCCTTGTAACAGGGAGCGAGGGTCTACAGGAGCCAGTTTGAGCTTAATGGAAGCGCCTGTGGCAAGCAGGGTTTCACTTCTCACGGTCTGATAGCCGATCACACCGAGTTGTAGCACGATGACTACGGCGATCAGCAGCGGGCTTAAGCGTATGAAGCTAAAGCTGCGGTGGTCAGCATCAAACGCTGTCTTGCCGCTATGGGCCATCCGCCGATCTGCCCACCACGTAATTCCGATTGCAATGACACCCACCAGTGCCAGCGTAAAGGACTTATACAGTAGCGTCCACAACAAATCATAGTACTTGAAGCCAATAAAAATAAACCAGAACGCTACGCTTGTGATGGCCTCCGATCTATGTTTTAGTCGGATGAAGGCAAAGACCATACCTGTAACGATAACGAAATAAAGAATGTTAGTCAGCACATAAGAGTGTGGAATGACATCCTCGAAAAAGGTCGCCCACAACATAAATAGCAGGCTGAAAAATAAGGAGCTATCCCGAAGGTGTTCCCGCGATGCCGTCTTGGGTATAAAATAACTTGCTGCATACAGCACAGCATTGACCAAGAAAAGAGCAAGGATAATGTACTCAAAGGACCAGTTCCAAGAATCCCACTCCTGAAACTGCTGAAATAGAATGGTCGCCAAGTTCAGGTTTACAAAGGTATAGGTAAAAAAGATCTGCCTTTTCCCTTTGGAGCGAAACCATCCGGCGATGGAAACGATCAAAAACAGTACCGAAAGCAACGTCATATCTGACCAGAGAATGGCTACCCAGCCTGTAATATAACTGATCGTCAGCAAGGTATAGCGTATTACAGAATCCAGCTTGGAGTCCGGAATGAGAATCATCGAGATCATCAGCAGCAACGACACACCCAACAGTACATATTCGGTGTGGTTTACATTCGTGCTTATGTTAATTAATCCGATCAGGGATATACTGCCGATCAGCACTCCGACTATCTTAATCATGCGGGAAACGGTTTTGCTGATCCATTCACCCCCGCGTTCCTCGGAAACCGCTGTTTCAGACTCCGATGCACTCATGTCCGATGTCTGTGTATCAGACTCTGCAGCATCCCGCTTTTCCTCGTTGGATAGTTCTCCATCCTCTAGCGATGATTTCCCTAAACGGTTCAAATAGCGGAAAAACCATACATTACCCGTCAGCAGCAGCGCCACAAAAATCAATCCAAAGACAAAGAACAGCGATGAAGAGTATGCTTCCGCCAACTCAATAAATTTAAAGACAGCAAAAGCGGAGGCCGCCAATGCATTCAAGGTGAGCAGCGTTTTACTCAGTCGGACCTTGATAAACACATAAAATCCAATAGTGATTACAGCGATACAGGGTATGTTCATAATGAGACCATATCCATCCAATGCAAAAGAGTTAGTCATCGTCAGCACGGCAATATGGAAAACGATAAAGCTCATATATTTCAGCGGTCCAGAGTTTGGGCGATGGAGGAACGTCAATAGAAACAACACCAGATTGACCAGTGCGAACACTCCGGCTATGGACAGCGATTCCAGTTCGCTATAAGGCGTGCTTTGCATCGTAGGGTAAAAGTAGAACCACAAGGCGAGATGAATCAGCACATAAGACAGCATATAAAAAGGATTGTAGCGGGTAATGCAGCTTAGCAGCAAAGCCGGAACCGACCAGATTAAAAATAACCCGTAACTATCCGCGTGAGAATTGTATATTTGACCGAGCAACGCCACGGAAACGCCAAAGGCTATACAGCCTGCCACCAGAAATATATTTGACAGAAAGGCTTGCTGACTGGGAACAGCGCGTACACGTGCAAATACAAAGGACAAGCCATAGAACAGAACGATAAGCGCAGCAGCCAGCACAATCTTGGCCGTCCGATCCAGCCCACCCCAATTGGAGGCGAAAAAATAAATAATCGCGGCCAGTACCAGTGAGATGCCCAGCAGATAGCCCATACGTATCGCATTGAATCGCAGCATTCGTTTCACGTCCCTTTCCTGTTGGTTTGATGCCTATTATAGCGTTGAAAGGGCTAAGAACCAAATCGGAATTAGGATCAGGTCATAAAAAAAGGAGAACCACCGTATACGATTGTTCTCCTGTATCGCTGCTGAACTCCATGCCAGCATACCCATGCTATTATCCATATGCTGTTTTTCCACACCTGCCCCGCCTCGCTACATGCTAAGCGTTGGTGTGTGGAACTCTTGCCGGGCTTGATGCCGGAACCGATGCTCACGCGGCGGAATCCCGGCCGTTTTCTTAAATGCCTTGGAAAAGGTAGACATATCCGTGTAGCCGATGGACTGGGCAATGATCGACAAATTGTAAGTCGTTTGCTCCAGCAATCTTTTGGCCTCATTGATTTTGAGGTTTTGCAAATACTTGGCGGGGGAAATCAGGAAGGTGGAATGGAATTTGCGTGAAAAATGCGCGCGATCCACACCTACATGCTCGGCAATCTGTTCAATCGTAATGCGGTCACAATAGTGCATATCAATGTAATTTTTCCCCTGTTGTAGCCAATAGCCCGAGCATACAGAATTGCGCAGTGTGTCCGATGTGTTGCGGGACAGCTCCTCGAAAATCTGGTGTAGTGTAATGAGACGCGAGAGATCGCTGTCACGTCTGCTGTTGTCATTTACAATGGAAAACAAATTCGATATGAGTCCAGTGACTTCCTCGCTTACTGCGTTGGCCAAAAAAGGCGTACAGGGATTAATCCCGATTCGCTCCAGCAGCGCAAGGGATTTGGGTCCCTCAAAAGCAATCCATACCTTTTGTAGCGGGTTCTCCTGATCCGTGTAATATTCATGTGCAAGATGCGGGAAGAAGCAGAACAGGTCGGACCTTTGCACATGATATTTCTTTTGCTTATAAATAAATTCAGCCTGACCGTCAAGCACAAAAATTAAATAGAAATAAGGCACAGCCTTGGGGCCGACATGACAGCTGCTCTTGGAAATATCCATACCGAGCCTGACTGGCCATATCGCGCTGGATTTTTCCAATTCAGTAGCTGTGAAATAATGGTCTTCCACGATGTCGAAGTGATCTTCGTTCTTTACTCTTTTCACAACAATGTCACCTCTCCTTTGGTGGAGATAAGGGGGTTTTGATTTTATTGTATATAAAGGAATGTATAATTACAAGTTAATTCATTGGAATTAAGGGTTATAAATTCAAAACTTCTGTATAACCCACCGATGGAGGACACGGTCCTGAACCAGTTGACGGATTGGGCTATACGGGAAACATAAAGTATAATATCCCGATAGGCATAACAAAAGCTCCATGGCTGGTTTGAGACAAGCCGTGGAGCTTTTTAGGTTGTGAGGTTTATACGTTCAGGATTCCTTCTTTTGGAATAACGTTAAAGGCTTTAGCCAGATCCGCCAATTCCTGATCCGTAATCCGCTGCTGGATATCATGATTAGCAATGAGCATATAAATTTGCGCCGCTTTTTCAATCGTTTCAATCAGGCCAAACGCTTCATCAATGGAGCTGCCTGTTCCGAAAATACCGTGATGAGGCCATAATACGGCGTGATGATCCTTCATTTTTTTGGCCGTTTCGCGACCGATTTCGCTGGAGCCCGGTACCATCCAAGGGATTACGCCGATACCGTCTGGAAAGACGACAATACATTCGGTACACATTTCCCATAGCGTTTTGGTGAACTGGTTTTCGTCCAGACTATGAATGAAGGTCATGGCAATGACATGGGTGGCATGATTATGAATCACAACACGATGGTTAGGATCGACCTTCAAGCGCTCAATGTGGCTCATAAAATGAGATGGCAATTCGCTGGTAGGTACTGCGTCATGCTTGAGGCCCCACAAGACCTCCAATTGCTCGCCATCCTGCGAGACACGAAGGACGCCTAAATTGGCTTCTGGATCGGAGATTACATTTTTAAAATACTTGCCTGATCCGGTGACGATAAAATATTTGCCTGCCAGTTCATTCACAGGAAAAGCAGGTTTGATCGTACGAATAACATGCTGGATATCAAGATATTTAGCTACCTCTACTTCATCCAAAATATAACTGACATTCCCTCCGTTACGCTCATCCCAGCCGAATTTCCACATGTTTTGCGTAATTTCCGCCATCTCGCGGACGAATGGAATTTCCAGCTCCGATTTCCGTTCTTTATGATTCTCCAGTACAGTAGTCATGGGTGATCTCTCCCTTTGGATGTTTTAAACATACAAACATACAAGCTTATACATGCGGTAATTACCGTTTTAGCAGTACCTGTTGTTCATAGTTTTTTGCTTCGGCAAGCCATTCTTCACGAACGGGGACACCGTTTTGAGCGCAATAGTAATCCCATACGGCCCCGAACGGATATGATTTGAATTCTTCAACAAGGGCAAGGCGAGTGGTAAAGTCCCGTTCCTCTTCCGCCTGCTTCAATGCTTCAATCGGTTCCAGCATGGCGCGAAGCAGCGCTTTGATCGTGTTGCGTGTTCCGATGACCCATGCAGCCACATGATTGATGCTGCCGTCAAAGAAATCAAGGCCGATATGGGTTCGGGTAAGCAATTGTCCGCGAACCAGCTCACGAGCAATGTCGAGCAATTCGTCGTCCATGGTGACCACATGGTCGCTGTCCCAACGAACCGGTCTGCTGACGTGGAGCAATAATTGATCGGTGAACATCAGCACGGAAGACAGTTTATTTGAAATGACCTCAGTCGGATGGAAGTGACCGGAATCGAGACAAATGGATTTACCCCGCGTCAGTGCATAACCCATATAGAATTCATGCGAGCCGACGACATAGCTTTCTGAACCGATACCGAACAGCTTGCTTTCAACCGCGTCTATGTTGTATTCTTCACTGATTTTTTCGCTGAAAATCTCGTCCAGAGAATCCCGCAGCCGCTCTCTTGGAGCCAAGCGGTCAATCGGGGTATCCTTGTAACCATCCGGCATCCAGTGGTTGGTAACACATGGCTGACCGAGTTCTTTTCCAAAATGCTCTGCAATCCTGCGCGATTTTTTGCAGTGTGTGATCCAGAAGTTGCGAATTTCCGGGTCCTTATGGCTTAGCGTGAAGCCGTCTTCCGCTTTGGGATGGGAAAACAAGGTGGGGTTAAAATCAAGTCCGAGTCCCTGCTGTTTGGCCCAGTCTACCCAGTTCTGAAAATGGCGCGGCTCCAATTGATCCAGATCCACTTGTTCTGTAGTATCCGCATAGATGGCATGCAGATTGACCTTGTGTTGACCCGGAATGAGCGACAGGGCTTTCTCTAAATCCTGACGCAATTCATCCGGTGTACCTGCTCTACCCGGGTAGCTGCCCGTTACAGCGATGCCCCCGCTAAGCTGTTTGTCTTTGAACAGGAATCCCTGAACATCATCTCCCTGCCAGCAGTGTAATGATATTTTAATCTCTGAAAGCTTCCGTAAAACGTCATCCACCTGAATACCGTGGCGGGCATACAGCTTTTTCGCTTCGTTATAACTGGCTTCAATGGCTTGATTCATGAGTTTACTCCTTTATCGAGATATCTGAAATAGAGGACGCTGTTTGCTTCCTGAGATTTTCCCAGCGTTCCAGAACTTCTTCCAGTCCATCCACTGTCCTCGGCTGATATAACTGAGTCGGGAAGGATTGGGCAATGACGCTGCCAGCAGCCTGGAGATCCTCAAGAGCACCAGTGCTGATGAGCTGTACGACAATATTACCGATGGCCGTCGATTCGGAAGGTCCAGCGTGAACCTCAATCCCCAAAAGATCGGCTGTTAGCTGACACAGCAATTCGTTATTAGCGCCTCCGCCGACAATGTGCAATTGGGTAACCGTTTCGTCTGTTAAACGCTGTAGCTCATGTAAGGCATCCCGGTAGCTCAAGGCCAGACTGTCGAAAATACAGCGGGCGAGCGAACCCGGTGTCCCGGGAATAGGTTGCCCTGTTTCCTCGCAGAATCGTTGAATTTCAAGAGTCATGCTATCCGGGTTTAAAAATGCGGGCAGATTGCAGAGAACGAGACTGGCAAAAGGCGTTTCTGCCGAAGCCAGTTGGGCCAATTCGGCAAAGCTAAGAGCGGAACCGCCCTCTCTTCTAACCTCCTGAATCATCCATAGGCCCATAATGTTTTTCAGAAAACGGTACGTATCGTAAGCTCCCCACTCATTGGTGTAGTTCGCCTGCATGGCGGCCTTGGTATTCAAGGCTTGTTGCCGCTCCATCCCCAGAAGTGACCACGTTCCGCTGCTAATATAGGCCCACGATTCTTCCCGCTTCGACGGAACACCCGCCACAGCCGAGGCTGTATCGTGTGTAGGCACGACAATGAGCTGGCAGTCTGGAAGATCGTGCTGCTGAACAAGCTCCGGTAAGATTGCACCCAGAGTCTGACCAGGCTTGGTAAGCGCTGCAAATTGATTACGGCGAAGCTGGAGCAGGGACAATAGTTCTTCATCCAACTCCCGGGTATTCACATTTAAAAGCTGCATGGTAGATGCATTCGTCGTTTCATTCATCATGATGCCCGTAAGGCGGTAGTACAGATAATCGGGAACCATTAATATTTTATCCGCTTGGGCGAGCTGCTCCCGATCATGAACGAACAGCTGATACAGCGTGTTAAAATTCAGCTCCTGAATGCCTGTCTTCTCATATACATTTTCTCTGCTTATGAGCTGGTGCAGCTTGTCGGGTGCATGAAGGGTACGTGCATCGCGATAGGCGTAGATATCATGAATGCGACGACCTTCTTGATCGAGCAGGACGTAATCTACAGCCCATGTATCTATGCCGAGCGTACAGGAATGAATCCCCTTCTGTTTGGCTTTTTGCAGTCCTTTTATGATCTCGTCAAACAGATCATCGACATTCCAGTAATCATGTCCGTCCCTTTCCGTAAAGGAGTTGCCGAACCTGTGAAGCTCTTCCAAGTGAAGCTGGCCACCTTGCAGGGTTGCACTTACGAGCCTTCCGCTTGAAGCCCCAATATCAACAGCAAGATAGTTATCCATATAAAATCTCCTTACGTGGGTGAAGTCCCGGCAGTCGAAGCTCCTGCCTCTTTACATCTTATATAATTCAATACTACTTCCGTTTTTCTGTGTAGTCAACACAAACGGAAATATAATGTATGGTTTTATTTTTGTTTTTCAAATTATAAATAAAATATAATGTTGTTTGTGTGGTTTTATGTGCATTAATATCCGTTTTCTACAATATATGTGCCTTAATCGGAGGGATACGCTGTTTTGTAATGTTCGAATTGTGGAATGTTATTCAAATGCCGCTGTCTGTATGAAATATAGTCTTGAAACCGCCCGCCAGAGGGTGTAGTATACAAGATATCAATTTCATATGACTCGTATAATATTGGGGATATGGCCCAAAAGTTTCTACCGGACGACCACTGTAATCGTCCGACTATGAGTGATAGCGCATCGGCTTCGGATGAAATGCGGGCATTTATTTGTGCGCTCATCCGTCAGGGACTACAACCCCAGGACAGGCTTCACTTGAGAAACAACTCAAGAGAGCCTGTCCTTTTTTTGGTTTTGGCAGGTTTTATTCTATTTTAAAGTAAAGAAGGAGCGATACCCACAATCATGAAAGTTTTGGAGGAACGTATTCGTCAAGAGGGACAGATTTTATCCGACACGGTATTAAAGGTAGATTCATTTTTGAACCATCAGGTAGATACAGCATTGGCGCTGGAGATTGGTAAGGAGTTTGCACGTCTTTTCGGTGGTGCTCCCATTACGAAGGTGCTTACAATTGAAGCAAGCGGCATTCAGTTTGCCATGGCTACAGCCATTGCATTGGGTGTACCGTTCATCTATGCGAAGAAAAAGAAGGCAATCACGCTGAACGAGCAGGTATACTTCGCTGAGGTCCACTCGTTTACACGGCAGGAAACCTATCAGGTGAGTATTTCCCAAAAATATCTCGATGCCAGCGACCATGTGCTGATCGTGGATGACTTTCTGGCGACTGGCGCAGCATTGGTCGGACTTACGGATATTGTGAAGGAAGCAGGAGCGGAGCTGGCCGGGGTCGGCTGCGTGATTGAAAAGAGCTTTCAGGAAGGCCGTGGACTGCTGGAGCAAAGAGGTATTGCCGTACGCTCTCTTGCGCGTATCGCTTCCATGGCACCGGGCGAGGTTCATTTTATAGAAGAAGCGGGTGCAGTGATTCCTTCCGTTAAGGAGAATGTGGGATGCTAAGCAAACAAAAGTTATTCGCGCTGGGCTTCCAGCATGTGATGGCGATGTATGCCGGAGCGATTGCCGTACCTCTGATTGTAGGGGGAGCATTGCACCTGACGCCAGCCCAAATGGCCTATCTGGTAGCTGCGGATCTGTTCACCTGCGGGATTGCCACGTTGTTGCAGATTATGGGCACTCGGTTTTTCGGCAGTCGATTGCCTGTCATTTTAGGCTGTACGTTTACGGCGGTGGGGCCGATTATCGCGATTGCGTCGACCTCGAATTTGGCGACCGCGTACGGAGCCATTATTTTATCCGGTATATTCGTGGTGCTCGCGGCACCGCTGTATGGCAAGCTGCTACGCTTTTTCCCGACGGTGGTTACGGGTTCGGTGGTTACGATTATCGGCTTGTCCCTCATTCCGGTGGCGATGAATAATGTAGCCGGGGGTCAGGGCAGCGCAGATTTTGGACAGCCGCGTAATTTGCTGCTGGCGTTAGTTACTTTGCTGGTTATTCTGTTCGTGAATCGGTTGGCCAAAGGCTTTTTGCGCTCGATTTCTGTGCTCATCGGTTTGTTTGCAGGCACGGTGGTCGCTTATGCGATGGGGATGGTACATTTTGCTCCAGTGGCGCAAGCGTCTTGGGTGAGTGTTGCGCAGCCGTTTTATTTTGGTAAGCCTGAGTTTAGCATTATGGCAGTATGTACGATGATTATCGTTAATATTGTCAGCATGGTCGAGTCTACGGGCGTTTACTTGGCGGTAGGCAAGGCGATTGATCAAAAGGTGGAGCAGAAGCAAATCGTCAATGGTTTGCGCTCTGAAGGACTTGCGATTATGCTCGGGGGTATTTTCAATGCGTTTCCTTACACGGCTTTCTCGCAAAATGTAGGTCTGATTTCGCTGACACGTGTCAAGTCGCGGAACGTTATTTTTGCTGCGGGTGGTATTATGGTTGTTCTTGGTCTGTTGCCCAAACTGGCCGCCTTAACGACAGTGATTCCTAATGCTGTGCTGGGCGGGGCGATGATCGTTATGTTCGGTTCGGTTGCTGCATCGGGCATGTCTATTTTGTCAGAAGTGGACTTGAGGAAGGAAAGCAATCTGCTGATCGCGGCATGTAGCATTGCGGTGGGCCTCGGCTCTGCCGTGCTGCCCCAAATGTTCGACCAACTGCCGAGCTTTGCCAAAATGCTGCTGCAAAATGGTATCGTATCTGGCTCGATTACGGCGATTGTCTTGAATATTGTTTTAACGAAAAAACAGGGCGAATCGGTCAAAGGCGGGACGGTGTCAGAGGTTCCGCAGAAGGTTTAACGATTAGGGTTAGGTAAAGACAGCCGGAGAGAGGACGTAAGCCTCTTTTTCCGGCTGTTTGGTATGGAGCTATTCAGAATGAATTATTTGTTCAGCAGCATGAAGTTATTAATAAAACCCTCTTCCTGTATGAAGATCGGGGTTTGGATTTTTGATGTGAAATCATAATAGTACACGCCGCGCCCTTCCTCCTGATTTTTCTGGGAGGCGCTGCCTAGATAGTAGATACCCTTGCCGTCCGGGGACATATAGATAAAGCTGCGAGACGAAATGGGTAGCTCTAATTTGGTGCGTTTGCCCGTTGCGATATCGACAAGACTATACTCGGGGTTTCCGTGATTAATGAAACGGGCAGTTACCAGAAGTAACTGATCATTACTGCTAGACATGGACAGGATTTGTTCGTTCTTTAGTGTAATGATAGGCCGTTCTTGTTTGGTGTTGGTATTGATTTCTGTAACCTTGTAGTTTGCCGGCGTTGTAAATGTATTCTTTTTTGATGCAATGTCTGACCGTTTATCTTGCTCTTTCTCTGAAAATTGTGTATTGTAAATTGTTTTTTTTTCAGGATTATAAGATATAGACCAGGTGTGCTTATCCTGATTTTCATCATGCATAAATTGCATTGTATGAGTTGACTTATTGTAGAAAATAGTTTTAAGTGTACGTTCTCCTTTTTTGACAGCAGCCAGAACGAGTGGACCTTCTGGAGTCGTTGGTACGATACGATTAATGGCAAACAAATTATCAGAAAGTTGTTCAGTTTTTTTTGAATTCAAATCGTATGAAAATAACTGATCTCCCTTATCGCCAACATCGGCAGAATAATAAATCTTGTGATCAGGTAATGACACTACAGAAAGTGGATATTGAGAGGTGTAAGGAACATCGGCCATCTTCGTCATTTTTTTGCTGCTCAAATCATACGTCATGACCCGCATAACCATACCTTTATCTGTATTTTTCCCATTCACATATTCTGTATAGGTCATGGATAGATATAGGCTTTGTTCGAGTGGAGCTGACTTTTCGCCTGATTGGATTTGTTTCAATGGATTTGATTCTGCTGCTGGAGTAGAAGATGGAGAGCAGGCAGATAATAGTGCTGGAACGAGCAAGGAAATTATAATTAAGCGAATGCCGCTTGTTTTCAAAGGGATACATCCTTTCTGAGATGAGGGATTTACTGATTGAATATTGACAATTTAAATAGGGAAAAGGACAGGGCGTAAGCCCTATCCTTCTTTCATATGAAGATATTAGAATGTATAAAAATATCTTCCAGAAAATGAGAGGGATGAACTCCATGTCAAGCCTAAATCTTGCACGCCAGTTTTCCAAATATCAATAACAGCATCCGGCAGACTTCCATTGTCAGCCTTAGTGAAATCATGGACATTATTGTTGTCAATATTTCTTACAGAAATTTTTGTTGCAAACTCTGGATTATCAATAGCCCCTTTTGTTGCACAGTCGCCTCTTTTTAGTGAATTGGAATTTTCACCAGTTGAGTCCGTAAAGTTTGTCCCTCTACCTGTGCCTTGAACCTTGCCGCTCGATTTTCCGGTAATGACGATTTCATTATTATGTGATCCGTATGTATAAGTCCCTGGTGCTTTGCGTGTTCCGCGTGGCAGTGCCTGAAGTGAAACATTATTAGTAGTAATGGAATTTTCCTTTTGCTCAGGCAAGATAATATCTTTGATATAACCTTCACCATCATAAATTACTTTTAAACCAGGCTGAGGGTCAGGGTTATCAATATGATATACCGGCAGTGATTTAGCTTCTTCTTTGATTTCTTTAATCAGTGCTTCTTCTTTTTCTAGCTCAATTTGTTGTTCAGCAGTGAGTGGAGCAATAGCAGCTAGAGATTTTTGTGGTTCAGGCACAGGAGTTCCTTTTTCTAATACAACCATGTTATTGTTCTCATCATATTGGATGATTGTACCTGCTAACATTTGGTCAGGGATTTTTTCTCCTTTCTCGGCATGAGAGATTGCTGGACTGACGACCCCCCAAGAGATGAATAATGTTGCAGCCAGAATTGCTTGTGGTAGAAACTTTACTTTCATACAAAGCGCCCCCTTGAAAAATTTGTAAATCCATAGATAGCATAAATGAGCTTACAAACTATGTCAACCTTTTAATGGAATATATGAATATATTTATCTATATTTTGTGTCTGCAAGAGTCCATTAGTCGGATATGAACTACATTTATTGACAGCCTTGCATTGAAAATCCATTTTCTTGATTCTCGCCGTATCGTTTAAATTTAAAATATTGCGCATGTCTATTTTGTTAGAGGTGGATTTGCAGAAGGAAAGCAATCTGCTGATCGCGGCATGTAGCATTGCGGTGGGCCTCGGCTCTGTCGTGCTGCCCCAAATGTTTGACCAACTGCCGAGCTTTGCCAAAATGCTGCTGCAAAACGGTATCGTATCCGGCTCGATTACGGCGATTGTCTTGAATATCGTTTTAACGAAAAAACAGGGCGAATGGGTCAAAGGCGGGAAGGTGTCAGAGGTTCCGCAGAAGGTTTAACGATTAGGATTAGATAAAGACCGCGGGAGAGAGGACGTAAGCCTATTTTTCCGGCTTTTTGGCATAGAGTTATTGATAAAACCCCCTTCCTGTATGAAGATCGGGGTTTGAGATTCTATTAGAAGAATTTGCTAGAGTGATAGGCGAGGTCATGGTATAATCTACCTTATGGATTTTGAATAGTGGTGGATGTTTTCAGACCACGGCGCAGCTTCCCGAAAGGGGGTGAAGCCGATGGTCAACCTTGTGTCGTGCTACGATGTGTTGCGTTGGATGGTTACGTTACTAAGCCTGGTGTTTAGTATTCGTAAACTTTATCGCTGGCTACGTCGGAAATTTCGGAACAAGCGAAAACCCACCGTGTAATTAGGTTAGGCGCCTAACGGTGGGTTTAGCTACGCATTTAGCGCGCCGTGATGATCCACAGCCTTTCAAGTCCTAAGAGTCTTTGCCGTTGGTAGCGGCGAAGGCTCTTTTTAGTATACGGACACGGTGGTTATCTCTATACCTAATTTTATCACGTCCATTGCGTGCATGCAACGCAAAGTCATAGCCTTGATCCTTGCCGTATCGTTTAAATTTAAAATATTGCGCAGCATTTGTTGACAAGCCTGTAACAACAAAATAAGATAGTCCTAATTCGTAATATAGAGGAATAAAGGAAGAAAACAGGTGTGAACCGGACTTTCCACTTACAGGGTTTCGCTGAAATCATGTAGATGGCTGTTGTGCGTGTTCACTTAAAAGGGAAGTTCGGTAGATTCCGACACGGACCCGCCACTGTATACAGGCATCAGCAGGGAATTGCTGTAGCTTTCAGAACAGCCACTGGAACTGTGAGGAACCGGGAAGGCCTGAGAGATAAGCCTGAAGTCAGGAGACCTGCCTGTTTTAACATCACTGTCAGACCCACGGGATGCTGGGGAGGTGGTTAGGCGTGCTGCATACAGAATGTCTGAAACCGATCCGATCCCCTTGTTTTTAGAGGGTGAAGAGGGTGAGCTTAGGCATTTGATAATGAAAGCATTTCTGACTGCTGATCAAGCGGTCGGGGATGCTTTTTTTTGCGCTAGGTATTTGTGAATGACAAGACAGAGGGGGAGTCAATAGAATGATAAGCAATCGTAAAAAGCGTTCATGGTTTATATGTACAGGGGTGATGCTGCTGCTGGCAGTTATGGCTCTGGGGGGATGCTCGACAACTAGTAAGACGGCGGATAGCCCCAGCAAGGGCGAGAACACATCCACACAACAGGCTACAGCAGATAAGAAACTGGTGATGGCGTATACGTGGAAACCGTCGGGCGTTGACCCGCACGGAGACAATAGCTGGGATGTCATGCGGTCCGGCGCAGGTGAGACACTTGTCCGTTTGAATGAAAAGCTGGAGCCAGTGGCTTGGCTGGCCAAGGAATGGAAGCAGGACAGTCCCACAGTTTGGACGTTCGGCTTGCAGGATAAGGTCACTTTTCATGACGGAAAGAGTATGGACGCGGAAAGTGTGAAAGCTTCCCTGCTGCGCTCCATCGAGAAAAGCCATTTGGCAAAGGATTTGCTAGACGTAAAGTCGATTGATGTAACTGGGCCGCTGGCGTTGAAAATCACGACTAACCAGCCCAATTCAGCGCTGGTGTCCAATCTGGCTGATCCATCGACGATTGTGCTGGATGTAGCGTCTATGAAGGATGAGCAGAGCTACCCTGCGATGACAGGTGCTTTTAAAATTAAAGCGTTCAACAAGGATCAGTCCTTGGTCGTAGAGCGTTATGACGGATATTGGGGCGAGAAGGCCCGGCTGGCTGAAGCAACGATGAAGTTCATTACGGACGGCAATTCACGCCTGTTGGCGCTGCAATCTGGCGAAGTAGATGTAGCGACTGATATTCCGGTGGATAACGCGGAGGTATTAAAAAAGAACGATAAGCTGCAAGTGCTGTCGGCTCCCTCTTTGCGCACTCATATGATCGTGTATAACATGGAGTCGCCTGTGTTCAAGGATGCCGCGAACCGCAAAGTAGTGGACAGCCTGATACCACGTGCATCCATTGTGAGTGCGATCATGAGAGGCTATGGTACGGAGGCAAGCAGCCCATTCCCGAGCATTCTCCCCTTCGGCAAGGTGGAACGTAAAGTGCTGGACGGAACGGCAGGGCAGTTGTTGACGAAGGACGGCTGGCAAAAGGATGCCCAAGGTACATGGACCAAGCAGGGCAAGCCGTTCGAGGTTACATTGCTGACCTTCCCTCAGCGTCCAGAGCTTTCGGTCATGGCTGAGGTGATTCAGAGCCAACTGCTGAAAGAGGGCATCCAGGTGAAGATTCGCAAGGTGGAAAATATCGACGGGGCGCTAACCAAAAACGATTGGGATTTTGCCATGTACAGTATGCTGACTGCCCATACGGGGGAGCCGCAATATTTTATGGACATGTTTTATTCCTCTAAAAGCGAGGCCAATGTAAGCCGTTATAGTTCCAAACCGCTGGAGAACCTCCTTGGCAGCTTGAAGCTGGCAAAGGATACAGCACAGCGTAATGCCGTGACATTGCAAGCGCTGGATATCATTAATACCGATTTGCCGCAGTCGTTTATTGTTCACCCTGATAATGTATTTGGGGTGAAAAAAGGGGTAGAGGGCTTTACACCGCATCCGATTGAGTATTACTACATTACGGCGCAATCCGATATTGCGGAATAACGGACTGGATACCCTATGATTCGTTTTATTCTGGAACGTGTGGCGCAACTGGTCATTATTGTGTTCGTTGTATCCACGCTGACATTTGTGCTGATGAGGCTGGCTCCCGGCGACCCTGCTACCATTCTGCTCACCGCGCATAATGTGCCTGCCTCTGAGGAGGCGTTGACGGCGCTGCGGAAGGAGCTGGGCTTGAGCGAGCCGCTTCATATTCAGTATGTAAACTGGCTGCGTGATGTGTTCACAGGGCATTGGGGCACCTCCTATGTATCCAAGGAGTCGGTGCTAACCGAACTGTGGAACAGACTGCCTGCTACCGTGGAGCTGGCCTCGGCGGGCTTTGCCGTCATGACGTTGCTGACTCTTGGGATGGGGCTGGCTGCCTCGGTAAAATCCAGCGGTTGGCTGGATCGTCTGGGAAGGCTGTTTGCACTGCTCGGATCGTCCATCCCCTCTTTTTGGCTTGGCTTTCTGCTGATTTACCTGTTCACCGTCCGTTTGGGCTGGCTCCCGTCCATGGGTCGGGAAGATTGGACTCATTTGGTACTGCCAGCGCTGACCCTTGGGGCAGGTTTGGGGGCTGTGCAAGCCCGTGTACTGCGTGCCCAAATGTTGGAGCTGGGTGACCGGAATTTTGTGAAGGCGGCGAAGGCCAGAGGCTTTTCCCGTACGTATGTTTTGTTTTTTGAGATATTCAAGCATGCGATTTTGCCGATCATCACGTTGTTAGGCACGAATTTGTCATTTATGCTGGCGGGCAATGTCATCGTAGAGACGATTTTTTCATGGCCGGGTTTGGGCAAGTATTTTATAGACGCGATTACGCAGCGGGATTATCCGGTGATTCAGGGGTATGTTATTTTTGCTGCATTTTTAATTGTAGGTGTTCAGTGTTTGGTGGATTTGGTCCAAACGGCTATAGATCCGAGGCTGCGTTTGCGTTAGGGGAGGAAGTTGAAAATGAAAAACATGCGGCTGTCCTTCAAAGGAAGCTTACTGACAGGAGGCGTAATGCTGGGCCTGATCGTACTGCTCGGATTGCTGGCTCCATGGGTTGCCCCTCATGATCCTCTCAATGTCAATCTCCTGAAGCGCCTGGAGCCGCCCAGCCGGGAATATCCCTTCGGTACGGACCATTTGGGGAGGGATGTGCTGTCACGGCTGATTTACGGGATTCGGACCAGCGTACTGATTGCTTGTGCGATTACAGTGACCACCTTGTGTATCAGTTTGCCGATAGGCTTGCTCATTGGCTATGTGCGCGGGCGTGTGGATCAGCTAGTCATGCGGGTGATTGACGGAGTGCTTGCTTTTCCCGATATTATTTTGACGGTGGCGATTGTGGGTATCTTGGGTCCAGGCTTTGTAAACATGACCTTAGCCATTATTGCGGTACGGTGGGCCGGGTATGTTCGGTATATTCGCACCCTTGTTCAAAAAGCCTGTCAGGAGGACTATGTCCGATACGCCCGTTTATCCGGTAATTCACATGTGCGCGTACTCAGAAGCTATGTATTGCCGCAGGCGCTGCCACAGCTGCTTGTGTATGCGGTTTGGGACATCGGGCGAGTGGTGCTTATGGTTGCCGGACTTTCCTTTCTGGGGCTGGGTGTACAGCCGCCTAAGCCGGAATGGGGCGTGATGCTGCATGATGCGACGTCGTATTTTCAGGTGGCGCCGCATGTCATGATTTTTCCGGGCTTGGCGATTATGCTATTTGTGCTTGCCTGCCAGCTTCTGGGAGACCGATTCTCGGAAAAGGGGGCGGCAGAATGAAGGATGGGACAGGACAGATGAATGGAAATATGGCAGGGCGCAAGCCACTGTTACACGTGGAACATTTGGAGATATGTCGCATAGGCACAGGAGCGGGTACACGCATTGACGCAGCAGCAGGTACGGACGCAGGTAGGAAGCCGGGTGCGAATGGGAAAACAATGCGGATAAGCGGACATCAACCGTTGCTCAGGGATGTCAGCTTTTCCGTGTATCCGGGGGAAATTGTGGCCTTGACCGGGCCGAGCGGATGCGGCAAGAGTCTGACCGCGCACGCAATCTCGGGCATGCTGGAGCCGGGGATCGGCGTTACGCAGGGGCATATGTACTACAACGGGGAGGACATCGTCCCGTTCGATGAACGGCGCTGGCAAAGGCTGCGCCGCGAGGACATTGCCCTGCTCATTCAACAATCGCTGAGCGGGTTGAATCCGATCCGTACCGTCCGCGCACAGCTGACGGACACGCTTAGACTGCACGGGCGGCGCTGGATGCCGCCCGACCAGAGGGGGCTGGGCAACCTCCCCCGCCCTGTACAGCATCAAGCCCCCCCACAGGTCGTGCTGCCCCGGATGTGGCAGATGCTGAGCGGGATTGCACAGCTGGCTGGGGGCTGCGCTACTCAAGCGCAGGAGGCTTATCTGTGCTCTTTATTGAGCAAGGTCGGGTTTGCAGACCCTGAGCATATTTTGTCCTCGTACCCTTTTGAATTAAGCGGAGGGATGTGTCAAAGGGTACTGCTGGCTGCGATGCTAAGCTCCGGTCCGCGCCTTTTTATTGCCGATGAGCCTACCACGGCGCTGGATGTTATCAACCGGGACAAGGTTCTGGCGTTATTCCAACAGTTGAGAGAGGATTTGGATCTCACTATTTTGTTGATTTCTCATGATCGTCAGGGTGTGAGTCGTGTAGCGGATCGTGTACTGGAGATGAGCCCGGAAGGAAGGATGCGCGAATGATACTGGAACTAAAGCAAGTGACCAAAGCCTATCCTGTCCGCAGACGGAGAAAAGGCTGGTCCAACAAGCAAGATAGCGGGCAGGCCGCCGTGAAGCAGGTGAGTCTGGAGCTGCAACGGGGAGAATGCCTCGGACTGGTTGGCGAAAGCGGAAGCGGCAAAAGTACGCTGGCACAATGTATCCTAAGGCTGGAATCGTTGACCTCGGGGGAGATTTGGCTGGATCATCAGCCCATTCACACCGGAAGGATGAAGGATATCCATCTGTACAAACGAATCCAGCTGGTCGCACAGGATTCGTCTTCCTCGCTCCATCCTCGCATGATCATACGAGATATTTTGGAGGAGCCGATACGCAACTATTTTCCCGAACGAAAAGCGCAAGCACTGGAGATCTGCCTGTCTTTACTGGAATCGGTGGGGCTGGACGCGGAATGTCTGGAGAAATACCCATCGCAGCTAAGTGGCGGACAAAAGCAGCGGGTATGCATCGCCCGTGCGCTGGCGGTGGAGCCGGAAATCATCTTGTTCGACGAGTCTGTCGCCAATCTCGATACGGAAACGCAGGCTTCCGTACTGGACATGCTCAAGAAAGCACAGGAGGAGCGCCAGCTATCCTATCTTTTTATCACCCATGATCTTCAATCTACCCGTCCGTTTTGTGATCGGATTGTCGTCATGTATCAGGGGGAGATTGTGGAGATATTTCAGGAGTGGGATAAAGACCTGTTACAGCATGAATACACGCGTACTCTGTTTCAAACGTTGGCGGAATGAGCCATACCTCTCATATTCTACAAATTTAAAATAAATATAAGCTTTCTTTGTCGAATATTGATCGAGCGCTGTGACGAGAAGGACCGGATTTTTGAATCGGCTCATCCTGCGGTGCAGCGGCTGATTTCGTCCATTTTACCGGAACATCCAGCAGTCCGTCTTTCACTTCATGAATGAGAGTTGACCCGCAAGGGTCCTTTTTTTGTGCAACATATGGATAAGTAATTGAAATCAAATTTACTTGTTGTATTATTTAAATAACCCGTTATAATATAAAATCACAGTAAATCACTTGGATTAAAAAGGGATATCCTAATATGAGGAAATCTGCTTTCGTACTCAATTGCTGGAGCAGTACAATGCGAAGAACGGTCGTAAAATACGTGGAACGGGCTAAGCTGGATGAGCATAGCGTTCCGTCTGAAGGCGGATTGATCAATTGGCTGGTATTTCTATATCGAATTTAGATCTCTTTTGTTCCTACAGCTAGATTCTCTTTTCGTAAATCTAGTGGATCACGATCAGCTTTTCTACATAGCTGGAGATGTGGTCCTGAAAGCCAGAAAGCAGTTGTCGCAGACTTTCCTCTGTGATGGTTGCTTTTTCTTTTACATGCTGAGCCTCTATCAGCTTCGTTTCTAGTTGTAGAGTCTGTAAAATAAATTGTGTACTCACCCACGCTTATTTCCAATTTCACTTAAATCAGTCTTGTGATTTTTTGTGAAGTACGTAATGTATAGAATAAAAAGTGTTGAAATGAATTCCGAGGGGGAGCTATGTATCAAAAGGGGGCAATATCGTGAGGCCATCGGAATTGGCTTGATCTTTTCGCTCTCCATTGTGTTGTTCGTCGCTATTTATTCCCAAACGATACCGAATCAGGACATGCCGCCTGTGAAGCGGGGAGTGCTGGATTTGTCGAATTGGGATTTCCACAAGCAGGGATGGGTCAACCTGGATGGAGAGTGGGAATTTTATGAAGGTGAATTACTGGAGCCTGTCGATTTTCACGAAGGGACGCGTACAGAGGTCTCGTATTTATCCGTACCTGGCACGTGGAGAGGGAAATCAGCGAATGGCGGTATGAACCGAAGAGGGTATGGCACGTACCGGTTGAAAGTGCTGGTTAAAGATACGGATGAAGTTTTAGGTTTAAAAATAAGGAGTATTCGCCTTTCCCATCGATTGTTCATTAACGGCAAGTTAGAAGGCGAAAGTGGGCGCCCAGCAGTCGATATCAAGGAGCATCAGCCTGGAAATACGCCCTACAGTGCGTTTTTTCACACGGATGCCAAAGAAATTGACATTGTAATTCAAGTGTCTAACTACGTATTTGTCACCGGTGGTATTGCTGGCTCGATCCCATTCGGATTGGCTGAAGATGTGACGAAGCTAAATGGTATACAGGTCGGCACCGATATCGGAATTATATTGATTCTTGGCATGTTTGGCGTGTATCATCTCAGCTTCTGCCTGCTAGGGCGAAGAGAGAAAACATATTGGCTCAGCGGGCTATATTTGCTGCTGCTTTTATTGGAAAAAGCACTTTTTGGCGAAAAAATTTTACAGAGAGTACTGCCTGGCCTCCCTTTTGATATTACTTACAAGCTGCTGGATTTAAGCGAATTTGTCGGAGCTGTGGTACTCATCCTGTTTTTCAGTTCAGTTGAAGCCCGCCTCATATCGTCTCGGATGATGAAGCTGATACTGGCTCCGTTAGGCCTATATATTACGGCGGTTGTCGTGTTGCCTTATCGTGTGCATATCCAGGGAAAATACGTTTTCTTTTTTTACTTAATCATCGTTTTCCTATATATTATTGGCAGAATGGCGTATCTGTATATTCAAAGCCAAGGCGGCTCATCCGATCGGAAGGAATTAATGCTTTTTATTGGCGGGAGCGTTTCGATGATGGTCTTTTTGGTGGACGGAAGCCTCTATTCGGAAAATATGGTTTCGACCGATCTGGTGGGAAAACTCGGGGTGATTTGTTTCATTATCATTATGAATATTCTGCTCGTGGTTCGATTCTCCAATGCTTATGAGAAGACGGAAATCCTTTCATATCAATTGACGGTCTCCAATCAGCTCAAGGACGAGTTTTTGATGAACACATCCCACGAGCTCAAGACTCCACTGCATGGAATCCTGAATATGACGTCTTATTTGCTGGATGATGAGGAAAAAAATCTGTCGCCGAAGCAAAAACGGAATCTTTCGCTGATCAAGGATACATCTATCAAGCTGTCCATGCTCATTCACGATTTGGTCGATGTTACCCGTTTGAGGCACGGGGAACTGCGTCTGCATCCGACCGCTGTGGATGCCAGAATGGTAACGCAGATTGTATTCGACGTGCTGCAATTTGAACTTTTGGGAAAAGCTGTGCGACTGGATAATCAAGTCGGTCCCGACGTCTGGGTGCAAGCGGACGAAAATCGTCTGCGTCAAATTATGTACAATCTGGTCAGCAATGCCGTTAAGCATACAGACAAAGGGTCGATCAAGGTGGTGTCGAGCGTTACCAAGGGAACTGTTACGATTTCTGTCGAGGATACTGGAACAGGGATTCCTAAGGATAAGCATGCTGTGATTTTCGAATATTTTGAGCAGCTTGACGGGCCGCTGCCGAAGGATGGATATACAGGAATGGGCGTTGGTTTGTACATTAGCCGCAAGTTGGTCGAACGGATGAGTGGAGAAATTCGGGTGGATTGGTCGGAGGTCGGTCAAGGCACGCGCATGACGTTTACATTGCCAAGCGCAGTCCAAGTACCGGCTAATCGTGAAACGGCATATGCGTTGCAAGAGCAGCAGCGATATACCGATAAGGATCAGGAGCTGAATATTTGGGATGGACACGAGCATACAGTCATGATTGTTGACGATGAAGCCTCTAATATCCACACCTTGTTGAATATTTTGAAACGGCATCGCTACAATGTCGTCACCGCTTTCTCAGCAAAAGAAGCATTGGAGAAAATAGAAGAGTACCCGCAAGTCGATCTTGTCATTCTCGATGTGATGATGCCGGGGATCTCGGGCATTGAGCTGTGTCAGAGACTACGAAGCAGCTACTCTATTCTCGACCTGCCCATTTTGTTCGCAACGGTTAAGGATACGCCGCAAGACATCGCGCTCGGCTTCAGGGCCGGGGCAAACGATTATTTGACTAAGCCGTTTGAGGCGGAAACGCTCATTGCCAGAATCCAGACCCTGATCGCTGTGAAAACATCGCTCCAAGAAGCGATTCGCAATGAGCTGGCGTTCCATCAAGCGCAGATCAAACCGCATTTTCTCTACAACGCCTTGAGCAGCGTTATTTCATTCTGCTATACGGACGGGGAAAAAGCTGCGTACTTGTTATCGATGCTCAGTCAGTACTTGCGCTACATCCTGGACATGGATTCTTCCACACTGTTCGTCCCTCTCTACCAGGAAATGGAGTTGATCCAGGCTTATGTTGAGATTGAAAAAGCCCGTTTCGGAGAGAGGTTCGACTACGACTTTCACTACGATAACCGTATAGATCATTTGGGAATTCCTTCCTTATGCATCCAGCCTTTTGTCGAGAATGCGATTCGGCACGGTTTGTTCGAGAAGGAAGGTTACGGCAAGGTGACGCTCAGGATCGACGAGGAAGATGGTTATATCCGGGTGGTAGTCGAAGACGATGGCGTCGGCATACCGGATGATCTGTTGGATCGCATGTCCAAAGGAGATATGCATGATTGCGGCATCGGCATCCATAATATCCGCAAGCGTCTGGACTCTCTGCCAGGGGCAACGCTAAACATCAGCTCCGATAGGGGAAGAGGAACTAAAATAACGATGTATTTGCCTGTAAGGAATAACGAAAAGATCGGTTCGGGTAAACGGAGGAGGAGCGAGATTGTTTAATGTGGTCATTGTGGAGGACGAAATACCGATTTTGAATTTAATGAAATATGTCATCGGGCAAAACCCGTACTTTACGATCATAGGTGCTTTTACAAGCTCGCTTGAGGCGCTGGCCAGCCTGTCTGAGCTTCGGCCGGATGTCGCTTTCCTCGATGTGGAAATGCCAAAGATGAACGGGCTGGAACTCGCGGAAAATATCAACGAAGCGTCGGAGCAGACGAAAATCATCTTCACGACGGCTTACAAGCATTATGCGCTGGATGCATTCAAGGTTTATGCCTTCGACTATATTTTGAAGCCCGTGACACCCGCGGCGATCGAGCGGGTCGCAAACCGGCTGTTCAAGCTGCATCGACCTGTCGGCGATGCTGAACAGCAGGTGGGGCTTGCCTCGATTCGGTGCTTTGGAGGATTCGAGGTCCGAAGTCGGGAAGGGTCGCTAATCCGCTTTCCGACACGCAAGACGGAGGAGTTATTCGCTTATTTCCTCTGCCATCCGGGTCAGAATCTCAACAAGTGGCGATTGGCGGAATTGCTGTGGCCGGATATGAGCGAGGACCGCGCGTCGCATAATTTGCACAACACGATGTATCGTTTAAAGAAACTGTTGAAAGAGCAAGAGATCGGCATGGAGATTCAGAAAACGAACGAAGGATACATGCTGGAACCATCGAATCGAACGTACGATGTGCTGGAATATGAACGGTATGACTTTTCTCTTGCGGGAGGACTTCAGGATGAGGCGCAAGCGGAACATGTATGCTCGCTCTACAAAGGTCCGCTGCTGGATAGAAAAGATTACTTCTGGAAAGCTCCGCTGGAGGAAGTATTCTGCAAACGGTACACATCGCTTGTACGCAGCTTGATCCAACAGAATCTTGCCAGGGAGGATTGGAAAAGGGCGGAGCAGAAGATTGATTCGTATTTGACTGTATACCCCCTGCACGAGGAGATGAATCAGACTTTGTTGAGCATCTATGCAAGCAGTGGGGACAAGGAGAAAATCGTCAGGCATTACGCGCAGTTCGAGGCTTCCTATCGCAAGGAGCTGGGGCTGGAGCCACCGCAGAAGCTGAGAAGCCAGAAGGCGTCATATTTGGAGTAGGTCGGCAAAGTTTTTCTTGTCCGACCTTTTTTACCGAAACTGAATACTGGATGAATAAGAAAGTGATTATTCCCGATTGAACAATCTATTAGGGGATAGTCTCTTTTTGTTTTTTTTTCGACATTATTCGTGGTTTTGTGAGAATTTTGTGAGAACAGTTTGATAGTATGTATTGCAATGGGGGGAGGCAATAAGGGGCGAGTGAATCAAGCGATACTGTTGGGAGTTCTGGCAAATTGAGCGTTTCAATGCCGATTTATAATCAGGACGAGCAGAAACACGAAGTTGCGACGGTAATTAGCACGGGAAATATATAGCATATTATGGAAAACATTAAATATGGAAAGCGGGGGCATCCCATTCCGCAAAACGATCAGGGGGGAACAAAATGTTTAGAAAAGAAAAAATGAAGCTTACGGCAGTGGTAGTTATTCTATGTATAATTTCAACTTTGTTAGGTAATTTTAATGCCGCTTCTGCGGCTACTACTGACATATTAAAGAAAGCCTATATTACAAGCTTCAATACTGGCAAGGTTGATGTGGTGGATTTGGAAAGCGGTACGGTGGAATTGGGCAAAATTACGGTCGGGAGTGAGCCTAATAGCGCAGCGTTCAACCCGAACGGTACCCAGGTTTTTGTGACCAACAGAGCGAGTGGAACTGTTTCGGTGATTAATCCGGCTACTGATACAGTGGTCGGCACAATAACAGTGGGCTCACAACCTCACGGAGTAGCCTTTAATTCGGATGGCAGCAAAGCTTATGTAGCTAATATGAGCAGCAGCACACTGTCTGTAATCAATACAGCAACGCTTACAGTTACGGGTACAGTAAGTGTATTATCACGTCCTGTAGCCATGGTAGCGGCAGCCCAGAAGCTTTATCTGACTCAGTCTGGCGCTAACAAAGTAGCAGTCGTGGATTTTACCAACGATACGATTACCAGTCAAATTACGGTGGGAACCAGCCCGTATGGTCTTTCGGTTAATCCTGCGGGTACCAAGATTTATGTAGCAAATCAAGGGAACAAAACAGTTTCTGTCATCAACGTTGTGGACAACACGGTGGAAGCAACTGTAACTGTGGACAACTCCCCGTCGGCTACTGAGGTGTCTCCCGACGGGAGCAGGGTTTACGTGGCTAATAGTGGCTCTGGAACTGTTTCAGTAATCAATACCGCTAGTAATACAGTGGAAAGCACCGTAGCGGTTGGTTCTTATCCCTATGTGGTCGGTATCTCGGCTGATGGCAGCAAAGCCTTTACGGTCAATTATGGCAGCAGCAACATGAGCGTAATCAGGACATCAGATAATAAGGTAATTCAGACTATAGCTTTAAGCAGTGGTCCCTTCATGGTCGGTACCTTCATGGTTTCTACGGCTGTGGCTGCTGGCCAGAACCCTCCTGTTTCTTCAGATGCCACACTAAGCTCGCTGAATTTAAGCGGCATTACGCTCGATCAAACGGTAACTGGAAGTGTGTACGCCTACACCGCAACTGTGCCTAACGATATTTCTGTTACGACAGCTACGTATACAACTACGGATAGCCGCGCGACAGCGGCTTTACAGCTTAATGGGGCTCCAGTTAACAATCCGATTAATCTAAGTGTGGGGTCAAATATCATTAGCTTTGTAGTGACTGCACAGGATGGAACGACGAAAAGCTATACGGTCAATGTCACACGAGCTGGTTCAAATAGTGTTGCCTTAAGCTCGCTGAATTTAAGCGGCATTACGCTCGATCAAACGGTAAGTGAAAGTGTGTACGCCTACACCGCAACTGTGCCTAACGATATTTCTGTTACGACAGCTACGTATACAACTACGGATAGCCGCGCGACGGCTGCTTTACAGCTCAATGGGACTCCGGTCAACAATCCGATTAGTCTAAATGTGGGGTCAAATATTATTAGCTTTGTAGTGACTGCACAGGATGGAACGACGAAAAGCTATACGGTCAATGTCACACGGGCTCCCCGGTTGGTGACTGCTATCACAGTGTCGGGCGATAGTGGAACAATGTCCGTTGGAGACTCTCTTCAATTTAAGGCAAATGTAACTCCTGACAATGCAACGGATAAAACCTTTAGCTGGTCGGTAATTGCTGGTACAGGGGAAGCAACGATCAATGCTGATGGTGTACTCGTTGCAACTCAAGCTGGTACTATTACAATTCAGGCAGTTGCTCATGATGGATCAGGTGTTGTGGGAACGAAAGTTATTACGATCGACAAACGTTCTTCGAGCCGTGGTGGTAGTTCCACCACAACTAACACTAATCTGACTCCTGTACCTGTACCGACTCCTGTACCAGCTCCTGCACCTGATCCTGCAAAGGATGTGTTCAAGTCAGATGTAGTGAAGGGTGACCTCAATGTTATTAAGAACATTGAGACTCGGATTCAGGAAGCTAAAAAAACTCCGGTTACAGCAGCTCTTTCGGACACTAAAGGACACTGGGCTGAAAAGACTATTGATACTTTTGTAAAGCTGCATGTGATTAAAGGGTACAACGATGGTAAGTTCAAGCCGGATGGCAAGATCACACGCGCTGAATTTGCAGTGATTCTGAGTAGCGTGTTCGATATCAAAGGTGGCAACAATACAAGTGTCTCATTGAAGGACGTCGGCAGCCACTGGGCAAAAGACCCAATCAAGAAACTTGTAGAGGCAGGGGTCATCAGCGGATATGAGGATGGTATGTTCAAGCCGGATAACACGATCACCCGGGAGGAAATGGTTGTTCTTTTATCCCGCATCTTAAACCTGAACAACGTATCGAAGGACACCACCAAAGGCAATTTTGATGACGTGAAGGGTTCTTATGCAGCTAACGAGATCAAAGCTGAAGCACAAGCAGGTATCATCAGCGGCAGAGCAGATGGCAAGTTTGATCCCAAGAGTAGCTCCACACGTGCAGAAGCTCTGCAAATCATCCTGAATGCGCTGAATCTCAATCCGCAATTGAAGACGCTGTTGGATTCACTTAACTAATACCGTTACTACGAATAAAAGGGACAAGTGTATTTTGCACTTGGCTCTTTTGTTTTTTTATCGAAAAAGGTTAGTCAAAATATAGCCCTATAATCTATCTCCCCTTTTCGGATCAAAAGTAGCTTCTCACACTTATTCATGATAAATTCTAAGAACAATAAAGTGAAGATGTAATCGGGAAGGAACAAGGGTACATGAAAAAGGTTTTATTCATTAATACCGGAGGGACGATCTCTTCCTCCTATCAGGAAAATGGCCTGACGCCAACCCAATCGGCTGAAAATATTTTGGCGGAAATTCCGGAGTTGAAGGAAATCTGTGAAATTGATGCCCATAATCTGATGAGCATTGATAGCACAAACACACAACCGGAGGATTGGGCCTCCATCGCCCGAATGGTACATCGTTCCCTTGATCAGTACGACGGCATCGTCATTGCCCATGGCACGGATACGATGGCTTATACGGCTTCGGCTTTGAGCTTCATGCTGGGAACCGTAGACAAGCCGGTCGTGGTGACGGGTTCGCAGGTGTCCATTCTGGCTGAGCACAGTGATTCCAAAAAAAATGTAATCGACTCGTTCCTGACCGCATGTGGCGAGGTAGCGGGAGTATTTGTCGTATTTAACGGCAAAATCATCAACGGCAGCCGCAGCTCCAAAATCAGAACGCGCAGCTATAACGCTTTTGAGAGTATTAACTATCCGTATATCGGCCTCGTGGAAGACGGGAAGGTGGTCTATACAGAGGGCGTATTTGCGAATCGCGGTACAGTTCGCCATCCGTACAATGACGAGTATGCTTCGGAGGTATTTCTGCTCAGACTGATTCCGGGTACGAATCCGGCGATTTTCGATGCCATTCAGGGCTTGGGCTATAAAGGGATCGTGATTGAGGGCTTTGGCATGGGTGGCGTGCCCTTCAAGGAAAGAAGCCTGATCAGCAAAATTGAGGAGTTAATGAAGGATGGCATGAGTATCGTCGTGACCACCCAATGTCCTTATGAGGGCGGCGATCTGACGATTTACGAGGTGGGGCAGAAGGTGCTGGAAAAGGGTGTTATTCCGGGTTATGACATGACGACGGAGGCACTTGTGACTAAAATGATGTGGGCGTTGGGTCAGACCACTGACCCTGCGGGAGTAGCAAAAATTATGGCCACAAACTATGCGGACGAGGTTTCCTTGCCTACGGATACAGCCCCCCTGTAAGGAAGGGGGCTGGTTTCCACACAGGAAGGAAGCCGCATCCCAAAAACACCTGCCTATGGCAGATGCTTTTGCTTGTTACGTCCAGGCCCACAGGAATCCGTCGCGATCCCAGGCGATTTTACCGCTATGAAGCTTGCGAAACGCTTTTTTGATTTCCTTTTCGAGAGATACATGACCATGCTCACTTATAAACACATACTGCTCTCCGTACTCAGAGCGTACATATGCAATCGCGTCCTCTTGTTTCAAGGTTCCCACTTCACGAATTTGCGCGACCATCCATGCTGCAATTTGCTGTTCTGTTGTAGGGGTACTGTCTGTTTTGTCCATTTGTCATATCCTTTCCTTCGTTCCTTTCAATTCACTCTTTATATAGTATACGCAATCTAGGAAATTACCAAATCTGTTGGTAGTAAGTAGCCCCTATTGGGAGATTGGTTTTGAGTGATTTCAAGAAACGGTTGACTCTGTCCAGATATATTTCGAGTAAATAAATTTATATAGTTGGCGAAGTGGGTTTTATTTTGTATAATTAAGGGAATATTCACGGGAATTTTCTTTTTTTGAATTGAAAACATACAAGTAATCCCTGGGGGTGCCTGATTTGAAGGAAACAACCACGATTCGTGCAGAGCTGGAGCAGTATATCAGACGTGAAGGAATCACGATTAGTAAGTTTGGGGAGAACACGGGTATTAATGCGGGCACAATCAGTGCCATTATCAACGGTAATCGGCCGATTGCGATGTTGCTATTGGATCGGATTGCGGCAGGCATGGAGCTTGAAGAGGGAATCTTCTATGAGCTGTACATTGAAGAATTTATACGGAATTCAGCACCAAATTGGCGGCGGGTTCGTCCATTTTTGTACCGTTGTGCAGAGCTGAATAAGCTGGACTGTATTGAACAAGTCGTGGAATTTATGATGGACTATCTAATTTACGCTCCAGCCTTGTTTGAGACGGCAGAAGAATTGTTCAGAAAAGGTAAGTTTGCGGCAGCAGCTATCATCTATAAAAATGTCTCGGAAAGTGAGAAGTATCAGCATTCCGAGCGTCTGGCTCTCTGCCAGTATCGGTTATTTACAATCGCTGTTGGTGATGATCAGGATGAAAATTTGTGGGCCGCCACACACTTTGAAAGCTTTGTAGATCGCTTGGGTGAAGCGGATCAACTGGATGCATTAAAAGATTTGGCCAATACTTATGTTTCGCTGCGGCGTTGGGATAAAGTGGAAGCATTAGCTGATAAAATGTGTCGCAGGGCTAAAGTGCAGTATGAGCAAAGATATGGGAAAAAAAGAAAAAAAGAGCGGGACAAGCAAACAAAGGGTCCTTTGTTTATGTATATTGTATACTCATACGTGCTGCGTGCCGGTATTTGTGACGAACGAGGAGAATACGAAAAGGCTTTGGAATATGTCTCTCTGTACGCTGATTTAAGCTGGGTGCAGGAGGATACGGAAGAAGCACGCCGCTTGAAGGAACAGTGTAGCAACTGGGCTGAGGCTAACGGATATCTGTATCAGCTTATGTCCGGTAAACTGGACGTCATTCCACAGTATGTCGCCTATCTGGAAAGAAACGAAGGCGAGATTCTGATGGGATTGTTCAAAATTGTGCTGGCCGCAAACCGTTATGAATTTAATGTGGACGATGTATTGCAACGTTTCGAGAAACAGATTGCCGCATTTGCGGATCACCATACCAAGGTAGGCACCTATACGGAGCAAGTGTCAACGGATCTCTATGCACGATTCCTGGCAGAGCTGGCTTGCTACGATCTCGATAATAAGCGCTATGCGAAAGGTATGAAATTTCTGTTGGAAAGCCTGTCCTATTCCGTGGTGCTGAATGGTAATCCTGTAACGATTAAATGTGTAGGTTTATTTGAGAAATTCCGGCATACTGCCTCCCCTGAGGAGACGGAGGAATATAAAAATTTACTTAGAGAGGTAGATCACTTTAATGTTAAAAAAGATTATTTTTATTCTGCTCGCGTTTAATTTTTTTATCATACTTAATTCTTCACCCATTGCTCCCCCTGTAGAGGACCCTAGCGGAGCTCACAGTCATGGGCTGGGTGGCTGGTCATTTTCATCCAGGGATACTTCTGCTTAAATTAGGCTGGGTAGCACATGAAAGGTATTCTCTTATAAAAGAGGATACCTTTTTTAGTTTTCATTAAGGCTTGGATATTTGCGGTTGAGCCGGCGGGAACCAGACATGACGAAGATCCACCCAACCCTGGCTGTTGAAGGAAACGCCGCGCACAGAAGGGAGATATGCTGTCTGGACGGGCTTTTCATATAAAATATGGAGCTGGTGCTCATGAATAAGCCGGGCCTCGATATGCTCGAATTGACGCGCCCTGATCGTATGATCCGCTTCCCGTGTAATATCGCGCAGCAGTCTTTCGATATCAACGCGGCTATGCGGCTCGACATGCCCGGATACATTGAGATACAGATCGAACAGGCGCAATTGCTCATCACGGTCACGAAACAGAGAAAAGATGATCAGGTCCGATTCCATACGGATGGAGGAGCTTTTGAATTCATCCATGGATGCAGCCACGATATTACAAGTATATCCGCACGATTCCAGTTGGGCCGCGACCCGGTCCGCATCGGCTCTATACTCGGGAATGGTCGCAATTTGCAACGTTGCCGGGGGTTCATACGAATCGTCGGATGCATTCACCATCGGAGGGAGGCTGCGATGATCCAGACACGCCACAATACGGGCACGTACCTCCGGGTTGCGTAACGGCCCGTCCTTGTGTGTATTGCATGTAATAAATTTACGCACCGAAGCTGCCGAGTGAATCTGACTCCATGCCGTATCCGTGTTCCCGGCCAATACGGGATTGTGGATGATATGAAAAGGCGAAGCTGTATCTGCGGTATCTGCGGTATCTGCCGCCGATTCCGGCTTGGCCGCCCACGGGAGCTGAACAATTTCCACCCGGTCCAGATGGGCGCGGCCTTGAAAATAAGGAGCGAATGCCTCCAGAATGCATAAGCTCTCGTTCATCTCCGTGACCTTGAAAGCCCCTGTGCCCACAGGGCGGAGGCCAAAGACTGCTTCACCCGCCTGATTCAGCTCACGAGGCACGATGGCGGCACGACTGGTACATAGGAAGGACAGAAACAGCTCATTCGGCTCCTTTAGCTCGAAGCGTACCATCGTTGGATTTAGCGCCTGTACATGCTCGATTTGCCGAACGATAAAATGGTACAGCCGCCGTCCCGGCGCACGGCTCAGCCGCTCAAAGGTATAAACCACATCCTCGGCGGTCAGTATTTTACCGTTATGGAACAGTACTTCCTTACGTAAGAAAAAGGTCCATTGCGTACGGGTGGCGTCCACCTCCCAAGCGTGCGCCAGTCCCGGCAAAATCTCACCGCTCTCGTTCGCCCGGCGGGCCAGTCCGTCAAAGACATGGCTGGATACGAAGGACTCCGCGAGCCAGTTCATATACAGTGGGTCCAGCGTGTATAGCTGTTGGCGAATGGGCAGACGTAGCGTATCAATCTGCTGCTGATCGCTGCGAACCTCTGCGTGATGCCCGAAGTAGTTCAGCAGCCAGCCTTGCAAATGCTCCTGCATCGTGGATGAACGCGAATGGGTCCGGATTTCATCCAGTGCGCGTTTGATGTCGTGGCGGTCGATGGCCTGCATCATGGACTGCACCGCAATGTCCTCCGGCTGAATCAGGAAGTGCAGGCTGGAGCGGCGGCCCCTGCCTCGGCGGGGAGTCCACTGTATCCAGTCATGCTTTTCCATTTTCTGAATGATCATCAAGGCATTGCGGTGGGTGCAGTCAAAAATAGCGGCCAGCTCATCCAGCGTAATCTCTATCGTATGGTTCTCATCCCTGTCGTCAGCGGTGTGCGAGTGAAGCCGTAAAAATTGGGCATGAAGTTTCATAAAATGGTTGCTCCGTTTCCCCTATGGATGATTAAAGTGCAGTCGTTTATATAAAATAGGAAATTTTACGTCGATTAATTTCTCTTTATCTTCTTATTTTATCATCTACAATAAGGGTTATAAAGCATAGTTGTGGAGGTATTTACCATGCATGACAAGATGAGTGGAACGTCTTTGCCGAAACCGTCGTTCCTGTCCGCCTTTACTGCGGCGATTGTGTTGGCGCTGGTTCATCAATATCTGTTTTACGGGCATGCGCTGGGCGTGTCTCTGCCGATTTTTGTCATTCTGTTCTACACCTATATGTTGTATGTCTATAACCGGGATCGTATCCGGCTTGACTCGTGGATGGGGCGACTGCTGTTTATCGTAATTGTGCTGCTGTCGCTGACGTATGCGCTGTTCGATAATCCGGTTCTATATGTGCTAAATGCATTGGCTATACCTGCTCTGATTAGTGTACATATGGTGATGCTGCTCGGGGAGAAGAGGCATAGCTGGTCCGAACCCGGTATCATCGGGCAAGCGTTAAGCCATTTGTTTTATCAAAATCTGCGGCATGTCGTGACTCCGTTTCGGATGTTCAAAACAGCAGCCTTTCGGAATGTAAAGGATGAGCGCAAACGTGTATTGGGGAAAGTGATAGTCGGTTTGCTGATCGCCCTGCCGCTGCTGTTCATTATCATATCTTTGCTGGCATCAGCGGATGGGATGTTCGAGGAGTTGTTATCGTGTATACCTTCATGGATCGGCACGCTGTCATTTGGTAGCGGAATGCTGCGGCTGATCTGGACCTGCTTCTTTACCTTCTGTTTTTTCTGCTATTTGTGGGGATTCGTACAGCCTGCTTTGCGTGATCCAGAGCAAGAGGCGCAGTCGTGGCACGGGTTAAGCGAGGGGGCGAAGGGTCAAACCACCGAGTATGATGGTCATTCCTCGATGATCATCGACAGACCAAGGATACCTTATCACGAGCTGGTAGCGATCAGGTTTGATCCTGTGATTACAGCTACGGTGCTGATGGTTATGAATCTGGTGTATGTTGTATTCGTCGTATTGCAGTTCGGATATCTGTTTGGTGCATGGGAAGGTGCCTTGCCGGAAGGAACCTCATATGCAGAATATGCGAGAAGGGGCTTCGGGGAGCTGGTTATGGTGACAGGTATCAACTTTGTCCTGATGATCAGTGTGCTAAAGTGGACCGAATTCGGCTCAAATATATTGCAAAAAATGAACAACAGCCTGCTGTATGTACTCGTGGGCTGCTCGGGTGTGATGCTGTATTCGGGTTATACCCGGCTGGTCATGTATGAACAGGCGTACGGATATACATACACCCGTTATCTGGTACACGCATTTATGATTTTTCTGGGCTTGCTGCTGCTCATTGCAGCGGTGCGCATTCATGTCCGTCAGCTTCCGCTGGCGAAATATTATGTTGTACTCGCTTTGGTGGCGTATCTCGTCGTGAATTATGTGGGTATTGATGTACGGATTGCTGAAAATAATCTCGAACGGTATCGCACGACCTCGGTGATCGATAAGGAATATTTGAGTGGGCTATCGGCGGATGCTATTCCGCTGCTGATTGAATTTAGCCGTAAGGAACACGGAGCGATGGATGAGTTTCTACAAGGTCGTCTGATGAGCATGACGAGGGAAGAAACGGCATGGCCTGCGTTCAATTGGGCCGAATATCGGGCACAGCGCAAGCTGCACGACTATATTTTGGAATGAGAGGTGCTTGGGAATGATCGGAACAGATGCAGTACAGGGTATGGTGTTGGAGCTACAAAATGAAATGTCACAGTATCAGCATCAGTTTGTTGCAAGACGGAACGCTTTTCTCGCGGAGGCTATGTATCTCGGTTTGAGTGAGGGGGAGGCCCGCTCTTATGCTATCCAGAGCATCGGTCCGATCGTTCCCGTCACGTGTATGCCCATGCTGGCTCCCGGCAAAACCCGGCCGCTCAGTCCGATGCTGGAAGCACGCTACCGTTATGCCGGGTACTGGCAGGACATGGGAGAGCATATGCTCTTGCCGGATGACGTGCTACGGATCTCAAGCACAGAGCGGTTTCGCAGTTGGATCAGCGATATGCGGAATTATTGGGTCGAATCGGCCCCATACCGATTTGGGAATGATCGTCTTTCGCTGCTGTCGGTCGCCAATGAGGAGGAAGGCCACTTTTCCATGCTGGTCTGGAAGGAGCCCGCTGAGGAGCCAGAGGTGTGGACCTACGCTTCGCAGCATGAATACCGATTCAGTCATGTGCTCCACTGGTTCAAGTGGCTGAACGGGCGGAGTGAAGAATGAGAGGTAACTATGATTAAAAAGAATCGTATATCTGACTTTTTTGAAGCCGGAATTAACCGACAAGTACGCTTTGACATAGATGTCGAAGTGTATTTGCCAGTCAAGCCCGTAAAAGTGCAATATAACACCTCTTATATGGGCTATCCTCCTATACATGATGCAAATTGTAGTTATCTAACAGATCCGTCTGCTTACCAAAACTCTTCCAAGCGTAAGGATACGCTCGCATTACCGTTGACATTGTTCAATGTTCGCAAGGCCAGAGTTAAATTACCGTTTCCGGGAAGTGTAAAAGGAACTTGTACATTGGTGACACCCTCTATCGTTCCTGCAACTGACAGGCCCCCCAACACCCGAACGCCTTGAGACGTATTCATAGCCGTTGCCAAGATATCCGACTGCAAGGAGCTTTCGGAAGAGGGAGTCCCGCTCACTGCTCCGAAGGATGCGCCAGTGAGGACTGAATTAATCCGGACTTCCCATTGGAGATCGGCCGAAGCCAATATATCAAAGCTGGCAGTCCCCAAATTTATAGAGTTTACCTGGGTACTGTTGTCTGGAAAAAAGGATTTTCTTCGGAAGCTCACTGTAGGAGTGAAGGCAGTACTTGATATCGTGGCATTGATCCGGGTTTCTGTTGTGATTCGAGAGGTCTTAAAGATGGAACCCAGGTTGGTAAAATACCTTCCTCCTACATTGATGCTGAAGGCTCCCCCGGATGCACCGTTGAGGACGGTTGCCCTGATATTCTGGTTAGCGTCCTTCAGTAGTGCAGCGCTTGACGGAGTGAAGCGATGCACTGTAACGGCTTGCTGAAACAGCTGAGGATTAATTGCAATGATACGGAATTCTACTTGTCCGTAGGTATAGTTGTAGCGAACCTGATAAAGATAGCCGTCAGTTGTGTCCAGGGTCACCCGACTAGAACCGGTTCCATCCATCGCATCAATATTCCATGAGGATTGATACACCTTCAACGTCTCTACTCCATTTTGTAGCAGAGCCACATATACGCCGCTGCTATCTTGTCCAAAATAAGCCCCATTCGTGTTGTCGCTATATCCCCATTCAGCCCGCTGAGTTCCTGTGGGGGGGATAGGGACTTGTACATTAATACCGGATTCAAATGCCGCCCCGTTAAGAAATTGTCCGCGTTCGGCTGTTTGGAGCTCTGCACGATCATTGGAGGCTGCTGATGTACTCAGTTGATACGTTTCTGCCGAATTTTGCACATTTCCTCCGCCGTTTGTGGTGATAATATCCCTCAACTGAGAAATACCATAATTGGAAGCGTAGTTGAACTGAGGACTTGCTTCAGCCGTTTGTAACTTGTCAGTCATTGAGTTCAGTGTTGGTGAAACGCCTGATAAGTTGTATATCGGTTGAATTGTTGGACTCATGGATGTACCACTCCCTTCTATAAACATTGAAATTTACCTGATGATGAATTCAACCATGATCGGTACAGACGGATCAAGTGTGTCTCCATCTGGAAAGTTAATCGCAGTTGCTGAAACGGAGGATGAATTATCCAATTGGAGTACACCGTTAATATAGAGAAGATAGTAGTTAAACGTTGTTGGAAATGAAGTTACTGTCAATCCTGCATCATCAATAAAGTTTATAGCTGCAATTGAAAAGGAGGCTCCTGTTCCTGTGCCTTCTAAAATGTTGGAGACAAATTTTTTTGATCCCTGATACGGAGGAATGATTGGCATAAGTATATCTCACCTCCAGTTATTGAAACCTGGAGATTCACAGTTTACGAGACTGCGAATCTCCAAGCTAACGTATATCATTTGAGAAAAGGGTCCTGAATCCACTTTATTTTAAAAAAATAATTAAGTGCTGATCGTAACCGTTGGTGCTGAAATGGCTGGTTGAGTCGTAATGGTTGAGACTGTATTCCCAAAGCTGGCTATAGCCAGGGTGATAGGAACACCTACGGAAATATCAGTGGTCGCCAAAACTAGACTGGCGGGTGTCAAAGTGGATAAAGTAGCCTGCTGCAAAACACCATTCACAAATACATTGTAATAATCGTCTGCGCTAAGGACAGGTAAAGCGACGACTGGAGCATCAGCATCATCAACAAAGCTTGCGGCGAGAAGTGTTGTAACACCTCCGGCAATATCACCAGCAGTTACAGCTGAGAAAAAATTTGTAATAGCTGGGCTTACAGTAGTGGTGACTACGCCTCCGCTTGCGACCGGTGCAGTTGCAACGGCGGTATAAACAGGTTTAATAACGGGCATGTTGGTGCCTCCATTCTAAAATTGGGAAATTTATTTTTCTGAAAAAAGCAGGGGATTCAGTCCTACTTTCAGTAAATTCAGAAATGAAAATAATGTAACGGCGAAGTGGTAGTAAGTATTAATAGATTAATTAAAATTGATGTTTTTTGAAAAAAGAATTTAAGGAGGTCATCTGTCCAATCAGGTTGGTTTAGATTCCATAAGATAATGAAACTGTACTTAATTATGGAGGTGTTAGTATTGGGAAATTTATTGTTGCGTAAAAGATATCGCTTGACCAAGGTGACAAGGAGAACAAAGAAAGAAAGAGAACGAAAGATGGGATCATTGCGTTGTATGCCCATTTATCGTACAGAAACGAGCTGCATTCGTAGCAAAAAGGGAAATAAACGTATTTATAGACAGGGTAGAAGAAGAAGGAGAATATGCGCTTATAGACATCATTTGCACGCTGAGCGGGTGCCCTCAGGTTTATCAAATAAAAAAATCTGCTTTATGAAATTTAAAGGCCAACGAAGACTGCGAGTCGAACAGAAACCTCAAGGAAATTCAGGAGAAGCCATTCAAGGGGTGCAGGGATTAAGGGGGGCCGATGGTCATGCTGGACATCAAGGTATACAGGGTCTGGCAGGGCCCCAGGGCATTCCGGGTAGTGCCCGGCCCCAGGGCCAGGCGGGCGCCATGGGCCCCCAAGGTGAGCGGGGGCTTCAGGGGGTTCCAGGGATTCAAGGCTTGCAAGGAGAGGTTGGGCCACAGGGAGACCAGGGACCACCGCTTAATTTGGATGGGATCACGGTTGTGCCTGAGGTACAGCGATATTTCTATTTTGCCGATTCAGATCTAACGGGTACGATTCAAATCTCTATTTCCCAGTTTACGAATGATGATGGACAGTTGGCAAGTCAGCTTCCAGAATTGGGTGCGAACAGCTACACAGATTTGTATATTAATGGGGTACTGCAGGAAAGCAGGTTGTACCAGATAAGTAGGAGCACATTGACTGTTGAATTGGAAGAAGCTCTTGTAATTACGGGTACGCCGTTTATTTTCGAGGTTTTTCAATTTACATTACAAATGGCGAACTGAGTGAAATTATAAATTGGTATGATTAGACCAAACCGTGTATCTCCTGTTGAAGAGATTACATTATCTGATTATTATGAAGCCCATACTACTACCGATGTAACTTCTTCAGCAGGTACCGTTTCTTTTCCAATTCACGCCATGTGATGATAAATATTTCCTTATCCAAAGCATGTATGCCTATTTTGGGTGTATTGAGTCTTATGAATAAGGAGGTTTTTTCTTGGATCGCGTAGGAATGGTCAGGGACTTGGATAGCTTAGGTCGGATTGTCATCCCCGTAGATATAAGGAGGCGTCTTGGGATTGACAAGTATACAGCCATGGAATTTTGGATGACGGAGAGTGGCTTGATTATGCGACGATGCGTGGGGGAGGCATGTATTTTATGTGGCGAGCTTCAACATCTTACATATTTTAAAAATGCTTGGATATGTATCTTCTGTATGAATGAACTGAAAAATAAATGATAGAGCGGGTAATCAGATGATTTGGCATGTATGTTACAATAAAAGGGCGAGTGACCCACCACAAGTTTCTCGCCCAGTCGATTGCTGTCAAGCGATCGGCTTTTTTAATTTTGTATAGTACATCCGATGATATTGATTAATCAGCTCGTCCAAAACCATAGATTGCCGGAGTACATACATGTGACCTAGTCCGTATTTCGCTTGCAAATCATAGAGCCGTTGTCGATTGTTCTCTAGTCGCTGTTGCAATGTTACCTCACTTTCCATCATACATCCCTCCTTAGATGGTACTTATTTTAGGGTGCCATGTGTATTTTTGGGAAAAGTGAAAGTGCATGATGCCTCATCCTTTAAAAGAAAAAACCAGCTCAAAAAGCTGGCTGTAAGTGAAATTAATATCTACAAGTGGTTATAGCTCGATCTCGATAGCGACTATTTGGCTTGTAAATAGTCCTATGGAATTGGTAGGGAGTGCAGTTGCTCTCTAAAAAGGCTATTAGAATTAGAGATAGAATAATCTCTCTTTTCTCACTTCGTTAATTAAATTGTAGTATTCTGAACCTGTTTGGTCGCTTGCAAAATTCTTGAATTGCTCAAACAACCCCGAACATTTGATCAGATATATTTTGTGGGGCATATACGCTTTTTGGTTGCTGTTTAATATACTCGGCGTTGAATATACTGGAGGTTTATCCTATTTAATCATGAAAATATCTAGTTGGAACCGATGATTTGGGCTACCAATCCCACGAATCACTAAAGAAACATTCAGATTTTTTTGGATTAATATTTTTAAAGATTACTGACTATTGCCCAAAATCTGAATACTGCTTCAAATTTAAATTATTATAAATGCCTGTTGCATCAAGCTTGGATGGAGGTACCTGAATTCGTTTAGACGGATGATAGAGCATAAAAAGGGGTATTTAAACATGTCATAAATTTTGGAATTTTCATAGTTTTATAGTCAATTACATAAAGAGGGTTTGTTGCTATAGTTTGGGACGTGGGGACGATTTAGTTCTCTCCTCTCACCTTAGAACTGCAACAGTGAGTGTCTAATGAATAGAGGGACTCAAAGGGCTGTGTGCAAACCTCATGCCTCTTAATGGGGAGCACATCATAAAAGGAGGTGTTCGTGTATGGAAAATTAGAGGCATGGGGTCTAGCTATAAACCTCAACATTCTTTAAAAATATACAGTTCAAATTTAATCTATGAAATCATTTTGTGAAAAAAAAGCAGATAATGTACATTGTATCATATTTTTTATACATTATATTAAAATTTAGGGAGGATATAGAATGAAGAAGGGGAATATCCATAAAGTTATGACTGAAAAAATCGTTACAATTGCTGCACTTACTATTTTATCATTACACAGTTCATTGTTTTTTTCTTTGCAAGCCTCTGCTGCTACCACATCCTTATTGTCGTGGGATTTAGTTGATTCTACTAAGCACCTAGAATGGGGAGGAAGTACAGCTTATCAAACTTCATTTAATGCCGGGGTAAATACCTGGGAAAATTATAAATTTGGCATTATTAGACCGGACTATGCATCAACTATTGAAGATGTTACTTTGTCCGATTATTACGATATAGATAACTATGCTGCTCTAACCTATCCATCAGGTAGGATGACATTCAATCAATATCGAATGAACCAGTTGAGTTCTGCTGAGAAACAAAATGTTGCCACTCATGAGCTTGGTCATGCTCTTGGGTTGGAACATAATACAAGTAATGATTTAATGTATGCGTATGTTACGTCTATAACAAGGCTCAGCGCTAATGATAAAGCTTCATACGATCTTGCTTATAAAAGATACTAATTAAGGAGGTACAACCAATGAAAACTAGCATGAAGAAAGCATTTATGATCTTGTCCATTTTCACTACGGTTGCAATACTGGCTTCTGGCTGTTCAAATCCTAAGATAGACAAGAATATAACGAAATCTGGCGAAATTCCAACTAGCTATATACAAGCATCATTTGTTATAGATATAAATAACCCCAAAGAGGTTGTAGGTTATGCTGACTATGCATTTGTAGGCCTCGTAGAAGAAATGACGGGAACGGAGTATAAATTTCCTGTCACGAAAGAAACGGAGGATGGCCCGAAAGTATTGACGATGCCCTATACGAATTATTCGGTTAGAGTGCTTGATAATATAAAAGGTAATTTAAAGAAGGATGTTTCCATTCCAATTCAAAAAAACGGAGGTCTGAGTGATGATAAGAGCGAATATTTCTTAAATGAAGACGATCTTCTTCCACAGGAAGGAAAAATTTATGTATTCACTGCTAACGCACGGCCCGATGGTTCTATGTTAGTATCAGGCCCTAATTCTAACATAGAGGTAAAAACAGACGTTTTTTCGAAAAACAGTATCCAGGCGCTTAGTGAAGAGAGCATTGCTAATGAACTAACCAAGACAGAGGAGTATAAAACGTATCAAGATGCCTATAAAAATGAGATTGTTAAAGATCGAGAAAGATTTATTTCCAAGTATGAAGCTCCTTAATATGAGCATTCTGCTGCGAAACTCTAAATACCAATTTCTAATATAAATTTTTGTGAAGCAGTCTAAACCTCTACTATAAGGGATTTAGACTGCTTTTAATCTAAAGATGTATATTCCCTTACTTTGCAAATCTTCAAAAGAAAAAACCAGCTCGAAGAGCTGGCTCCACGGTATAAAATGCTTTAACAAAAATCATCAAACCCCAACATGTTGTTCAAATGGTTTGCATATATACTTTTTGTGGAAATTATATTGAAAGGGTGACTATTGCCACTTTCAGAAGGCTAGTCACCGATAAAAGTAACCCTAACTTTTTTCAATTTCGTATACTTTATTAATCAAATTTTGGTAGGTATCTATTGTTCCCGATGATGCATATTTTTTAAAACGTTCAAATAATTCAACACACTTGATGATGGATGCTTTGCTACTCGATTTAATTGTAAAGGATATTTCCAAACTGTTGATTAAATATTTAAATCCCTCTTGATAATCACCTCTACGTAAGTTGTAATTAGCTAATTCCTGTAAAAAATGAGCGATGCGCTCTGACATGAACTGTTGAGTGTAGACACCTACCCTTTTTTGTTGCTTCACTAAGGATTGAATTTCTAGTTCAAAACGCTTGAGAGCATCATCTACATTAAAAACATATTGATTAGCCGCTTCAATTATGTTAATCAATGCGGGGAGAACCTCGTTTTTCTTGGAAGTAACGTAGGATAAATAGTCTGGAAGGACACCTATATCTCCAGCTAACAGCTTATTCACGTACGTATTAGCCTGTGCCCATTCTGTAAACCGCCCCTTCCATAGCAAGGTCTGTTCATCCGTTTCCTTCACCCAGCTTAAATCAGCGTAAGTGTACGTATACTCCAATGCCTGATTGTAGTCTTTTTGCGCTTCACAGACACCTGCACGAAGTAAATAGGAGTAGGCCCAATACACAAATGGGGGATTGACCGAAGTTTTCTTCTTTTTCCGTCTTTTTAGCTTAACCTGTTGATTGATCCCGCACTGAATGGCAGCCTTCTCTCCCATGAGCTTAGCGAATATGTTTACCTTGCCCCATTTCCGTAATGAGCGATATGTATTCACTAAATCCTTTAACGCGTCGAGCTGGTCGGCATCATCAAGCCGTTCAACGTAATCCTCGAAATGGATCGCAGCCTGGTAATTTATTTCCTGGTCGTCCCCTTGCTTCGCCATAAAAATGCGGTACTGACAAAGGGCTAGTCGCTCAGAGTGCTGCTTTTTCTCACCGACGGCAATGCTTTCATACAGGATGATAGACGCTGCAAACTTCCCTTGTTGGAAAAAGCCCTCAGCTATGGTAAACAGGGCATCGCCGTATGCCAGCTTTTCCATGAGCAAGCTGACGACCTGCTCAATACAATCCAGCATGTCCAACTCCGCGCAATGGTACAAAAGGGGTCTGACTCTACGGATGTTAGGAGTTGTTGCACTCAAAAAGTCCTCAATATAATTCTTGTAAAAATGCCCTTTGGAGTGGCCTAACGTAGCTGTAATGCGGTCTAACTGATGAACCGAGAGTGCGCGGTTGCCTGTGACGATCCCGCTTATTGTGCCTGGATTGATGTCTGCCACTAGGCCGAATTGGGTAATGTTTAACCCATTCTGTTTCATGAAGTTTCCCAGTTCTGTGCGTATCGTGGTTGTAGGTTCCAAATGTAACAACCCCTTATGGATGTATTATATATACTTTTCAAGTAATTACTTTTTGTGAATTATGGATATGTAAAGCTGGAGAGATATCGAAGCTCAAACCACAAACAACCCTGTATATCTTGAGAATACCAAGACACGCAGGGTTGTTCTTTGTGAAAATTTTTCCAAACTACCGCTTGGTCAAGGCCAATATCTCATCTGCAACGAGATCAGGGCGATATTGATGAATATAATGCTCGGTATCCTTAACCACCAATTGCTTCGATTGCACGGACCAGGAAGTAAATTCCTTTTCGTACTTGTTCCAGACGTCATCGGGAACCCCTAAGTAATCGGAGGTCAGCACAGTAAGCGGGAAAAGGAAGGGCTGTTTGTCATCCAATACGACCTTTGCATTCGTCCGCGATTGACGCAGCTCGTCCTCTATATTGGCATTTTCAAGCTTAAGCAATGAGGCTGTCATATCAATCTTCTTCAGCTTATCCGGCACGAACTTCAAGCCGTTGCGAGCTGCCCGTGAGGCTTCGATAAAACTGTCAGAGTGAAAAAGCATCCGAATTACGCCTGTTTTAATGAGCAACTGATTGAGCAAGCCGCCGCGTACGGGCTCCTCAGCATCAGTATAGTAATATTCCGGGCTTCCGCTATCCAGCATCACGATGCCTTGTACCTCGTCCGGGTATTTCTGTGCAAACCGGAGCGTTTCGAGGGAGCCTAGCGAATGTGCTACAAACAGGTAAGGTGGCTTTTGACCGGACACCTGAAGCAATTCGTGTATTTCATTCGTTATTGTATCAATGTCACGCTTCTTGTCCGTCGTATCACTATACCCATAGCCGAACCGGTCATAAACTGCAAATTTAACATGTGGCGCAAGCTTATCGTACAGTGGGGAAAAATCGACATACGGATTGGCCGTGCCCCACCCGGAAGCGAATACAACTGTTACTTTCCCTTGTCCTCCGGTATATAAATGCATATTATGCCCATTCACAGGGTATAGCTTTCCGCTGGGGGTATAAGATTTCAGATCCTGCCGGGTGCTTACCTGTTCATATATCACACCTGATGCCAGAAGAACCAAAATAGCCAGCACCCCGAACATAGCCGTCTTCCCTAATCTTTTAAGCCATTTTTTCACTTCTCGGATCCCCCTTTAACTCAACAGCTACTCTCCTTGTATTCCCCTCATTATATATGCTCAATCTTACCCAAGAGAAAACAGCAGCTTAATTTTAGCTTAACTATTTTTTGTGTATTACGTTGTTAAAGAAAGCCGGAATTCACCTAAAATGTTGAGAGGGAATTGAGGCCAACATCCTTTGAATGTGGAGCCATTCAGATGTTCAGGCGACTCCATCGTTTCTTCTACAACTTATATACAGGGGGAAATTCAAATGGCTAGAAGTGCAAGCACCTATGCATCTGTAATTGACGGTTTGAAGGTAGAAACGAACAAAAAGTATTCGCCGGTAGGTGGAACGAAGTGTAATATTTTTGCGCAAGATGTGATGTCAGCTATGTCGGCTTCCTTACCAAGTGGCTTGGCCAATCAGATGGCTGATGCTTTGTCCGGTAACAATACGCCAGGATGGTACTCCGTAACCTTTCTGGATGCTCAAAAAAGAGCCAACCTCGGCTACCCTACCATCGGGATCAAAAAGGCGGACGGGCATGGTCATGTCGTCGTTGTCAGACCGAAGGGTTCATCAATCACGATCTTGAAAGAGGTACAAGTTGCTCAGGCGGGGACCAAAAATTACAACAGTAATACTATTAACTACTCGTGGGTGGCAGCAGATCTGCCTGGAGTGAAATTTTACACGCACGATTGATATCTTCAAAATCTCGGTAAACGTATTGGCTCCGGAAGCAGATGTACTCTCTCTGCTTCCGGGGCCGCCTTTTTTATTTTGAAACGGAACGTTTGGATATAATGAACGCTTTGCCTGGCTTGATAAAAGCAACAGCATAGCCATTGGAGAAGGAGGAGGATTCCACCCTGTACTCAAGCTTGGTCAGCAACTGGCCTTGACGATTGATGTAACCGAATTTTCCGTCTGAGACAGATGAATTTGCTTGTTTACCCACTAAAGCAATACCTTCCTTGAACGGGAATGTGACATCATATTTTTGTTGATATTGAATGACCAATGCTCCGCTTTTATCAATAAATCCGACCTCGTTTTTCGCATTTTTTACACTCGCCAAGCCTTCACTGAAATCCTGGGCATCGGAAAATGTAAAGGGAATCACGACTTTCCTCTGTTTATTCATGTAGCCCCATTTTCCCTTGGCATTTTTTACAGGAGCCAGCCCTTCCGAGAAGTCTCCTCCCGATTTGTATTGGAGAGGAATAACCTCCTTTCCTGTGGTATTTATATATCCGTACAGTCCTTTGCTATCCTGCACAATAGCCAAGCCATCCGAGAAACTGCGACTATATTTGTATTTATAGGGGATCGCTAATTGACCGGAAGCATCAACAAAACCGATTTTGCCTGTGTTGGGTGCGTAGGCAAGCGCCAGACCGTCCGATAATAGATATTCTGATTGAACATTTTCTTTCAATGGAGTAAGAATTGTTCCTGTTCGATCAATAATGACATTTTCTTTGGTAGAGGCTAGGGTGACCTTGGCCTTTCCTTCGCTAAATGAATTAGCTTCGGTATATTGGCAAGGAATGACCACTGTTCCTTTGGTATTCATGTACCCATAGAGATTGGTTTTTGTATTTTTCACAACGGCTCGTTGCTCATGAAAATCACCAATGGGTTTAAGCTCGGCGGGGAGAGAGAACGCTTTTTCCCCTTTGGTATTGTAAAACACAAGATTTCCAGCGGATGTTTCAGCGGCTAATAAGCCATCATGAAAAGCACCATCGCTTTCGGGCCGAGCAACGTTGTAATCCAGCGATGTTTTAGAAACTTCAATGGCTGTTGCACTACTGGGAGCAGCCGAACCTATCCCGGAAAAGGTAACGCTGGTACATAGAATCAATATCGCTAATCCAAACTTTTTTAACATGCATAAGCTCCTTTGCAAGTTGATTTACCATAATATAGACGAATCATATGTAAGAATGTTTCTTACAATTCTAAATTTTTCTAATTTTTAGAATGACATATTCATTTATTGTCCGCTGTACGGATTGGTGCGGTAGGTCAACGAAAATTCACCCAACCCGTCAAAGAGCTTGTCCACCAGGTAGGCAGGGTCATACAGCATCCGACCAGATCCCAAATCCCGATAGTTCTCGAAGCTCCAGCCCCACGGCGCATCGGCGGCGTTGGCGCGGCCATTGTCGCCCTTGAACGTGCCGTAGCTGCTCCACAGGTCCAGCGTAAAATCGTTCCGCAGCGGCCACAGCGAGGTTTCAAGCGGGATCAACTCGTACCCCATACGCTTGCTATCGTCAAAATTACCGATTTTGGAGTCCCATAGCTGTCCACCGGAGGCGTTGAGATTCACCGGAGCTCCGGCCTGAAAGACGTAGCCGGATTTGCCTTTGGCCCCTTTACCGTTGTAAGGCTTGAGCGCGTGTCCAAAATCACCGTCCGATTCGAGGAAGGACTCGTCATTTTGCGCACTGTATACCAAGGGATGGGTGCCGAAGGCGTTCGTTTCGGTGGTAAAGTTGCTGTCATAGTAAACGGAGCTCATGCCCGGATCATATTGAACCGCCTTGTTGGCAGGGCCATACATGCCCAGCTTGGCGTGTCTCGGCATCAAAGCCAATTCCAGCTCGCCGTTCGGATGGGTCACCTTGGTGCCGTCTTTTTTGGCTGTGCCTGGCTTGCGGATCGTGAACATCATGCCTTCCATATCATTTTCATGATCGCCCAGCGTCCCTCGTGGATCATGTGTAGCGTAGAACAGATCGTAGCCAATGAAATAGTGGGTATCTGATTCCACGACCGACCAATACACGCTTGGCTTCAAGGGTAAGCTGCTGCCTTTGGCATACTTGCCGATATTATCCCAGTTGTTTAGCCCTGACCAGTCGCCGTCAAAGTTTACGGGAATCGGAATATCCCCTTCGGGGTTGTTACCTACATCCTGATACAGCACAGGCGACCAGTATTCCGCAAGTCTGGATTGCTCGGAGGCGCTCAGACCCGCTGCTGCTGCCTTGGATGGAGCCACAGCGGGTGCGATCAGGGTCGCCCCCAGAATGATAACCGCTGCTAATGCTTTACTTCCTTTTGTCCACATGATAAACACACTCCTTCGTTTCTTGAGATTTTTAATTCCAATGGAGATTCTTCCCCGCGAATACATGTAAAAAAGGTGTTTACGTCTACGACTCCTTTCCTGATGCGGCTTGCACACGTGTTACAGGATGCCCTTGCCTGACATCGCTGCTGGTGGTGATGCTCATGAGCTGCCAGTATCTTTATTTTTTTCCAAACTTGATGATATACAGTTCTCTCTTTCTTCGAAGAATACCTGCCTGTCCTACTAACACCTACAAATATTGACGTTTCAGCTCCTGTACACAAGCTTCCATTCGTTCCGGTATGATGCGAAATAGTGAAGACCAAGGTATGAACAGCTCCGGTGCAAAGTAATATTTCTCAAATTCCATAGCGGGTACGAAGGACAACGATTGGAGATGGCGCCGTACAAGTCCATCAATCTCATCGTTCGTGGCAATCAGGCCGTGGAACAGCTCGTTCGTTCGCATTGGTGTACAGGTCAGGCAATAATTCGAAAATGTCCGTGATCGGTGAGAAGGCGTGCTTTCCCGGTTGAGAGTACAGACGCACATGCGTATCGTTTAGTAGATTACTGCGGTCCTTGAGCAGCCCTTTGAGCACCCTGCCATGGAAGCTGGCTTTGCAGTCTACGACCTCGCCATCATGCCCGACATAGACCCACACATGCTCCAACTCGTAGAGGTGACCGATTTCGTAGTCCCACCAGATGGCGTACTCCACAATATGCTTCACCCATTCGTCTGAAAAATCCAATGTAATACAATCGCTTTCATTCTTCGTCTAAAAGAGTTCGACGCATTAATTTTGAAAATAAAGCAGGACAAATTGTCATTTTAAAAAAAGTCTATACATATAAATTAAATGTATAGACAAATTTAAAAAGCGGATTTATAATTACCTTGTAAACGTTTTCTAGTAGTTAGCATTCAATCAGACCTTGAAGGGAAGGAACAATCATGAAGAAAATTTTACTGGCGTGTAGCTCAGGTATGTCTACAAGTTTGCTGGTTACCAAAATGCAGGATTATGCCAAATCTATTGGAGACGAGGCTGAAATTTGGGCAGTAGGTCAAGATCAGGCGACAGAGGACATGGCTAATGCTGACGCGGTATTGATTGGCCCGCAAATGAGTTTTCTTAAAGGACAGCTGCAAAAGGAAGCTGCCCAATACGGTATCCATGTAGAAGTGATCGACATGATGGCGTACGGACTGGTGGACGGCAAAAAAGTCTATGAACAGGCTTTGAAGCTGGTGGAGCGTAAAAATGGATAAAGTCAACATAGCCGATCTGACGGAAGAGCAAATTAGTTTCCAACTTATTCTTCATAGTGGAAGCGCTCGCAGTAAAGTGATTCAAGCACTGAGCGAATATCGGAATGAGAACACGGAAGGTGCAGACGATCTCATTAAGCAGGCGAAGCAGGATTTGCGGGCTGCGCATGATATTCATTTTCAAATGGTGAAGAATGAAGCCGGAGGAACCCCAACTCCTTTGTCGCTCCTTCTGATGCATGCGGAAGATCATCTCATGTCCACGGTCACTATGAAGGATCTGGTTCAAGAGCTGCTAGAGCTTTTCAAATCCAGAAATTTATAATCTGTACACAAGAGTTTGTGAAATTAGGGACATGAAAATTTCACAACAAACCTGATGCAAGTTACTTCGCGGGGAGGAATAGGCTTTGTTTGAAAAATTAAGCCAAATTTTAATACCTATTGCCGGTAAACTGAACAACAACCGCTATCTTACTGTACTGCGTGATGCATTTATGTTGTCATTTCCATTAACGGTTTTCGGTTCCATTATCGTCGTTATTATTAATCTGCCGTTTCTGAAAGGGTGGATGGGCGAGGGCAATCTGACGACTTTACAGAATCTGCTGAATATTGCGCCTAATGCAACACTGAACATCATGACCCTATTCGTGGTCGTGGGGATCGGATATTATCTATCCCGAAGTTATAAGGTCGAACCGATATTTGGCGGCATGATCGCTTTGGCCAGCTTCCTGATGCTGACTCCGTTCGTGCTGACTCAAGAAAGCGGTGCCACGATTGCTGGTGTCATTCCGATGGATCGGATCGGGGCCAAGGGCATGTTCCTGGGTATGATTGTCGCCTTTATCGCAGCTGAGATTTATCGAAAGGTAACGCAGAAAAAGATTGTTATTAAAATGCCACCAGGGGTTCCGCCAGCGGTTGCCAAGTCTTTTGCCGCGTTGCTTCCTGCGTGTATTACACTGGGCATATTTTTGATCATCAACGTAGTGGTCACTTTGACGCTTCACAATAATCTGCATGACTTGATTTATCATGCCGTTCAGGCACCGCTGGTGCATTTGGGCAGTGGCATTATTCCTACCTTGATTGCTGTTTTCTTTGTCCAGCTCTTATGGTTCTTCGGGCTACATGGTCAGATTATTATCAACTCGGTCATGGACCCGATCTGGAATACGCTGGCACTGGAAAACTATGAAGCGTACTCCAAAGGCTTGGAGCTGCCGCATATTATCACTAAGCAGTTTGTGGATATTTATACAGTAGGTATCGGTGGTACAGGTATGACCCTGGCCGTGGTGCTTTCGATTCTGTTCTTCCTTAAGAGCAAGCAAATGAAGCAGGTCAGTAAGCTGGCCCTTGGACCGGGCTTGTTCAATGTTAACGAACCCGTCATATTCGGTCTTCCGATTGTGATGAACCCGCTGATTTTTGTCCCATGGGTCATTTCTCCAATGATCGTTACACTGATTACGTACTTTGCCATGTCCACCGGGATTGTACCGCCACCAAACGGGATACAGGTTCCTTGGACGATGCCATTGTTCTTTAGTGGAATGATGGGTACGGGCTCTCTGATGGGTGGCTTGCTGCAACTGTTTAATATGGCTGTCGTCTTTATCATCTGGTTCCCGTTCCTGAAAATTATTGACCGGGTAAACGTTCGTAAAGAGCAGGAAGAGGAGCTTGGCCAAGCAGCCATTGCAGGTAAGGATCAAACTATTGGAATGTAACGTGAATGAGCTGCTGGATTAGCAGCTTGTTCATTGGAAAAGAGAGAGGAGTAGAGCTGTGAATCATACCGAAATGAAAGATACAGAGAAGCAAACCGTTTCATACCTTTTTCCATCCGACTTCTGGTGGGGTTCCTCAGCTTCGGCTACCCAGACAGAAGGAACCGTGGAGGGAGACGGCAAAGGACCGAACATATGGGATTATTGGTTTGAGCAGGAGCCGAACCGTTTCTATGACGGGGTCGGTCCTGCGGAAACGTCCCGTTTCTATACCCGTTACAAAGAAGATATTGCACTCATGAAAGAGCTTGGTCACAACTCTTTCCGGTTCTCCATTTCCTGGTCGCGTTTGTTTCCGGCGGGAAGAGGTGCCATAAATCAGCAGGCGGTTCAATTTTATAATGCCGTCATTGAAGAATTACGGCAGGCCGATATAGAGCCGTTCGTGAATCTGTATCATTTTGATTTGCCGATGGCTTTACAGGAAAAGGGAGGCTGGGTGAACCGGGATACGGTCGAAGCATATGTGGATTATGCCAATATCTGCTTCGAGCTGTTCGGGGATCGTGTAGCCAAATGGTTTACGCATAACGAGCCAATTGTCCCGGTGGAAGGCGGCTATCTATACGATTTCCACTATCCGAATGAAGTGGATTTCCGTAAAGCTGTACAGGTGGGGTATCATACCCTGTTATCGAGCGCCAGTGCCATTCAGGCATACAGAAAGGGAGGCTACAAGGGCAAAATCGGCATTATTTTGAACCTGACGCCAACCTATCCGCGTAGTCAGCATCCGGCAGACGTGCAGGCCGCTGAGATATGCGATGCGTTCTTTAACCGTTCCTTTTTAGACCCATCTGTGACGGGAGAATTTAATCCTTTGCTCGTGGACCTGCTGCGCCAAGAGGAATTTTTACCCATCACGGAAGAAGGGGATCGGGAGATTATACGTCAGGGCACTGTGGACCTGCTGGGCATTAACTATTATCAGCCGCGCAGAGTCAAGGCCCGCGAAAGTCTGCCGAACCCGGATGCGCCTTTTGTACCGGAACGTTACTTTGATTATTATGTGATGCCAGGTCGCAAGATGAATGAGATGCGGGGCTGGGAGATCTATGAGAAGGGCATTTACGATATCCTGACCAATGTCAGACAGAATTACGGAAATATTGAATGCTTTATCTCGGAAAATGGGATGGGCGTTCAGGGTGAGGAAAAATTCAGGGATGAACAGGGCATGATCCGCGATGACTATCGCATTGATTTTATCCGTGAGCATCTAAAATGGGTTCAACGGGCGATCTCGGAGGGCTCCAATGTGAAAGGCTATCACCTGTGGACGTTTATGGACAACTGGTCCTGGTCGAACGCCTATAAAAACCGCTATGGCTTTGTATCTGTCGACCTGCAGGACGGAGGTAAACGATCCGTTAAACAAAGTGGGCACTGGTTCAAGCAGGTGATCGAAAATAACGGATTTTAAGGTGGTCCTCTGGACCGCCTTTTTTTCTTCATCACCGAAAATGGACTATGTTGTATGCCGCTGGTGAGAAAGTATAATGTTCGGTATACTTACTTCATACCGTAACACCTTAACGTCCCGCCTGCAGAATAAAATGAACCAGCGATACCGATGTTTTGGTAAAATGCTGACATAAAACAATTTTTAGTACAGGTGGTAGACTGATGAATAAATACGAGCGGATTGCGCAAGAAGTCAAACAGCGGATTATGGATAAAACCTATAGCGGTGATGATCCGATTCCCGATGAAATCTCGCTGGCAAATGAGTTTCAGGTGAGTCGGATGACGATTAAGAGGGCATTGGATACGTTGGTGATGGAAGGGCTGTTGAATCGTAAAAGAGGGCACGGGACCTTTATCGTCAAGTCGGTTCACAATGGTCCTGTTAATGTCGTCGTGAATGAAATGCTGGGGTTAACCAATCTGCTGCGCGGGAAAGAAATCAAAAATAAAATCGTAGCCTTTGACGTTCAATTTCCATCCGAGGAAGTAGCGGCTCATCTATTTATTGATGCCAATTCTCCTGTGTATCATGTGATCCGTCTGCGTGTTGTGGAGGGTGAGCCCTATGTTATCGAGCGCACGTACATGCCCACGAAGCTGATTAGCGGTATTACCGAGCAGGTGCTGTATGGCTCAGTGTACAAACATATTAAGGATGAGCTGGGCCTTAATATTGTCGGTTCACATCGTACCATTCGCGCGTCCAAGTCGACAGAGCTGGATCGGGAGCATTTGGACTGTGCAGCGGATGATCCAATCTTGGAAATTGAACAGGTGGGATATCTGGATACGGGTATTCCGTTCGAATACTCATTCTCGCGGCATCGGTACGATAAATTTGTGTTCACCACAGTGAACCGGATGCGTTGATAAGTATGTGGGGAGCGAGTAGTAGTGTGAAAAAAAACAAACATGGCAGTAGAGGCCTCCTTTATGTGGGTGCTTTCCTGCCATGTTCTTTTTAATGAAGCGAATTAATTGTCAAGCAATCTGACTTCATGCACGGTCGGGGTATACCAGTTGTTCGGGTTATTAAATAACACTGCATTTACAAGATTGATTCGTACGTAGCGTGCCTGAAAATTGACTTTGTCACTGGTAAAGCCATACGCGGTATTGGTCGTGCGGTCAATGGTGGAATAGTTAGCTCCATCGGTGCTGTATTCGATTTTATATTTATAATACGCCTCAGACCCTTTGTACATAAACCATGAAATATCCACTTCGCTGATCGTCTTCGTACTGCCGAGATCAACCTGCCACCAAGCGGGCCAGGATGCAGATGCAGCCTTCCACGAGGTTTGGGCGTTGCCGTCATTCGCCAGTGAAGCCGGAGAGCCGGATGCGGCTGAGTTAGCAGTCGCTGTTTTGCCTTGCGCGTGATTCACAAGCGAAGGCAGAATCACGTTGCCTGTCGCGGCATCCAAATCCCAACTGCTGTACCAGTTCAGCGTTGCCGTTGTGCTGGAGTCATTCAGGGTCAGTGGTAGCCATATAAATTTGTGGTCGCTCAGATGGAGCGGATTCCAACGGTCGCCCATATAGATGTAGCTGGTTCCTGCGCTGCCTGTAATCGTGGCGATGGAGTGGATTTGCGAACCATAGGCTGCCGGGTCACCGAAGGGCGAAAGAGCAGACCAGCTTCCAGTCATGGAGCTGGCGGTTGCATAAGCACCCTGATTCGGATACCAGCCGGATGCCTGCGAGGTAAACAGATAGTAGGTGTTGTTCTTTTTCACAACAGCAGGGGCTTCACGGTAGCCATTCTCGAAAATCCAACCGACGAACGATTGCACGCCCGTATAATCGTCGGTCAGCTTGAAGATCGCCATCGTATCGTTGGCGCCGCCATTTTTGCGGGAAGCGGTAACGAGGTAGCCGCTGCCGTCCGTATCCGTGAATACGGTCATATCGCGGGACTCATAATTCAGTGGACGGAAGCTGCCTTGGTAGACAAAAGCTCCGTCCGGTGTATCGCTGGTAGCAACAGCTACGCGGCCCAGCGAATAATCGGTACCATTTTCATAATGCGCCCATAGCACGTATTTTCCAGTTGCTTGGTTATAAATGACCTTGGGACGCTCGATTTTGCTGGAATTCAGCTCAGGGGCGGAATCCTTGCTGAGAATAGTGCTGCGGAAGGACCAATTTTTCAGGTCGGTTGAGGTATATACGTTCACTTTTTCAAATTTCCAGTTCTCGGCATGCTCGCCGTACCAGTAATAAGTGGAGCCTACCTTTAGAATATTGCCGCTGTTGGCCTGAATCGGATTACCTGCGGTATCCTTCCAATCCGTTCCGTTTGTAATAGCTGTGCTTGCTGCTGCGTTCAGCGATCGTGCTGCATCAGCATGAATGGTATCCCAACCATTCAGCGCTTCGACTCCATAGGTTGCATGGGTCACACTTGTCGTATCGGCATGCGCTGCATTCGGTTGAAGCCCTGTACCGACCATTGCAAGTATGATGCATATCCATGCGCCCAGCCATTTGCTGTTGTTGATCCACTTCACGATATCATCTGCCTCCCTTAATACGGATAGAATGGGCCAGTATGGATTGTCCGGCACCTCACCTTAAATTTTATCTTAATTGGAAGCGTTTACAAGTGGAATAAATTGAAGTCTTTTGTTACTGCGGCGTTACCAATGCCGTATAGGAGCCTCGTTGCCAGGAGGAATACGGATCAGCGAAGTACACCTGTATGCCATGAATGGCTTCCAGGCTTCATAACAGGCAAACTCCTTGCCTAGGTAAGCCGTAGCCGTTTGAAATGATTAGGAGGGGTGACCATTTGAAATACTTGGAAGAAAATTGAATCTGAGAACTGAAAGATCTATTCACCATGTACAATGATTGGAAAAAGGACCCGTAAGCTTTAATGGGTCCTTTTTCATAGGTGATTTATCTTATAGGGACTAATATTTCATTAGCTGCACGCAATTGCACAGGTTGTAACTGCTTGTACTCATTAAGGATGTCTTCATACAAACTTCCTACATATTTGGGGGCAGATATTGTTGCAATAACAGCATAATCCATTCTATCATTCCCGCTGTTACGCCCCATTCCGTGAAGGACCAAAAATGGATTTTCTAATGAAGTTGCCCTCATTCTATCCCAGCGTTGAACGACAGTGTCCCATTTCAGTTCCCCGCGTCTTGCTTGCTCAGTTTGATAACTATGAGGACTTCTGGATACAGGAAGCAGGCTTTTTTGATACCCTTGTTCTAAAAGACGTTGTATTTCATCTTCATCTTCGTGTATGTGCCTGGTCAAAGGCTTCTTGTTTAAAGTAAAACGGTATTTTTTATCATGAGGATAAAATGTATCTTCTATTGCTGATTCAGTATAATCTTCGACATGTAGTGGGTTTGCCTTAGCTAAGACAGCAATTGTGTATTTAACATCAACCATTCCCGCATCTCTGGCGTTTATAGGATAAGGAATCGGAAGTTTTGCAAAATTCGCTGGGAGGATTGAACTACTGTAGACAAGGGTGACAAGTTTATCAGAACAGTTCATAATCTGTTCCACAGATTGATCGATAAATCCGTAGCCAAATTCATTGCATATCCCATTAGGGTTGTTAGCAGAATGAATTAGTAGCGCTCGTGCAACTAACGGATCGAATCTATCACAGCGCCCTAAAATTTCTCCTGCCATTCCAGAATGATTGGAGCTGAAAAGCTTGTCCCCATACTGAGATGTTTTTGACCGTGAATACTAGAAACTAGATGAATTGGCCTGTTCTCATCTCCGCCAAAACTAGAGATGTCTGGTTTAACCTTACAACCTTCTCGTCCTTGTCCGATCGAGCTGTAAGAAGCTCTGATAATCTCTCCGCTAGAAAAATCATATGAGAATGCTCCCACTCCAAGCCCGTTCACTATATCGGAAGGAGCTTGAATGCGGTTAAAAGGCTTCTCTAGGTCCCCGCCATTACCAACTGCGACAACAAAAAGTTTTCTATAATTCCAGGCTAAGTCATCAAGTACATAGGTGAATCTGGAAATGTCATCGTCCAAGATAGGTCCGTGAGGCCCAAAAGATAGATTATAGACATCTATATCATGCCTGGCAGGCACGATGCTTTCGATTATATCGATTGCCTCATACAGTTCGTAATCATTAGGATCATTTAATGGTAGCACACGAAAGCTTTCAACTGACACGAGTGGCTGAGGTACTTGAGAACCCCGTCCATATGGATTCAAAGGTCCATAGAGGATACATCCAGCTACTGCTGTACCGTGTGCTATCCCCTCATTTATTGGCTCGGTATCCAAGACATTATTATCGTGAACATGATCTACTAGTAATGGGTTAGTTGGGTCTACACCACCATCGAATATCCCAACCTTTATAGACGATCTTGTGTTACCCCTCGCAGGCTCAGGTGCATACGGCTCAACACTTATTGTTCGCATCTCAGGAAAAGAACTTATCCGTATAGGATGCGCTGTTCTTAAGGGATTAAAATCATTAATCGCATCTAATGCTTTTTTATTAAGATTCCCACTTATAAATGTAGGGCCGTTAGTATAATTTTTTATTCTTAATGATTCCGGGGGGACGCCATGCTCTGCAAGAATTCTTTTGAATTTTTCTATGGCAACATCAGTCTCGCTTTCAAATGGATGCAGGACCATTTCAACTTTACCGTGTTCCCAATTTTCTTCAAACCCAACAATCACTTCTTCTGGGGAGAGTAAAGAAATATCTTCGATTTTCTGTAAATCCTTTCTAAACGCCTCTTTTGTTACAGCCTCATTTTGATCTAAAATCTCTTCTAGTCTGTCAAGATTAGCAGGGGTGGCACGTACAAAATGCATCTTGCTATAATTGGATTCATCTGCGTTATCCTCTTCAGAATAAAACCATCTTCTAGAACCAATGTTCTCAACATCTATATCTTTAAATAAAGTGTTGGGAGTGTATGATTTAGCGAGAAATTTATGATTCAATCTAAATGTAACAACAATTTCTTCTACCCGTTTTTCTGAAGGGATGTTATCAATATTTTTCCTCAAATTTAAAATTTGTTCTTTAGCTCGTTGGCGAGCTTCAGAATAAGTCCTAGGAAAACTAGTTTCACCATATCCATTTGCAGGTTTTACCGGTTCTATAAGGTTCTCACCATAACCAATTATGGGTAAAAAGCGTTGATCTTCATCAGGCATGTCTTATTCCTCCTTATTGACTTTTAAGTGATGACTTAATGTTGAAGGGCTGATACCAAGCCAAGAGGCAATGGTTTTTTGAGTAACTTTTTTTCCGAGTGATTCCTTAGCGGCTTTTGCAAATAAGCTATTAAACTTGCTATCTTCGCTAACTGTTTTTAAATGATTGATAATCGCGACTATGGGTTCACTGTCATCAACAATAATTTGTCTGATGATTCTTTCTGATAATTGGGAAATATCTGCTGCACTTCTTCCATATGTCACTTCTGCAAGAACATAAGAGAACTTCTCATCAAGCGTTTCCATATAATTTCCTAAGTAATGTAACCAAAGCGTTTTTCTTGCCTTCAGGTCAGGTAGTCCTATTTCCAAGGCCGCATCAAATCTTCTCCAAATGGCCTTATCCAACAAATCTGCATGGTTTGTAGCGGCTACAACAATTGAATGACTTGGCCAGTCTTCCAACTCTTTTAGAAGAACGTTAACTATTCTTTTTAACTCGCCTAAATCTCCGGGATCGTCTCTGCGTTTAGCTACAGCGTCAAACTCATCAAGAAATAGAATAGAGGGAGAACTTTGGGCGTATTCAATCACTTTTTTTAGATTTTGCCCAGTTTTTCCTAAGTAACTTGATATTGAAGATGCCAAGTCTAAGGTAATTAGCGGGAGATTCAATTTGTGAGAGAGCAAAGAAGTTAGATAAGTCTTTCCTACTCCAGGAGGGCCATAGAGCAAAAGACTAGTTGGGGGCTTAATACCAGCCGCCAGCAATTTGTTAGCTAAGGATCGCTCTCGGATAAAAGCATCGATATGCCGGGAGTTTTCTTCGCTCAAAACGACTTTAGGTTCATTTGCAATGGGTTCTTCCACTCGAGCCAAAGACATAAAAGTATCACGATCAGTTGGAGGTGGATCAATACCAACTGATCGTGATACGGAAGCGCCTACCCCATAATAGGAAAGTGCCTTTGCTATTTCTTCGGCAGCTGCGGGCTCTTCTTTTTTTAATTTTCGGATTAAAGTGAGGGCAGCGGCTTCAACTGTTCGCATGTCATTTTCAAAAGATGCACGTATCAACTGGGGGATCATGCTAAGGATTGCCTTCATAAATTCACACACCTCAAATATTTAATTGTACATCGAATATGTAAATTATAGATTATACATGGTTTATAGTCAACGAAATTCGATCAATACATTAAATGATATTTCCATCGAATTATTTATGTATTGTGATTTGTTCTGGCTTGGCCTGACACCAGTGTTCGTATTAAATGGTTTTTTAGCATCACTCATATATAAAAGGTTATTTAATTGTAAAAAGTAAAAATATAGTTATTATACGATTATGAGAGAGACGGAATGTTTCTACCCAATAATCTATTTTCTATATCTCGTTGTAGGGTTTTTAGCAGTGTAAGTTCACTGTATCTTACTCCATTGTGGTTTGATCCAATGCAGAGAAGACCATTTGATATATTTAATATTTATGAATGTTCACAGCAACAGGGCGAAGGTTGGATTCCTTCGCCCTGTTTTGATTATCCTTATTCAGTTATTTCGTGTTACATAAATGTCGGTAATCGTCAGATTGTTCGGTCCTGACCGGAAGGTCGCAGAAACGCTGCTTGCTGCGGCATGTATCGGCGTAAAGCCTCTGGAATACGGATCGAACCGTCTTCCTGCTGATGATTCTCCAGCAGCGGGATCAAAATCCGGGGCGAGGCAACTGCCGTATTGTTGAGCGTGTAGGCATATTGCAGCTTGCCGCTCGCATCCCGGTAGCGAATGTTGGAACGCCGCGCCTGAAAATCAAGCAATTGGGACGACGAATGCGTCTCGCCGTAAGCCTGTCGGCTGGGCATCCATGTCTCAATATCCACCTGCTTGTACGTTTTTTGCGCCATGTCGCCTGTACAGACGGCCATTTTGCGATAAGGCAGCTCCAGCAGTTGAAGCAGGTCTTCCGCATTGTGCGTAATCTCCAGAAACATCTGCTCCGAAGCGTCCAGACTGGCTTCGCAGATCACCACCTGCTCGACCTTGGCGAACTGGTGAACACGATACAGTCCGTGTACATCTCTACCAGCCGAGCCGACCTCATTACGGAAGCATACCGACACGGCTGCCAACCGGATGGGGTCCGTAACGTCCACGATTTCACCGCTGTAATACGAGACAAGCGGAACCTCCGAGGTACCGACGAGCCATTGATCCTCTCCTGCGATACGGTATGTCTGATCCACCCCGAGCGGGAAGAAGCCGGTGCTGTGCATCGCCTCGGTGCGTACCATCAGCGGAACATCCAGCAGCTGGAAGCCCCGTTCGGTCAGCAGATCCACAGCAAGCTGCTGTACTGCCCGGTGCAACGAGACTCCGGCTCCAGTCAGGTAGTAGTTACGGGTTCCAGCTGTTTTGACGCCACGGGTAACGTCGATCAGGCTGTGAAGCTGACCGAGCGCCATATGATCGCGTGGCTCAAATCCCCAATCGGGGACCGTACCGATCCGCTCTAGTTCTACATTATCCTCATCCGATCTACCCAGTGGTGTATCGGGTGAAACGATATTAGGAACCAGAAGCATGAGCTGTTGAAACTGCTCCTCCACTTCCCGCTGTGGTGCTTCCAGACGGTCTAACTGTTTGTTAATTTCTTTGACCCGCCGCTTGGCTTCTTCCGCCTGATCGCTCTTCCCGGCATGAATGAGTGCGCCAATATCCTGACTACACTGATTCCGTGCCTGGCGGAGCTGCTCCACTTCCTGAAGCAACTGCTTTCTCCGGTTATCCAGGGTGAGCAGCTCTGCAACCGAAACCTGTATTCCTTTTCCATTTGCTGCTGCCTGAACCTGTTCCTGATGTTCTCTGATCCACTTGATATCCAACATGACACCGCACTCCTTTTCGGATAAAAATACAAAAAGCGCCCTCATCCACATGGGACGAGGAGCGCTCTAATCTCGCGGTGCCACCCAAATTGACCGGACAGCATGACAGATGTCATGACTCTCCAATCCACTTTGCTCCGCTATAACGGGCGGGTGTCCGGTTTACTTAGGAATACATGTTCATATCGTACACTCATGTATGTTCCTTGGCGTAAACGCCTCCGAGTTGGATGCTCTTCACGGGCGTAATGTCGTTTGCTTTTTTGTTAGTATACGGATTTTTGGTGGGTTAATCAAGCTACAACAGTTTTTTAAGCTGTGATATACGGCCTTGTGACACGCCAAGCCATTGTGCATATTCTCCCTGCTTGGCATGGGGATGTTCATGTACCATTTTTCTTAGACGCTCAGCTAATTGCTGTGATGATTGGTTGACTCGCTTTCCTTTGTACGCAGGTTTCTTAACCATTGGAGCAGGAGTGCGACTAACGCCTATATTTCCTTTTAGCTCTTGTATACAGTTTTTACATAAAAGTGAGTTTCTAAAATAGGTCAGATCTTCATCAGCATTACATAGGTTACAGGCAACCCCGGTATACTTTCGTATACTTAAAAAACCAGTTTCAATATCCATATAAAATTCTAAAGGATCGCCAATATGGATACCCATAGACATCCGCATTTCTTTAGGAATAACAATTCGGCCTAATTGATCTAAAGATCGAGTCATACCTGTGTTCTTCATCATGATCCCCTCCTTCTTCATCTGTCTTGGCCAAGCTCATTCCTCCAGTTGGGCACTTGCCTGATCGAACACTTGTTGTATGAGCTGGCTTATGCGAGCTTCTGAGATACCCAACATGCCAGCATATTGCTGTTGTGTAGCATATGGATGGCTTTCATATAGATCTAAGAGAAGATGGGCCATGATCTCTTTGGGTTGAAAGACTTGTACACGCATAGATACAGTCTTGAGCATATAGCTGCAATTTTTACATATGAGAAAGCCTTTGAAGTGACTTAATTCTTTGGTAGAGAGACAAAAATGACAAGACTGCCCGTAGTATCTTTGTAGTAATAGCGTACCCGTCTTTTCATCTGCAAAAAATTCAATAGAATGACCGTGAAAAATATCGCATGTATACAGGATTGCCTTGGGAATGACCAAGCGCCCTGTAGGGTCTAAGATTCTTGTCATTTTTACATGAGGCATTGCCAAAAGACCTCCTATTACCAAGATAAAAAGCAATAAAATAGAAGTATTTATTGTTATTCCAAAATGTGGTACCATCAGGAGTAGTGAAAACTTTTATCATATTATAAGTTTCCAGAATATATTTTTTAAAAAAATGTGTATCATATTAAAGTTCACGCTGAAAGGGTGGTTATTCATGGAAATCACACCCAAGATTAAAGCAGAATTAGAAAGATACCTCAAACAAGCAGGCTTGAGCATGACCGGGTTTGGACATATTGCTGGCATGAATCCGGGTACGGTGAGCGGTATTATAACGGGTAATCGTACCATTTCGGTGCACCAGCTGGATCGCATTACGTTAGGAATGAATTTACCAGCAGACCATTTCTATGAAAGATATATTGAAGAAAGTGTGATAGATGCACCGCTGAACTGGAAAAGAATTAGCCCGTTCTTGTACCGATGTGTGCAGTTTCAGCGCGTAGACTGTTTGCAAAAAGTAGTAAGTGTGCTGCTGGATAATCTGGGCTATCTTCCTTATCTTTTTGCATTAGCAGAGGATTGTTTTAAACAAGATTATCGGGAAGCAGCGGCTTACCTATACGAGAATGTCGCTGAGGGCGAAAAACAGCAGCATTCGGAACGACTTGCGATCTGCCAATATCGCCTGTTCACCCTTGCGATCGGAAAGGATCAGAATCGCAATATGGACGCCGCCGCCAAATTTGAATCGTTTGTCCATCGTTTGCATGAAGCCGACCAACTGGATGCGCTGAAAGATTTAGCGAATGTGTACAGAGCATTGAGCCAGTGGGACAAGGTGTATAAGTATGCAAAGCAGATGGGACAATTAGGACAGGTTCAATATGATTTGGTTCATAACTCTGGGCGCAAGGAAAAAGAACCACAAAAGAAGCTAAGTAGGCCGCTTTTTGTATACATAGCCTACGCCGAATTGATGTGCGCTAATGCCTGTGATGCCAAGGGAGATCATGAGCAGGCATTAGTACACCTTCAAGGTTATGCTGATCTAAGCTGGGTTAAGGAAAGTGATCCTGATACACTCCATTGGTTGGGTCAGTTTCAGCGATGGGCGAAAATTAATACGTATGTGAACAAGCTGATGTCGGGAGATGTGAGTGTCCTGCCGAATTATGTAGAGTATATGGCAGGCGAAAAATATATTTTCAACGAACTCTTAAACGTCATTGAAGCAGCCAATCGTTATCATATTGATGTGGATCATATCCTTCGACGCTTTGAACCCCAAATTACTGCATATCAGGAAGTTTCATCTACGGATATGTACACACAACAATTCTTACCGCAGCAGTATGCACGTTTTTGGTACAAGATGGCTAAATACAGCCTAAATAAAGGTAGATATTCATATGGTTTCAAATGTTTAATAAACGCATTAGAAAAAGCTGGTACAATTAATCATGTACTACTTATTGCCAATTGTGCAGGTTTATTTGACTGCTTCAGGGCATATGCCGCTCCTGAAATATTGGCTCAGTATCATTCTACTTACCAGGAGGTGTGGAAAGAAAATGATCAAAAAGATGGCTTTGCTCTTGGCAGCAATTAGCTTTGTACTGGTACTCGTACTACCAGTTCAGGCTAAAGACCCTACCTTGGGCATATTCAAACCGCAGGAACACGTTGGTGGAGCTTGATCCAAGCACTTTTTCATTACCATTGACCAGCCTATCCGCTGGTCTTTTTTCGCTATATTTTTCTGATTTTTGATTGGTAAAATAGCAATTCATATTTCCACATTCCATCCTAAAATGAGATACATTAGGAGGGAATGCGATATGAATACAGATGAAACGTTAAATCAACAGTTGGAAGATGCCCGGCAACGATTGCATGATCTGTACAAACAGTATGGTTTCGGACATGCCTGTGTGCTTGAACAGTCTATGTTGTTGGATGAACTGATTAATCAGTACAACCGTATGTTTCAGACCAAGAAGCTGACCCAACCGATATAACCAAACATCCTCATGCTTTCAAAGCCACATCAGCTACATTGTTTTTCTTGCCTTAGCATGACGCCTGGTTTCGTTCAAGTAAATAAAACAGATGCCGTTTATGCAAAACTATTCCTCCTCTCATCTAACTAGTATAATCATTCTATATAATGGCTTTTTTAAAAGAAAAATACAATAACATGTCATAAAATGTAATAAATTTGGGGGTGATAAGGTAAGAGTTAATGCATATATTAATTTCAAAAACCAACCAATGACCAATAAAACCTATCCTTTGACCTAAAGGAAATGGCAATGCAAGCTTGTTAAAAGCTTTGTGAGGTTAGCTATCTAGGAGAGGGGATTCATTTATAGGGGATTATTGAACATTTGCGTAGAAAAACAGAAATCGTGTGAAATAATTACCATTTATAAAAGAATATAATAATAATGCAATATGTTTGAAATTTTTTTCACATGCAATTTTCTTCACTCTATTTTTTGCTCGATTACATAAGATTACATACTCACATGTTTATTAGCATTGTTAGTCACTTTTTTTGTGAGTTTCTATGCAAAAAAAGTTTCTATAAAATAATATTATTTGGAGGGATTTCTTTGAAAAAGAAAAGTTTTGCGTTGATTGCTCTATCGGTAGCTCTATTTTCTGTTCCAGTTGTATCTGTTGCAAATGCTGAGGTAACTAATTCTAATATTGCTGTTAGTGAGTCAGCTACTTCACAGCCCGAAGTAGTTAAAGCCTACTTAACTACAGATAGTGGTTTGGAAGAAATTTCGTTAAATGAGTATCAAAAACTTCTTTCTCAAGAACAGCCACAGACAGTCACAGCTCAAGTTTATGATGGCGGAAATAGGATTAGTCCAATGGCTGATACTGGCCTTGACTTTGTTTCTAAGCGTAAATTAATCCAGTCCGTATATTATCCTCAACAATTACAAGTAGCTATGAAAAGCGATGTAACTGACTATATTAAAAATAAAAGCAAAACTACCACAGTAACCCAAACGGTAGGTTGGTCAAAAAGTTATACGTGGAGTGCGAATATGACCGTTTCCACTAAATGGAATGACGCAGTAACTTCAGTTCTAGGAGGTGGATGGTCAACTACTGACTCCTATACTTATACTAGTTCTCTAACTGTTAAGCCTGGATATCAAGCGAAACTACAATTTACCCCTTTTTATAAAGTAGTTACAGGAGACCTAGTTGGTTATAATTATGTGGATACGGTATTAGAGCGCATTCGTAATGTTACAATCAAAACCCCTGTTAAACTTGCGGGTGGTAAAGTACAAGGTGTAATCACTGTAGTAGAAACTAAGCTATAGTAATTAATTGATAATGTAAAAGAAGAAGGACTAGTCCTTCTTCTTTTTATTAAAATATTCATATTCACTTACAGCTAAGTAAGCTACTCCAATAATCAAAGCTATTACGGCAAAAACTTTTAGAGAATCAAACGTTACATTATAATTAGGATTTAACGTTCCGGCTCCTATAATTGATGCACTAAGAAAGTAAGAAGAATACAATATAGCAGATATAAAACAAAATATTGTTCCTATCGCGGCCCTATTCATTGTCATCACCCTTTATAATTTTATGTAATAAATCCAAAAAATATAAACATGATTATTATAATCCAAAAGGTTGCGCACATCAACTTTTGGAGATTATCAATATTCATCACTTCTCTTACCCCTCCCAGTCATCCTGACAGAATCAAAACGAAGGATGGATTGTTTGTAAAAAAAACTTCAGTCAAAATGAAGTAGTTTATGGTCAGTCAACAGATGAGGAAACGCAAGAGAGGATCATCTGCAAGAAAAAAGATGGAACCTTGCTATTGATTGATCTCATATACCTGAAAGATACATTAAGTCATGACTTAATATTTTGGCCAACACGGGAGACCAAAGCTGGTAAAAAAGAAGCCGTGTTGCAAACTTTTAGTGAAACCATGCTCACGTGACGACTCTTCCCTTCTTCTGTGAAAATCTAAACGCTCAGATCTGAGCTATACCCGTTGTTCTATTTCTCTGGACGACCTACTTTTTTCATCATGATCCTTCCAATAAAAATAAATACAAAGAACAATTAAGATCAGTGGAAATAAGTAAAAAGCATCATTAAATCCTGCGGAATGGGTGACTCTTAAATAGTATAAAAGCCAAAACATAGACATGCTTGATATTAAAGCAATGGTACCGCTTAGGGAATACATGTATCTCTCTCCTTTATGAAATGTGATAAAACGCCTGTAAAACAGATGTGAATGTTATCATTATAATGTAAATATATGACCAGAAGGGAATATCATGAAAAAAATAGCGATTATTATTGCTGCTTTACTGCTTTTTGTTGCAGCAGTACCTCATCCTGATAAGATTTCGGCGAACACATCCACTAAGGCGACCCGAGATACTGGTACAACAACTACTGGTGACCATGTCATAACTCCTCAGAGCGTGGGGAATTCTTTTAACTTTACTGTAGGGGGAAGTGCAACTGCACCGGGTAGCTTCGAGGTTCCTAAGGGTTTTGGGCATGTTAAATTGCGCATTAGAAATTATGCTAATGCCCCGGTTGATTTTACTGTACAGCACAACGATTCTGGTAAAGTGTATGTTGACAGCAAGACAATCAGCAAAAACAGTGAAACAGTTTGGAGAAGTACTGATGCGGGATTTTCGGACGGTTTGCGTTCTGGACGATATACAATTCAGTTCCGGGGTGGTACAAACAAAGTTAATGTGGAAATTTGGGGCGCAGCCAGTTCATTGCCTTCGGACGCAAAATAATAACTGACCTAAACAAAGAAAGCTCTGGGCCTAAGGTCTGGAGCTTTTTTACGTTGTTTCTTAGGGTTCACGTTGTAGTTTGAGAAAACTGGCCTAGGAAGATATATCAACCAATTAATAAGCTTTATATCACGTCTGTTGATTAA